>CAYJEE010000008.1:0-10324 GCA_964369145.1 uncultured Candidatus Saccharibacteria bacterium
CAAGCACCGCAGTGAGCTCCATACGGTTGTTTGTCGTATTTCCTTCACGACCACCCAGTTCGATCACATGATCACCCTCGACAACAACAGCACCCCATCCCCCAGGCCCCGGGTTACCCCTCGACGATCCGTCAGTGAATATAATTGATTTCATATATGCATTATATCAGAATTTACTTAAAGAAAATGTGAATGAGACACCGTTACTAATTTTTAACATTCGCAGACTTTTGTTAGGGATGCCAGAACTTTCTGCTAGACCGTGAGCACCAAGTCCTGTACTCAGGACCGAAGCGAAGCGAGTTTGCGGAAGGTCAAAGAAAGTGCGCGGCATCTCTCAAAAGTCGAGGACGTTAAAAATAAGTAACATGTCGAGTCTTTAAATAACATCCACAATCCTCAACCGCAACTCAGGAAAATTGCGAAACATTGATTTTTCTATATGCGCTACGAGATTAATTTTTTGCCCCGATTCCAGTGTAACCTTGTATTTACTTGGGTCAGAGAAGAATCCAATAGCTTGCACACTCTTCCCATTCTTCTTGTGAAACGTAAGCTCAAGATGATTCTTTTCTTTCCCAAATTGTTTCAAACTGCTGATTACCGCACCAGAAATAAGAAAAAGTGGCTTCTGATTATCGATACCAAACGGTGCAAGCTTTTCCACATGACTGTACAAACTCCACTCGACGTCATCGATGGAAATTTCTTTATCCACCACCACAGGCTCCGGCTCCGTAAGTTCATTGCGAAGCTCCTTAAATGCATCATTTAATTTTTTCTCCAATTCATGCACGGTCGACAGAGATACCGAAAATCCACCCGCGCCTGCATGTCCACCAAAATCAAGAAATGCATCTTTTGCATGTTCCATGAGCTTCATGATATGTGTGTCTCCACCCGCTCGACACGAACCCTTGAGAATCACATGACCGTCTTCATCTTTCATTTCTTCACCTGAGCGACCCCACAAAAAAACGGGACGATTGTGTTCATCACCAAATGAGTTTGCGACCAGCCCCAGAAGTGAGGGTTTCCATTTTGGGTTTCCTAATACGATCACATCACCAAGTATATCTTCGCGTTCAGAAATTAGTTTTTTAATTTCTTTTACCATACTGGCGACCACTCCCTTACGTTCATCATTAATTTCATTTAAATGTTCTGCCATCATTCCCGCTTCCACAGGATCAGTTTCTCCGAGCATTAAAAATGCATCACGAGGCACACCCATCCGAGATGCAGCATTGATACGCGGAGTAATCATAAAACCAATGTCTTCTTCGGTGAGATGTATCTGATTCATTTTCAAAATCTGACACAATTTTTGTAGACCTGGTCGTGGAGACTTTCGCAACACGAGCAAGCCATACGATGCGAGCACACGGTTTTCTCCACGAAGTGGCACCATGTCAGATAACGTGGCGAGTCCCACCATATCCAAAAGCCATTTCTCCCACCCCGCTGTAACAGAATATTTTTTCTTAAATTCTTTGTGCTGAAGGACTGCACAAATAACTTTCCATATCACTCCCGACCCGCACAACATTTTTTCTGGATATTCACATCCTGGTTGTTTTGGATTGATGATTGCATATGCATCTGGCAACACTTCATGTGGAAGATGGTGATCAGTGACAATCACATCAAGTCCAAGAGAGTTTGCGTACTCAACCTCAGCGACATCTGCAATACCACAATCAATTGTGATAATGAGAGCGACTCCATTTTTTTTAAAGAGATCTGTCGCATCGTGACTCATCCCATACCCTTCATCATTTCGATGTGGAATATACACCTCATAGTTTTCATATGAAATCTTTTTGAAGAAATCAGAAATCACCACCGCACCCGGAATACCATCCGCATCATAATCAGAAAATATTCCGATGCGCTCCCCTGCTTCGAGTGCATGCAAAATTCTCTCCACCGCTTTTGTCATGTCCTTCAAAAGATACGGATCATGAATGTCTCGAGAAAAATCAGGTGAGATAAAAAACTCAGCCTCAGCTTGTTCTCTAATTCCTCGTGCACTCAAAAGTTCTTGGAGAATTGGATGGTATGTTTTCAGACTTTCTCTTACCGTATCCGCTAGCTGCTCCCGGACAACATATTTTTTCATGTGGTAATTTTAACACAACGAGTTTTTTAAAAATGCTATACTGTATCTATGAATGATTGTATATTTTGCAAAATTGTAAATGAAGAAATTCCTTCATATAAAGTATATGAGGATGATGACTTTTTTGCCTTTTTAGATATTCACCCACAGTCCCCTGGGCATGTACAAGTAATACCAAAAAAGCATCATAGGTGGGTGTGGCAGGTACCAAATGCTGGTGAATACTTTGAAATCGTCAGAAGAATCGCCCTCGCCCAACAAAAAGCTTTTAATACGGAATGGGTGCTCTCAAAAATTGTCGGCGAAGATGTAGAACATGCTCACATCTGGGTATTCCCCAACAAGGAAGTTTCTGGAGATCCAAAAGATTTTGAAGGGAATTTGAAAAAGATTAAAGAAAATATGTAACTTAAAGCGCCCTTACGGGCGCTTGTAGAAAAAGAGTAAATACACTAGTGGTCCAACTGCAACCACTAGAAAAATAAAACTGTGCCACAGTGGCTTTTTCATTCCGGCCTCCGTCACCAATATAATCACCAAAACACTATTTAGTCAAAGCCTCAATCCCTGGCAAGGTCTCATTTACCAAAAAGTCGAGCATTGCGCCACCTGCTGTCGAAACAAATGAAAACTTGTCCATAAGTCCGAGTTTTTCGATAGATGCAAGTGTATCTCCTCCTCCGACAATACTGGTCGCTTTGCTGTCTGCGATGATCTGAGCAAGCTGTTCTGTCTTATCAAAAAATCCTGCTTCATAGTTGCCGAGTGGACCATTCCATACAATCAAAGACGACTTCTTCACCAACTCTTCAATATGAGCAATCGTTTCCGGTCCCACATCCCCGATGTACTCATCGGCTTCTACCTGATTTGCTTTTTTCAAAGAGAGTGCACCGTTTGTTTTTTTCACCGTCACATCAGTCGGAGCAACAAATTTCGGATTTTCAAGCATGCGTCCGATACCAAACTCACCTTCTGATACAAGAGATGTACCTACCTCAAAACCTTGTGTTGTATAGACATTGTTTGCAAGTGCACCTACGACCACTACATGATCTGCTTTACTTAAATACTTTTGAATCAGTGGGAGTTTTGTATCAAATTTTGCACCACCTAAAATAAACAAGAAAGGATGTGTTGGTGTAAATGCCTTCGAAAGGTTTTCTACTTCATGAATAAACAACGGTCCTAGGTATGACGGAAGGAGTACAGGAATACCTACTACTGATGCATGCTTACGGTGTGATACTGAAAATGCATCGTTGATATAGAGATCCCCATATTGGGCAAGTTTTTTTGCAAATTCTGGATCATTTGCTTTTTCACCTTCATCTGATCTGAGATTTTCAAGCATGACCACATCACCCTCTTCCATATCAGCAATCATTTTTATAGTCTCAGCAGAAAAAAGTTTATCAGCAAACTGTACTTTCATAAAACCATTTAAATAGTCAAACATAGGATGCAGACTGGTATTCCCTTTCGCTTCTGTGTGAGCAAGGATAATAATCTTTGCCTTTTTGAGCCGAAGCATATCTATCGTAGGAATCGCTTGATCAATACGATACGGGTCTGCAACTTTCCCGTCAGTAATCGGAGTGTTTAAATCCAAACGAAGCAATACATGCTTTCCCGCTATATCACCTGCATCTTCTATTGTTGGAAGGTTCATAAAAATTAATTATTTTATTGCATCCACCGCATTTATAATTGCTAAAAAGTTCTCAACTTTCAAAGACTCTCGTCCTACCAAAAGACCATCCACAAAACCTCTTTCTACTATCTCTCTCGCATTATCTCCTGTCACCGCACCTCCATACAAGATCCGTGGAATCGGTATCATCGCACCATACATTTCTTTTATGCACTTTTGGATATACAAAGTCATTTCATGTACTTCTGTTGAGTTCATTGCTTCTTTTGCACCGATCGCCCAGACTGGCTCGTATGCAATCACCACATCAGCAACCTGCATTTTGGAAACACCGGCAAAACCGAGGGTGAGTTGATTTTTGATAAATGTAAGATATTCCCCATGATCATCTCGAGCGGACTCACCAATACAAAAAACAGGAGTAAGCTTGTTCTCGAGTGCACGAGTAATCTTTTTAGACACAGATGCGTCACTTTCTCCCCGCGCTCGTCTCTCAGAGTGTCCGATAATCACATACGAAACTTTAAACTGGGAAAGGTGTTGAGCAGAAACTTCACCGGTATATGACCCCGCTACATCTTCATATATATTTTGTACACCAAGAGCCACTTTCTTTGAAACCAAAGGTTTCAACTCGGACATGTAGACAAACGGTGGAGCAACCACTACATCTGTATTTTTAGCCTTCATACTCCCCTTTTTAACACCTTCTACGAGCTTCTTTGCCTCCTTAGTAGTAAAAATATTCATTTTCCAGTTCCCGATCACAAGTTTTTTCTTTTTTAACATCATACAAATATAGTACCACAGACAAGGAAACTCGGTAATTAAAAAAACCAGCGCATGCGCTGGTTTTTTTAATTACCGAGTTTCCTCCCAAGAGATAATCTGATACTGATCGGAAGTAAGCGGGAAAGACGGTGGAGGGCCATACAAAAGGTTAGCATCATAAATAATGTTTCGAGTGTCGTATCCTGTACCGTCTGTGTATGCAAAGCCGTATCGTACATTTGTGGCGATCATACCGTACAACGTCAGTGATGTTTTACTGTCATCGGAGCACGATGTTTGGTAATAATACCTTCCTGCACGACCATTTTGAGCTACCAATGCGGCGTCAATACGTAAATTATTTGCTGAATACTGGCCTACGTTTATATTACCTTGAGAAATCAATGATATAACATCTGTACCGTCATAGTTTGTATACAGCAAGTTAGCATTGATTGAAATACTTGGTCGTGTTGCTGGGTTATCAGGGAAACGGCCAGCAGCCAAAGTCACTCGAGCACTATTGATTTGCCCATCTACCCACACGTTATCTTCAAGAAAGATAAGGCCGTTGGCAGGAATAGCGTAGTTTCCTAAAAGTGTCTGCCCTCCACCACCTGACGTACGAATACTCCATGAACCCCACCCTGTTTGGTTTTGTGTATTCGCACAGTTGTTACCCACTGCCTGAAGCGCAGTCACACGATACAGATCAAACGTATCATCTGTTTTAAACACCACGTGATACCCCTGACTACCTGAAGACGCAAAATACCTTCCATCTGACTGAGCATCGGCCTTAATCGATGCAAGATCAGTGGTCAAACCCACAAAGTCTACTGCAGGTGTCGGAAATAGTCTTCCAGACTCAAATACGTCAGCACGTGCCGCAAGTACATTTGGTGGAGCTTCTGCTGCTCGAAACGTATCATTTACACCAGACCCCGGAGGTGCAGTAACATGTGTATGCACACCAAACTCATTGGCTCCTGTATGGTCGGGGTCATCATAGGTATCACGTGAAGAAGAAATCACATTGTGCGCCAAACCATCAAATCGAATACCACCATTAACATGAATAGGGCCAAACACTTCTGTACCTTCACCAAAACGCATATTATCATTACTGACCACTGCGTACTTTGCGAGAGACGGTATCGCAAAACGTGCAGTTATAGAACGAGAGACTGATGGATCTTCGGTTATTCTTCCTGTTGATTTTATCGTTACAATCGTAAAACCTGGTTGTGGAGGAGTAATCTCTAGTGTAAAACTCCCCACTTGATTTCCATCTTTATCAAAAAAAGGTCGCACCGAAGGAGTACTCGTACCTGTACCATCCTGATAATCTGTGGGAGCATGAGCAAGGTGCCATCGATAATAATCAATACCTGATTCGGCAATCTGAAGAGCTTGTTCACGATACAATGCAAGACGTGATGCTTTAATATTGACTCCTGCCCATGAGACCAATCCACCAATCAATACAGCTGCGATACTTCCAAACACAAGTGCTTGGATCAACAAAGAACCTCGTTGTAAATATTTCATGTTCATAAATTATCTTTTAGATTGCGCAATGTAACCGAAGTAGTCACGGTCAGTGGAGTAGGACTTTTATTAGCATCTTTCTCAATAATAAGCTTAATAGTGATCATGCGTATATTTGAAATAGTAACAGGTTGGGTAAGCGGAGAGGTGGTACCTGCAAATGTGCTCGGATAATACGTAAACATCGTCGTAGTTCCGTTTGCGATATTTGAAACCAACGAAGTCGTCTTTTCATTTGCTTCCACGTAAACCAACGGATTGCCTGTAGGTGTAAGCTGTCCTCTCCTTAACGTAGTCCCTGATAAATAATATCGAATCCTCTCTTTATTCCCATCATTGTTGATATCGCTATAAAATGTCAGTGCTGAAGTAGAAGCGAGCGTGATCGGATATCCACCAAGTGATGATGGGGATGCTTCTCGTAATTCAGAAACCATTTGTTTGATCACGTGACGAGCATCGAGTTGCGCAGACAAATTATTTTGCGCAGAAAAGTTTAGCGAAAACACATCTCGTGCAAATGTGCTAAATGTAACCGCAACAAGCCCCAGGATTGCTGAAGATATAACCAATTCGACCAATGTAACCCCGCGAGTGTATTTCATATTGTTTATTCGGCTACTAAAAGTATATCCTGAAGCTTCCAGCCGCTGTTTATTGTCAGAGGTATAGTCTGAGTTTCATACCCAGTCTTCGTTGCTCTTATCTGATACGAACCATTTGAAAGACCTGTAAAGACAACTTGTCCTGGCGGAGTGCATGATGCGGTAAATGTAAATGCGATATCGGAAATATTTGGTGTTCGACTGGTATCATCTGTATGGAGATAAAGTTTATATCGTAAATAACGTTTACCACTCTGCGCCGCATTGATCGTACGATTTGCAGGAGTGAAATATGAAGCGCTTGTGCCATCCGGGCCGACATAATTCCAAGTTCCCCCATCATCATTGGTTGCAATCTGAAAACGCACCGCATTTGCACCAGTACTTGTCGCCTGATCCATCGGTGACCATATTATTTCTTGAAAATTTGAAATCCCTCCGGTGTCAAAAGATGATGAGGTGAGTGTTCCATCTGTTTCGTATTGACCCAATACATAATTGAGCTTTACATCTCCATCTGGATTATCCACATCCACTGCACCGTCAGAGCTCTGATACATTGTGCCATTTGTTGATGTTGCTTGACCTCCTCCACCAGACCAATCTGTTTGAGAAAGTGATCCTTTACCTGTCACACGTGTCGCAAGTACTGCCCCACCAGATGACAAAAGTTCCACAGTACTATCAGCAACAGGCAGAGAAGAAGAGCTGTCACGCACCGCTATAAGTACAGTCTGAGGGTCTTTTGGTGCGACTACGAGGTCTACTGTCTGCACGGAGCCTGGAGATAACAAGAAAGAAATGAGTGGGTTTGCACCAATCAAATCATATGTTCCCGATGTCATCGTCAGCGCATAGGTGTCCCATTCCATATTTGGGAGTGTAAGTACTCCCGTACCACCTGTCGTATGTGTATCTGAATATTTTAAAATGACTGGATTTGTGCCAATAGTCTTTGCCCCTTCAAGAGTAATCGGTATGTTTGTTACCGCAGCACAGTTGCTTGCAAAACTATTGACTGTGAGCATACTCGCTCGATCAATAATAAAACTCTGCGCAGTTACCTGCTGAAGCACCACAGTCGCATGAGGTTTTGTAGGGTTAGGATTTGCGAGTGTAATAGATCGTGTGCTATCTACAGAATATCCCGCTTTTGTAACAGTCACTTCATATGCATTGATACCTGGAGGAGCGTCAACGATTGCAAGCAATCCATCATTATTGGTTACATCATCAATCGAAATTGTTGTGGTAGCGATATTGTTTTCAATATGCACATTTGCCTGAGGCACAGGGTTTCCGTTTGCATCAAATACACGAATAAACAACGCTCCATTTGTAGAGGCTGTCTCTAGGTTTTTTGGAGCGATACGTGAAGTTACGGTAATTGGTTTAAAATTTCTACACAACACACATCCGATTTCTATTTCTACAACCTTTGAATCCGCAGGTGAAAGATCGTTGGGCATACCACCGAGCGTACCATCAAACGGATCGTCAAAATTTCTCACCGTTGTGGTCGCTGTAAAGGTAAGTCCGTCTCGCACAATAGTCTGAACATGAGAAAGAAGTCCATCAGGGATACCTCCGTCCACACCCACGCTTGCATAGGGTAAATTTTTTACTATTTCAAGTTGCTCATTGACCAAATCAATCCCTGCAATTTTCTGACGCGACAAAGATACGACTTGATAAATCGACGTGTACGCATTGTACACACCAACAATAATCACCATGAAAACAGATACGCCCACAAGAAGCTCGACGAGTGTAAAACCTTTTTGTTTACTTTTTTGAGGAGAGCATTTCACATAAAAATTATATCAGAATATAGCTCAGTAAAGCGAAAAATAATGGGGATTGAATGCTTGACAAGCGTATTTAAAGTGTGTATAATATACGCCAGACTCATTGTACTTTGCAATGCACATGGTGTGTTGGAGTATGGTGATAGCAGTTAGATTGACAGACAGAAAGGAGAATAAGATGAAAAACATCTTGATTCTCGCACTTGCCTTCGTTGTGCTCCTTGGGGGTTACCCCGTAGTGGCACAGCAAATCAACAATGACGACGTCTATGTGGTCCAGCCAGGCGACAGCGCCTGGCGGGTCGCCGGAATGGTCATGGACGACCCTACGCTTTGGGAGGAGGTGGTTAAAAAAAACCCCTTCCTGAAAGAAAAAGGGAGGATCAGTCGTGACCCTAAAACGGGGTGGGTAATGGTGATGATGCATCCAGGCGAGAAGCTCTATGGGCTTCGTGAGCTCGGCATCATCGATACCCCTGGCGGTTCGACGTTTTTACCACTGGAGGTGATAACGGCACGGCGGTCAAAGGCAGATCTCGAGAGACTGACTTGGCTCTTGCTTTCCTTGATTCTCCTTTTCCTCCTCATCTTCTGGTACGTATTTCTACGTTCTCGTCGTGACCCAGTTTCGTCCGGGCCGGCGATTGTACCAGGAGGCGTCGCTCCGGAAAACGCGCCCGCGCGGTTTCAAGAGATGGCTGCTCAGCTCAATAATCGACGGACAGGAACTGAGCTTTCGGCTCAAAATTTCCAGATCATCGATTCACACGCCGGCCGCATCTGGGGAATTCTAAACGTCCGCTATGCGGATCAGCAGGAAATCCCTCGTCGTCTTAACGGTGATCGGGCATACCGGGCACAAGTCCGTTTCCCGAACGGGAAAACGGAAATGCTGTACATGCTTCAAGGGTGTGGCAACGACCTTCGCTACGGCGGGATCAGCCGCTATATCCCTGGTCCGGATTTCAAGTTCGAAGCTGATCCGGAACCTGTGGCACCGCCGCCGACAGTTCCCACTCAACCTATCGTTGCGCAGCCCGTGGTTCCGCAAGGACCGATGGTTGTCGCTGGCATTCAACCAACCGGAGAGTTTGTCCGAGAGAAGGACGCTCCTTCAATTCCTGTTTCACCAGAGATGGTTTCGCCAGGGAAGCCGAAGGTCCTCAGGTCCTTCGTGGAGTTACCTGCTCAGTCGGGTAAGCCGGCCGCCTTCGTCTTCACTGGCGGAGTGACTGGTTTCGAAGAATTGGAAGACGGCACAATAACTGTGCGCTTCCGTAACAACAAGTAGCACCTTTTAACCCCGACCCGGGATCCAACAATGGATTCCGGGCGGTTTTTTATTTTTTATTTACTTAGACAACCACACTCTGAAAACTTTCCCTTAGCACGTCACGAACTTTCATAATTTGGATGAAATCCGAGGCGGACGAAGAAAATAATTTGAGCCTTACTTGTCGTAAGGTGAGAATTATTTTACTGAAGTCCAACAAAGGAGTTCGCCAAATTTGTAAGTTCTGTTAGATTGCATCAACGAGAGAGTAAGTTGGGGCGAGCATTGAGATGGCAAAAATCCCCACCGCTGCTCCAATCACAATCATCAACACCGGCTCAATAATCGATGACATATCTTTTGTTTTTTGATCTACCTCATCCTCATAAAACGCTGCCACACCCGAAAGCATGTCCCCTATTTTCCCTGTCTCTTCACCCACGGAAATCATTTCACCCACAAACAACGGGTATAAATCTTCGTGCTCCAAGAACACTGCTGATATTTGCTCCCCTTTTTGTATCGTCTTCTCGGTCTCTT
>CAYJEE010000008.1:10424-29313 GCA_964369145.1 uncultured Candidatus Saccharibacteria bacterium
TCCAAGAACACTGCTGATATTTGCTCCCCTTTTTGTATCGTCTTCTCGGTCTCTTCTAGCACCGCCTTGTAGTAGGTATTTTGAATCACCTCTCGAGTCACACCGATCGCAACCACAATATCCACACCAGAAGAGATGAGTGCGGAGAGTGTACGCGCAGTACGCGCAGCGTTTACTTGTTTGACGATTTCCCCCACTACTGGAATACGAAGAGAAATATAATCTGAGAAACGTTTACCTTTGACCGTACGAAGTCCATAGTACACTCCACCTGCAATACCTGCGACCGCAACAATCATAAGAATGAAATAATTTTTCATTATGTCAGACATTGAGATAATGATGCGTGTCGATAGTGGCAACTTCACACCCAAACCTTTAAAAGTTTCGGTTAGTGTCGGAACCATGTATACCATCATCAACACACCGATAATAGCCATGAGTGAGAAAATAACCGCCGGGTACATCATCGCTCCTTTTATCTTCTTGTTGAGCTGATATGTTTTTTCCATTTGATTGGAAATATTTTTGAGCGCAAGAATAAGGTTTCCCGACTCTTCACCAGCTTTCACCATCGATACAAAAAGCATAGAAAATACATCTGGATAAGCTTTCATCGCCTCAGAGAGAGTGATTCCTTTACTGATCTCATCCTCAAGACTTCGCAGTACCTTTTTGAGTTCCCCTTTTGACTGACGCTCCATGATAGACAGCGCGCGGGTAATCGGCAATCCTGCCTCAATCATCGAAGAAAGGTTTCGGGCAAAAATAATCTTGTCATGCATCTTTACCTTCCCAAGAAAAGGAATTGTAAATGTAAGAGAACCCATACCTTTTTTCTTTTCTTCAGTTACAGAAATCACTTGCCCACCTTCTTTTTTTATATCTCGATACAATGCAAACTTATCAGCTGCTTCATGCGAGCCTTCGTATTCGGTACCGTCTTCATGTGTTGCTTTGTATTTATATTGTGTCATTTTATTCAGAAATAACTCGTAACACTTCCTCTATCGTGGTCGTCCCTTGCACCGCCTGGAAAATACCGTCCTCAATCATCGTAAGCATTCCTTCTTTTTCTGCCTGTACCTGGATCTCATCCGCAGTCCCACCTTTCATAATTATCTCTTTAATCGCGGGTGATGATTTTAATATCTCATGAATACCTGCTCGTCCTCCATATCCATCTGCATCAGCAGTACCCTTTTTCGGTCGATAAAACGGAATCTTTTCCCAGGTATCACTCTTGCCGATAATCTTTTCTGCCCGGAGTGCATCGGCAATCTTGTCGAGATTGACTGACTTTCCGAGTGTTTCTATTTCTGATTTAGTAAGAAAATATTTTTCTTTTGATTCATCGGTGAGTCGTCTGACGAGACGCTGAGCAATGATGATATTGATCGTAGATACAAGCAAAAAAGGCTCTACTTTCATATCCATAAGACGCGGTATCGCACCGGCTGCACTGTTGGTGTGGAGTGTAGAGAGCACGACGTGACCAGTAAGCGATGCATTGATCGCCAAAGATGCAGTTTCATTATCTCGAATCTCACCCACCATAATAATATCTGGATCTTGTCGCACCAGTGTCCTGAGTCCTGACGAAAAGGTAAAACCGATTTCAGGTCGCACCTGTGTTTGATTGATGCGTTTCATTTGGTATTCTACCGGATCTTCAATAGTTGAAATATTTACATCAGGAGTGTTGAGCATATCTAAAATCGTATACAAAGTTGTGGTTTTACCAGACCCTGTCGGCCCCGTGGTGAGGATCAGCCCTGTTGTTGACTTGATTGCTCTATGGATGCGTTCGAGACCATCACCATGGAAGTGAAGTTTCTCGAGTGTAAAACCAGAAACAGTCTCACGGAGCAAACGCATTACGGTCTTTTCTCCATAATAGGTCGGAAGTGTAGACACACGAAACGATACTTTTTCTCCATTCATATCAATTTTAAAACGTCCGTCTTGAGGAAGACGCTTTTCATCAAGCTTCAAACTTGCAAGCACTTTGATACGAGCACTAATCGATGGTGCCACATTTTTAGGAAGCACCATCGCATCATGAAGCATACCGTCTATACGGTATCGGACGAGGAGCTCTGCTTCCATGGGCTCTATATGAATATCAGATGCATCTTGCAAGATTGCGTGTTTTAAAAGTGTGTCAACGATACGCACCACTGGCACATCGTCAGCGAGTTTTTTGAGGTCACTTTCAGACACTTCCTCATCGGGATCATCAGAAATTTTCTTCAGTGCAACCGCATCTTTTTGAATCAAGTCACCAAACTCTGCCTTGAGACTCTTTTGATATTGCAAAAGCGCAGACTTCATCGACTCACCGTCAGTAAGACGCGGTAGGATTCTTAATTCTACTTTTTTCTTTACGAAATCAATCGCGGTCAAATCTTCTGTATCAAGCATCGCTACCTCGAGAGAATCGCTTGTTTTTTTGAATGCAATGATGTTGTGATTGCGTGCGATCGGCTCAGGAATCATTGAGAGCACGTCAAAATCAAGCTTTTCACCCTTGAGATCAACAAACGGAATACCGAGAATGTACGCTTGCATACGACGCAGATCATCTTCGGTGATTTTACCCTTATTGACCAATATCTTACCCAGACTCTCCCCCGATTCTTCTCCTTCTTTTGCAGCAGAGGCTACATCAGCACGAGACACAAGTCCTGAGTCAATAATAAAATCTTTAAGTTGTGTTTCTTCAATGTGCATACGAAAGTAAAAAGTCCCTAAAGTTGAAAGTCCTTAAAGTCGGAATTCAAACTGTGAATTACATTTAGTATATCAAAAAAGTAATATTCTCTAGTATAAAAATGTGTACAAGAAAGGCCATCGAACGCTGGCCTCACTACTAAACCGCCTGTAAACTCCACCAGTACAAACCCCGCATACCAAAAAGGATACATATGAGGGTGACATTGTATATAGTGGGCACACTGGAAGCCCACAGGTAACAACCTCCCAGTAAAAACGCCCGATTCACTGCGGGCGCCATGTCTGCCAATGTCACAATCAGCAGCACACCCATTCTCATGAGCTCAAGTGCGCACCTACGGAGACGTGCTCCTTTATGAAGAGGTACACAAACAAAGAAATCTATGAGCTGAACACTAACAACTACAGCAAATACTGCAGCCGTCCAGGGCTCATCAGTAATCAAATTCTTGAACTTCTGAACAATATGTTCCATTTCAATCTCCTGTACTAAAAATAGCTTTTTTTAAGCAATTTGACAACTTTTTTACATTCCAGTATTATATATGTATCTGATGAGTCCGCCCGAAAGGCGGGCAAATTTTTTACCAAAATAACTAAAATTATTATGTTCGACCTTAAAGTAATACACTCAGTTTTAACTCAGCTCGAAGAAGAGCGGGGTATCCCTCAGGCCAAGATTATTGAGGCTATTGAGCTTGCTCTCGCCACTGCGTACAAGAAAGAATACGGCAAAAAAGGCCAGATTGTTCGGGCTAAATTTGACCTCAACTCAGGTGCAGTAGAAATGTACCAAGTGAAAATCGTAGTAGATACATCTACCGTACTTATGGAGCTTGCTGATGATGTGGATCTTCCAGAAGGAATGGAGCTCTATAATCCAGAACACCATATGTTAATCGCTGATGCCAAACTCATCAAGAAAGACGTGGTGCTCGGTGAAGAAATGGTATTCCCACTCGAAGATAAGGCTGATTATAGCCGTATTGCAGCACAAACCGCAAAACAGGTAATCATGCAGAAAATCCGTGAAGCTGAAAAAGTCTCTGTACTTGGTGAATACGGCAAACGAGAAGGTGAAATCGTCACTGGTACCGTACAGCGTATCGAGCGAGGTAATATCTTTGTTGATATGGGCCGTGCCACAGGACTTCTCGCCTACGAAGAGCAGATCCCTGGTGAGCGCTATGGTCAAGGTGAGCGAGTACGAGCGTATATGTACCGAGTAGAAGACTCAGGAAAGGGCGTATTCTTGCGACTTTCTCGTTCACATCCTAAATTCCTCGAGAAACTCTTTGAAGCTGAGGCTCCCGAGCTTGCAACAGGTGCTGTGGTTGTAAAATCAATCGCACGTGAAGCAGGTTCACGTACAAAGATTGCCGTAGCTTCAACTGATGACCATATCGACCCAGTGGGCTCTATGGTAGGTCAGCGAGGAGTGCGTGTAGCTACCGTCATGTCTGAGCTTGGTGGTGAAAAGATTGATATTATCGAATGGAATGCAGATCCAAAGAAATTTATCGAGGAAGCGCTCTCTCCTGCAAAAATCCTCTCAATTGAGATCAATGAGGCGGAAAAATCAGCTAAAGTAGCCGTATCTTCTGACCAGCAGTCACTTGCTATCGGAAAAGGCGGGCAAAATGTACGTTTGGCTGCAAAGCTCACTGGATGGAGAATCGATATTCAGTCAGATGGCTCAGCTGAGCCACTTGCGACAGCAAGTGCAGCTACTCCAGAAGCGACTCTTGACACAGAAGAAGGTTTTGCGGATATCTCAACACTTAAAGCTGAAGAGAAACAGGATTAATGATTAAAGATTAAGGAATAATGCAAAAACTCTCCCTAGGTGTCACCTAGGGAGAGTTTTTGCATCTACCTTGCTTTTTATGTATTATTCATTAATCCTTAATCATTAATCTAATATCTACTCACATGAATTTAATCAAAGAAATCAGTGCAGGGACACCTGAAGAGATGAATGTAATCGTTGAGATCCCAAAAGGCTCTAAAAATAAGTATGAAATCGACAAAGAAACTGGCCTTATCGCCCTCGACCGAGTGATGCACACCTCTCAGGACATGCCTTTTGACTATGGTTTTGTACCTCAGACTCTCTGGGAAGACGGGGACCCACTCGATGTAGTACTTTTGACTACATACCCACTTCATCCTGGTATTTTGGCTAAGGTTCGCCCTGTGGGGATGATGGATATGGTAGATGACGGTGAAAGTGATGTGAAAATCATCGCCGTACCGGTCAAAGACCCTCGTTTTGCAGAAATCAAAGACCTTTCTGACGTAAACAAGCATACACTCAAAGAGATGGAACACTACTTCACTACATACAAAAAGCTTCAGAACAAAGAAGTAGTAATCAAAGGTTTTGGTGATAAACAAGCAGCAATGGATGCATTCAACAAAGCAACCGCCGCATTCAAGTAATTAGTTACAAACTAATCCCCAGAAAGACCCTTGTGTGAATATACATAAGGGTTTTTTCTTTATATAATAGAGGGATAGGTATATGTCGCATATACCTATCTAACGTAAATACACAATAATGAAAAAATACTTATATATATCAATAATCGCATGTGCACTCCTCAGTGCTTCGAGTGTCTATGCGGAAGAAGGAACATCAGCAACCACAGGATCAAATACTTCTGTGAATACAGGTGCTCCAAGTACCAAAACAAAACCTCTCGCACCAATCCGAGAAGTACGCAAGGATATTCGCGAAGACCGTAAAGAGATGAACGACGATATCCGAGAAGACAAAAAAGAGTTTAATCAGCAAGTACGTGAAGATCGAAAAGCACTTGCTTCAAGCACCGCTTCTACTACACCAGCGATACGAAAAGAGTTTCGTGAGGGTGTAAAAGAAGATCGAAAAGAACTTCGTGAAGAAAACAAAGAGAAACGAGAAGATTTTCGAGAAGATTCACAGGAAAAAAGAAAAAGTGCCCGACTTGAAACGATGGTAAAGATTGTGATCAATCGTCTCAATGCCACAATCGTTCGACTTGAAAAGATTATCGCAAAACTCGATACACGTATTGCAAAATTTAAAGAAAAAGGTGCTGATGTGACTGTAGCAACAGCCGCATCTACTGAAGCAAAAACTGCAATCGCAAATGCAAAAGTAAAAGTGAGCGCAATCGTCATCCCTACAGATGCGACTACTGCTTCAAGTACTGGCGCAACAATCAAAGCAACAGTGAAAACTGTAGAACAAGACCTCAAGATCGCACGAGATGCAGTAGAAAAAGCACTTAAAAGCTTTAGAGGGCAGAGTACTTCAACAACCACACCGGTTACAAGCTCAACTAATTAATTTTATTTATGGAAAACGAAACACAAGGCGTACCTTCTCAGGTCCCACCACCATACAATCCAGTCACCCCTGTTGAAAAACCAAAATCTTCAACAAGTGGGATTATTGGCACAATCGTCATTATTGCACTCATTATCCTCGGGGGTTTGTATTTCTGGGGTAAACGAATCAATACTCAGAAAGAGGTTAATGCACTTATAAATCAAGAGCAGGTAGCTTCAGAAGAAGCTGCGGCGATCGAAACAGTGAGTACCTCAGACGAAACAACGGCGCTCGAAGCAGAACTCAATGCCACTGCAACATCTGGCTTAGGATCAGAACTCGAGTAGTTAGTTACCTAGAGATTTCTCAAAAACTCACACTCTTGTGTGAGTTTTTGTTTGCATTATTCGTAAAAATTCGTATCATTCGTATATTCGTTAATTCGTATATTTATACCATGGCAAAAAAAGACTCAAACAAACAATACACCAACATAGAAGTCAACCGACTTCCTCAGCAAGAAGTCGAGATTACTGGTGAGATTACAACTGAAAAAATGGATTCGATGCGAAAAAAAGCAATCGAATCTTTGAAAAAAGAAGTCACTCTTCCTGGGTTTCGCAAAGGAACCGCACCTGAACACATGATAGTGCAACAGATCGGTGAAGTGCGCATCCTCGAAGAAGCTGGTGAGCTCGCTCTTGGCGAGGTGTACCCTGATATCCTCGAAGACGAAAAGCTTGACCCACTCGGCAAACCAGATGTTACGATCACTAAAATCGGTGTCGGCAGTCCACTTGGTTTTAAAATAAAGACAGCACTGATGCCGGAAGTAAAAATCAGCGACTACAAGAAAATTGCTCAAAAAATCTACTCAAAAGAGATCACTGTTGACGTGGCTCAAAAAGAAATTGAGGATGTGATTCTTAACCTTCGTAAAAATGTCGCTCATGCAAAACTCCACGAAGACGGAGGACATGACGAGCACGACCACTCTCATGGAGAAATCAAAGACGAAGATCTACCTGAGGTAAACGAGGATTTTCTTGCCCAAATCGGTGAATTTGCATCTGTCGAAGATCTCACAGAAAAGATCCGAGAAAACCTCCTCAAAGAAAAAACATTTAAAGCAAAAGACAAGAAACGAACCGAAACTCTCGAAGAAATCATCACCACATCAACTATTGAAATTCCTCAAATCTTGATCGATGGGGAGCTTGACCGTATGAAAGCACAGTTTGAAGATGATCTCGATCACTCACATATCAAACTTGCGGACTATCTCGCCCATGTCAAAAAAACCGAAGATGATCTCAAGGCAGACTGGAAAGATACAGCGATCAAACGAGCAAAATCTCAAATTATTCTCAACACCATCGCCCGAGAAGAAAACATCACTCCAGAAGAAGCAGATATCAAAGCTGAGATGGAAAAAATACTCGCACATCACAAAGAAGCTGAGCGTTTTCGAGTACGAATGTATGTAGAAACATTTCTGACGAATGACTTGGTGTTTAAGTTTCTTGAAGGCTTGAAAAAATAATTGAGTTTGCTTATACTGTACTCAGGTGTTTAGCCAAAATTTCGGAAACCGGCTCCCGCTAAAGCTCAGGAACGAAAAAAGGCAAAATAAGGAGCGTTAAAAACGCCAAAAAAGATACCTCTTTGTGGAGGGGGCGACTGGACACCGCCCCTTTTTTTGTACCCAAATTACATCCCCAAAAGCACCGCACCAGCGATCGCCGCTGTCTCTGCACGGAGTATGCGTGATCCGAGTGAAAACCCAGCAACATTATATTGTTTAAAGAGTTCGATTTCTTCTTCACTAAAACCTCCTTCTGGGCCGATAAAATACGCAAAGGAGTATTGTTTGATCTGAGCATCAATATATTGCTCTACTGGAGGAAAATGCGGATGGAAAAATATTTTTTCTTGAGGAAGCACTCCACTCTCAAAAAGTTTTACAAGAGTTGTCGGCTCATACACTTTCATAAGTTCTCCCCTGCCCGACTGTTCTGTCGCTTCAAGTACAATCTTTTGTAGTCGCTCCATATTAAGCTTTTTCTTTTCACTTCGTTCTCCGAGTATTGGTACGATATGACTCACTCCGAGCTCTACTGCTTTTTGCACTACAAGCTCGAAATTATCTTTTTTAATCAACGAGAGACAGAGCCAAATATTTTTTGTAGGAGCATCGATGTCTTTTGTTTCAAGTACTGAAAGCTCTGCTTCAGAGGGAGAAACTTTTGCAATCACCGCTCGACATTCTACACCCGAGCCATCAAATACAATCACCTGACTACCGACATTGTATCGAAAGACCTTCCGCCACTGGTGAATCAGGTCCCGATTAGAAATATGTATACTTTTCTCCTTTTCAACTATTTTTTCAGTGATATAAAATCGATGAAGTCTCATGTATAGATTATGCGATATTTTTAAGCAAAGTTAAAGCCCAAATCCTCTCATAAAGAATTTGGGCCTCCTGTTACACATCCACCACAGAAATTCCCTTCGGGTTTGGAAACCCGTTGTTTGGCGGGAAAAAGTACACCATAAAAGCCAGGGCCGTGGCAAGTACACCAACTGCAATAACAAGCCGTACAATTACCATAACTGCCTCCCAAATTAATACTAGCATAATTCTTTTCTTCTGCTATAGTTAACATATTAACAATCAATATTGAATATATGAGCTATCTAGTACCAACGGTTATTGAGAAGACCAATATGGGTGAGCGAGCATACGACATCTACTCACGCCTTCTCAAAGACAATATCATTTTTTTAGGTGGACCTATCGATGACACTGTAGCAAACCTGGTCATCGCCCAACTCCTCTTCCTCCAATCTGAGGATCCAAAGAAAGATATTTCTATTTATATTAACTCTCCGGGAGGGTCAGTGACTGCAGGTTTGGCTGTTATAGACACAATGAACCATGTCAAAAACAGTATTTCTACCGTATGCGTAGGTCTAGCTGCATCAATGGGTGCGATGATCCTATCAGCAGGAGAAAAAGGTAAACGCTTTGCTCTACCAAACTCTGAAATAATGATTCATCAACCACTCCTTGATGGTATGGGTGGTCAAGCATCAGACATTGAAATTACTGCAAAAAACATACTCAAAATACGCGAAACTCTCTATAAAATGCTTGCAAAGAACACTGGTCAAACATTATCTAAGATCGAAAAAGACGCTGATCGAAATTTCTATATGACAGCAGAAGAAGCCAAAAAATACGGACTTATTGACAAAGTGTTGTAAATAAAGTTAGATAGTCTACAGGAGACCCTATGACTACGGAAAAGTTCGTGTGGCAACTAAGCCGGGGTGGGAGCGAGGAAATACTTGAGCAATTCACCGCAACAATAGCTCAAGCTTTATCCATCCTTGCACAGAAAGGCTTTAAGCTCAAAGGATCTGTCTGGTACCATGACAATGGTTTAAGCATCAGAACAGCAACAATCTTTCCCCTAGAACGACTGGATGTAGAGGATTACAAAACCTAACCACCACCGAATACCACGGGTGGTGGTTTTTCGGTTAAATTCGACAAAGTCACGTAATTAATGTATCGTGTAAGTATTACCCATTTAAATTGTGTAACCGACTGCTTTCCAACTCCCGCCTCGACTGAAACTCCCCCATCCCACCTTCCTCGAAAATATCCTTAAAAACTTTAGGCTCCTGTGAAGAAAACGGTTTGTTACGTGTAATATATGTCATTAAAAATAGTAGCGGCCCTTTTGGCTCTGGCTTCCGTCATCGGACTTGCTTTGGGTTACTACCTACGACTGATCATTTCCCTCGGAAAACGTGGCTCTATGGAGCTTGAGCTCAAACAAATGGAGCTTGCGGCAAAAGACCGAGAGAAAGAAATCATCGAAGGAGCAGAACAAAAAGCAGAAAAGATCCTCGACGAAGCTCGAAGTGAGATAAAAGAAAAAGAAGAAAAAGCAAAGAAAACAGAAGAGCGTCTCATCAAAAAAGAAGAAATGCTCGACAAACGTCAGATCGATATCGATTCTGAAGTCGACATGATCAAGGAAAAGATTGCCGAAGTAAAAGAAGTGCGAGACAAAGCAGATAAGCTCAAAGAAGAGCGCCAGGCAGAGCTCGAACGAGTCGGAAGACTTAGTCCTGAAGAAGCAAAGAAAGAAATACTCGCAAACACTGAGCGTTCATACGAAGCAGATATTTTGGCGCGTATGCAAAAGCTTGAGCGTAATGGCGAAGAGCAGCTTCTGAAAAAAGCTCAGGATATTCTCGCTACATCGATACAACGTCTTGCAAACTCAGTGACCGCAGACATGCTCACTACGAACGTCCCTATTTCTTCAGATGAAATCAAGGGGAAAATCATCGGTAAAGAAGGGCGAAATATCAAAGCATTTGAACGTATGAGTGGTGTGGAAATTATCGTCGACGACACCCCTGGCTCTATCACCATCTCATCATTTGACCCAGTACGCCGACAGGTCGCAAAAGTTGCACTCGAAAAACTCATCGCCGATGGACGTATTCAACCTGCAAAAATTGAAGAAATGATAGAAAAAGCAAAAGAGGATATCAATAAAATGATAAAAGAAAAAGGTGAAGAAGCAGTGTATGAGTGTGGCATCCTCAACCTCGATCCAAAAGTGGTCGCTATCCTCGGACGTCTTCACTACCGTACGAGCTACGGACAAAACGTCCTCGCTCACTCGGTCGAGATGTCTCATATCGCGGGAATGCTCGCAGAAGAGCTCGGTGCAAATGTGCAGGTAGCAAAAGCTGGTGCACTCCTCCACGACCTCGGAAAGGCGCTTGATCATGAAGTGGCTGGTACACACGTAGAAATCGGCCGTCGTATCCTACAGAAATTTGGCGTTGACGAAGCGGTGATCAAAGCAATGCAAGCACACCATGAAGAATACCCATATGAAACGATTGAGTCTATTATCGTGCAGTGTGCGGATGCTATCTCAGGAAGTCGTCCTGGTGCCCGCCGTGACTCAGTAGAAAACTACCTCAAACGTCTAGCGGACCTCGAAGGTGTAGCAACATCATTTAAAGGTGTTGAGAAAGCATATGCACTCCAAGCTGGCCGTGAAATCAGAATCTTTGTAACTCCACAAGAAGTGACAGACCTCGAAGCAAAGAAAATAGCTCGAGATATAGCGACTCGGATTGAAAGTGAGTTGAAATACCCGGGAGAAATCAAAGTGAACGTCATTCGGGAAAGTAGAACGATTGAGTATGCAAGATAAATATGAATTAACGAATAATCCAAATCCACGAATAACTACGAATGAGTTCATTCGTAGTTATTCGCATAATTTTCGTATAGTAGTCAACCCCTTGCACTCGAAAACCCTTGGTATATAATACTCTTATAGTAGATAGGGTAGGTAGATTGAGTTTTGAGAGATTACAAATTTAGTTTACAACATTCATGAATAAAGCATCATTGGTAGACGCAGTATACGCAGAGCTCGGAGGTACAAAGGTACAAGCTGAGAAAGTGGTTGATATTATTATCGACAACATCGTTACTACTTTGAAAAAAGGCGGTGAAGTATCTATCGCAGGTCTTGGTATCTTCTCAACAAAGACTCGAGCGGCTCGACAGGCTCGAAACCCACGAACAGGTGAATCTATCTCTGTTCCTGCAATGAAAGTTCCAAAATTCCGCGCAGCGAAAGGTTTAAAGGATGCGGTAAAATAATATTGAAATAGCAGTATTCTCTAGAGAATAGCAAGAAACACCTCAACTGAGGTGTTTCTTGCTATTCTTCTAATCAAATAGTTCCGAATGACTTCCGATATTGATCAATACCAGAACCAGGTTATCATCTTCAATCCTATAAATAAGCAACAAATCTGACCTAATGTGACATTCTCTATTATCTTTCATATCTCCAGATAACTGATGATCCGAATAAGAATTATCAAGTTTTTCACCTCGAACCAACATATCAACAACATCTTCAATCTCTTCCCTCTTAAAAAGACCTGATTTTAGTATCTTTTTGAGTGACTTTCTGAATCGAGATGTTGTTCTTACTATTCTCATATCTAATCCTTTAAAATATCATCAAGGAGAGCTTTGGCAGTTTTATAGGATTTTCCATGCTTTAATGCATATTCTGTCTCTCGAATCATTCTTTTCTCCTGTTCGGGAGTAAAACCATTTACCGTTCGTATTTGAAAAGGGATCGCCTGAGCTTTGATCACTTGGTTTAAAAAAAGCTTTATACCGGAAGAAAGATCAAGCCCCATATCTTTAAGGGTCTTGTCGGCTTGTTTTTTTATCTTCGCATCGATGCGTATTTGTATGGTGGAAGTCATGTTTTTATAGAATATTGAGTATACCAATAGTCTATTGCAATGTAATGACAATGTCAATACACTTAAAACCCACACTTTGGAGCAACAAAAAGCCCACCAACATGGCCCTTTGTTGGTGGGTTATACACCGTAATACTTTCTAATACTGGACACAACTGCATCCAGATAATCAACAGGATTATTCTGTTTGTCAGCGCTGTGGCTGTACTCAACCACCAAAAACCACTGACCGAATTTTTTCTCAAGCGTAACCGTGCACACACAGGCGGTTTTCCAATGTAAGTATAGAGGGAATTTCTTGCCCTTACAAACACTAACATACGTTTTACCGCGGTAGGTCCAATAATCACCTCCCTGGTCAAAAACGCCAAGTTTTTGGTGGAGCTCCTCAAGCGTATCATGAACAAATTGATTCTCTTTCTGATACTCATTCCACCATCCTACAATTGCCTGAAAAAATCTGCCGAACATAGTGTTATGTTCCTCCGTATGTCAGACTAACACAAACAAGACGTTTTACAAGAAGATTAATTTTATACTTAAATATCAAACAAAAAACCAGCAAAAGCTGGTTTTTTGTTGTTTGGTGCGGGTAGCCGTAATCGAAACGGCGCATCGAACTTGGAAGGTTCGCGTTCTGCCACTAAACCATACCCGCATAAATCTACAAAACCTAGTTTAGCATAAAAACTCTATCAATCAAAGCCATTATATATCGATGTAGATACGCCCCAAGTTTTTTATCACCTAAGCTTTTTACTGTTACATGAGCGGTACCAAAGGGTAATTTACCCACATACGTGCGCTTTTTATTTTTCCTTGTATCAACTGTGGGATTGGAGAAGTACATCTTGTCTATTTTTAAGACATCCGACCAGTATGCTATTGCTTTGTCTTTATCTATATCCGGATATATATGCAACCGAACCTTCAGATTTTCATTTGTAATTCCAAACTGTGTCCGAAACCAACGTAAAACCATATTAATAATTTTTGGATCTGAATTAATAATTCGTGTAATATTACACGTTTTTCCTCCTTCTCCGATATATAAACCAAGTCCTAACATACATATATCTCTTTCTGATAATGACGGCATATCCTTACATGCTTGTTCTGTAGCACTTTTTACATTTTCTTTTTTAAGATTATTTCTATAGACACCTGAAGCAAGACGGGCATTTCCTATTGTTTCCTGAGTATGTTTATTTGGAGTAAATGGAATATCATACAACCAGTCACTGAGCGTACTCTTAGCAACAGGAACATGCTTCATAATGTAATTATATGAATATCCGGCTTTTTGGAGATCAACTGCTTTTTGTCTTATTTTTTGAGTATGCATAAAATGAACTACTCATAGTATATCACACGATATTTATTCAACAGTTCAGTTATACACAGGTGTAGAAAATAGTTATATAATAGTGGCATGATGGTTAACCTCATTACCAAAATTATCCTCTTTTTTGGACTCTTGTTTGGAATACACACTGCTACAGAGGCACCTGCTGTATTACCAAGCCCTGAAAACCTCGTAGCCACAAGCTCATCAAGTGCGCAAGTTATGACTTTAGCAAAACCAATAACTACCACCACAACACAAACTTCAAAACCCACAATCAAACCGATAATAAAAGCAAACTCAACTCCCGCAGTGCATACTCCCCCACCCGTAACCTCTCAAGTCCCCTCAATCCCTTTTGAGATCATTAATGAAAATGCCCGTAAAGCAGTGGTTAATATTTTCTGCACCCAATCAACAGGAGCTCTTTCACCTATCACCGGAAGCGGCATCATCATCAGTGAAGACGGCCTCATTCTGACCAATGCTCACGTCGCCCAATTTTTCCTCCTCAAAGATTTCAACAATCAAAAAAACTTTCTCTCATGTGTGATTCGTACCGGAAACCCAGCTTACCCGACCTATACCGCAGAGCTCGTATACATTTCTCCCCAATGGATATCCGCACACAAAAGCGATATTATCCTTGAAAATCCAAAAGGTACCGGTGAATACGACTATGCACTTATCCGAATCACCGGACGCACCGACGGAACGCTCGCACCGAAAACTTTTCCATTTGTACCAGTCAATCTCATTGAATTTACAGAAATAGGTACCCCCGCAGCCCTCGTCTCATACCCCGCTGGCTTTCTCGGCGGACAAAGTATTGTCCAAAGTCTCTATCAAAGTAGCGCAGTGATCAGTATCACTGATCGATTTACCTTTGGAGACAATACTGTAGACCGACTTTCTCTTGGAGGAAGCGTAGTGGCTCAAAAAGGCTCTTCAGGCGGTGCGGTAGTAGACGGAGCAGGTAGTCTCATTGGACTTATCTCTATTAGCTCAGACGGAAATACCACTGGAGAACGTGACCTCAGTGCCATTACCCTCTCCTACATCAATCGAGATTTGATTAAAAATGCAAAGACTACTCTGGCTTCCATTGCTTCAGATAGCGCGTCCTTTGCAGCCACTTTCAACACAAACATAGCACCTGGACTCACCAAAACCCTCAGTGACGTGATTTTGAAGAAATAATCTCATGATTATTCCTACTTCTCACTTCTACTTTACCCAAACTGCTTTTCTGACTGTATCTGAGTAAGCGCATCAAAACTATCTTCCTTTTGTGCTTTATTTGCTCGAGTAAAGCCGCATTTTTCGCATACTTGAATAATACTGTACTCCTGCCCCTTCTTTTGCACCTCCACAGGTCGCATCATTCCCCCGCACAGAGCCAAGCGATCGCCTGGATCAACATCTACATGTTTAGACCATAAACACACTGGACAATGATTGGTAAAACCATTTCCTACTACTGTTTCTCCGCAGTGCTCACAGACAAAGTCCTCAATAGTTCTTTTAAACATAATTTGATAATAGCATAATTGTTATTTTAAAGAATTATGGTAGACTTGCTGTAATAGGTTTACTTTAAAAATTAAGTCGGGGTGTGGTGTAACGGCTAACATGCTTGATTTGGGATCAAGTGACTCCGAGTTCGAATCTCGGCACCCCGACTAAGTTTTTAAACTAAAGTATTACGTCTTCTAAAATTTTTACTCTGCACAGGCGTTTTTCTTGATCAACATACACCGTAGCCACGTCAAACTGCCACTCGATATCATCGGGGACATTTTTATCAAGCAAATACGACTGTATCGTACGAGCAAGTCTCTGGAGTTTCCATGGATGCATATTATCCTCTGGCCTATACCCTTCTTGTGTTTCATGTGGCACATCTTCAAACTTTCTCGATACACTCTTTACTTCAATAAAGTGAATTTTCTTGTCTTTTAGAGCCACTACATCAAGCTCTCCCCATTTTTTGAGATAGTTTCGATCAATCACCTTAAAACCTTTCCGTTTGACATAGGTGCATACAGCATCTTCCCCGATAGTACCCACTATCTGCTTTTGGGTTTTGGTACGAAGCTTTGGCGGAGCTTTTTCTTTCATAGTCATATTATACACCCATGTGTCACATGTAACATGAGTGCCTTAACGGGAGTAATCAAATACTTATTCTAGCAGGACGAAGTGTGACTGAGCGTCAAGCGAAGAAATACTTCACTTAGTAGAGTTAAGTGCCACGTGTACCATAATCTATGTTACATATGTAACATAGATTATTTGGAGTAATTGGTGACACTTCACACTCTAAAGTACATGATTTCCTTTATATAAAGCCATTTTTTGAGACTTTTGGACACAGCGTCTTATACTTTGACAGGCGTCAAAGACTGTCTCTAATACACATGTCCACAGACTTATCCACAGTTTTCAACATATTCTGTGTAAAACTGGCTTTGAATCAAAGACTTTGTCTGAAATACGGTCTTTTAATGAAAGACAGTTTGACCATTGCGGTCATTATACTAACCATGTTACCATGGTATGTATCATGAAATCTAGGTTAGATGACAGAAGAAAAGCTATAGAACTTAGAAAAACTGGTTTAAGTTATAAAGAAATTCAAGAAATCATTAGTGTATCTAAGGGTGTGTTATCTGGTTGGTTCAAGCATTTAGACTTCTCGGTTAATGAAATAACCTTATTAGCAAAGAATAACCAAGATAGACAATATAAAGGTCGCTTAAAAGCATCGATAACAAATAGACGAAAGCGACTTGATCGTGAAGGTGCTGTATTCATAAGAGCCGAAGAGGATTTCGCTCAACTCAAGAATGATTCAATGTTTCTTGTAGGGGTAGCCTTATACTGGGCTGAAGGATCAAAAAGAACAGGGGAATTTCAATTTATCAACTCAGATCCCAATATGATTGTTTTTATGTACAGTTGGATACAGAAATACCTATCTACTGATAAGAAACTCATAAAAGCACGCTTATTTACTCACAAAATTGAGGACTATGAGGAACATTTACCATTCTGGTCACAGATATTGGGTCGAGAACCGTCTTCTTTTGATAAGACAATATTTAAACCAACCATACATAAAGTTAAGAAAAACCCTAACTATAAGGGTTGCTTGCGATTAACTGTTGCAAGCATTGATAAGTTACGAATGATGGGGGCTTGGCAAAAGCTATTAATTAGGTATTATAAGGACTTAATGCACCCGTAGCTCAATTGGATAGAGTATTTGTCTTCGGAACAAAGGGTTGCAGGTTCGAGTCCTGCCGGGTGCACACGACAAAAAATCCCAACTGCTTGGGATTTTTTGCTATGTGTGCACAACGGAGACATGTTTTTTCACCAGAAAAAACGATCGAGTTGTGGGCCGAAGGAAATTTCAATTCGACGGAATTGAAATTATCCGAAGTGTGCAAAACAAAAACCTATGTATTTGAATTTCTCCCTACATTGTGTAGAATAAGAGGTAAGCGGCTATGGTTTAGTGGTAGAACACGTCCTTGCCAAGGATGAGATTCGGGTTCGATTCCCGGTAGCCGCACATAGAAAACGAAGTTTTATATTCCGGGAATCGAAGGTCGCAGCCATGTTTTTTCACCAGAAAAAACGGGCGAGACGGGGTCGCGGAAGTTTCAATTCGACGGAATTGAAACTATCTGTGACCGATGTACCCAAAGTTCACCATATACTATCTCAAAGGCGCCCCCAAAAAGCCTTAAAATCACTCATATGACTACAAACTTCACTATCCCTGTCGAAGTCTCACGTGTAACACAAACCCTCGAAAATGCTGGTTTTGAGGCTTTTTTGGTTGGTGGATGTGTTCGAGACCTGATTCTTGATAAAAAACCAAAAGATTGGGATGTAACCACAAACGCCACCCCTGAGGAGATCATTGCTTTGTTTCCACATACTTTTTACGAAAACACCTTTGGAACAGTCGGAGTTGTTTCAGATGAAACAGAGGAAGAGACTCTCAAAACAATTGAAGTAACTCCATATCGTCTTGAATCAGAGTATTCTGACAACAGACGTCCCAATACGGTGACGTTCTCAAAAAATATTACCGACGACTTGAAACGAAGAGATTTTACAATAAATGCACTCGCTTACTCAGTATCTAAAGGACAACTTACTGATGTCTTTAACGGACAAGCTGATATTGTGGGTCAAACTATACAAACAGTAGGGGACGCGACTGAGCGTCTCACCGAAGATGCGCTCCGTATCATGCGAGCAGTGCGGTTTCACGTGGAACTTGGCTTTATCCTTTCACGTGAAACGGAGAATGCGATACTTGAACACGGCCATTTGCTACAAAATATCTCTCGAGAACGTATCAGAGATGAATTTACAAAGATACTCATGTCTCCACGACCCATGGATGGGCTCCTTATGCTTAAAAAACTCAATATACTTCAGTATATTGTCCCTGAACTCGAGCAAACTATCGGTGTGGAGCAAAACCGTGCTCACTCATACGATGTATGGGAACATCTTCTTCGAAGTCTCCAAACAGCGGCGGATAAAAACTGGCCTCTCGATATTCGTCTGACTGCTTTGTTCCACGATATTTCCAAACCAGAAACACGACGATGGGGAAAAGAGCAAGACACATGGACTTTTTATGGTCACGAGGTAGTCGGTTCACGTGTAACACGAAAAATACTCAACAACCTCCGCTATCCAAACAAATTGATCGACAAGGTGGTGACGATGGTGCGTTGGCACATGTTCTTTTCTGACACAGAGCAAATAAGCCTCTCTGCGGTCCGTAGAATGATTGTAAATGTGGGACGGGAGAATATCTGGGATTTGATGAATGTACGCATCTGTGACCGTATAGGGACTGGTAGACCCAAAGAAGACCCGTACCGTCTCCGCAAGTATCATGCAATGATTGAAGAAGCTCTTCGTGACCCGATTACCGTTGGAATGTTGAAGATTGATGGTAAGCGCCTCATCGAGGTTACACGTGGCACACCTGGACCAAAGATAGGATATACACTCCATGCACTTCTCGAAGAAGTATTGGAAGATCCAACCAAAAATACAGTTGAATATTTAGAAAATCGCTCTATTGAGCTCTACAATATGGAAGAAAGTGAATTAAAAGT
>CAYJEE010000009.1:0-28566 GCA_964369145.1 uncultured Candidatus Saccharibacteria bacterium
CGAATCCCTCCGCCTCCGCCAAAATTCGAATTGCTGGCATAAAAATGGTAGAATGGGTGTGATATGCAGAAAAAGATATATAAAGTAATACCCCTCACACTCATTGGTTTATTCGTCTGTGTGTTTATATTAGCTCCGAGCTTGGCTTTTGCAGATCAACCGATCACGTTCATCAAGTCACCATTTGGTTGGGGACTCATTGTCGTCATGTACCTCCTCGCGTTTCTTTTCGGCTTTCTCTACCGCACAATTTTGAAAAAGTTTGCCAAAGGCTCAGTACGTGGAGTTGCGCAAAATATCGGCAAACCTGACCGCTTGCTTCGCCTCGCTATCGGTGTAGGATTACTCCTATGGGCCATCACCACCACCTGGAGCCCAATCCTCATCTTCTTCTCCGGCTTTGCATTCTTCGAGGCAATATTTAGTTGGTGTGGGTTTTATGCAGCGATAGGTAGGAATACGTGCCCGGTGGAGTAAATTTTATGAAAGATATAAAAAATCTAACTAAAAGAATAATTGCTTTCCGTGATGCACGGGACTGGAAGCAATTTCATAATCCAAAAGACGTTGCTTTGTCTTTAGTCTTGGAGGCTACTGAGGTTATGGAACATTTTCAATGGAAGAGTAAGGAAGAGATGGAAAAGTATATCGTGACAAATAAAGCTGATATTGGTGAAGAACTGGCTGACGTTTTATATTGGGTACTCTTAATGAGTACAGATCTTAAAATTGATATTCTTGATGCATTGGAAGACAAGATAAAAAAGAACGAAGATAAATACCCGGTCGAAAAGGCAAAAGGTAAACACACGAAGTATACAAAACTATGATCGTCTACGAAGCTACGGCAAAAAAATTTATTGATGATGTAGATTCTAATCAAATAATAACTGAAATTGAAAAAGCATTTCAAAGAAAACTTGGAAGATGTATTCCTCCAGCGGAAATTAGTGCATATGCAAACTCCTTACCCCACATGGAAAGGGTTGTACGAAGGTCTAAGGTTTCTGAAGACTGTGGTATTTTGATTGAATATAAAATACCTCTCACAAATTTTAGAATAGATTTTGTAATTGCAGGTACAGACATTAATGGTAATAAAAATTTTGTTATCGTAGAGTTAAAACAGTGGCAAAAAGCAGTCGTTGCTGACGGTGATGGCCTTGTTGAATCATATACCGGTAACGCTCAGCGAGTCGTAACACATCCTAGCTATCAAGCCTTACACTATAAAGATTTTATTAGTGATTTTAATGAAGTAATATATGGTGGATCTGTAAAAGCTTATTCTTGTGCTTATTTACATAATTATCCAATTAAAGACCCAGAACCACTACTCGACGATAGATATAAGGAAATAATACAAGGTTCTCCAATATATTTTAGAGATGATCAGTCAAAACTTGAGGATTATATATCTAAATACGTAAAATACGGAAAAGGTATGGATATACTTTACAAAATTAATAATGGTAAGATTCAGCCTTCTAAAAAATTAATTGACCATGTTGCTAGTATGTTTGAAGGAAATAAGAATTATATTTTACTTGATGAGCAAAAAGTAGTTTTTGAAACAGCTCGCTCAATTGCCAATAAGAAAAATAAATCAGTAATTATAATAAAGGGTGGACCTGGCACTGGTAAATCTGTAATTGCAGTAAATTTAGTAAGTGCTCTTTTAAGTGATAATCTTAATACAGTATTTGTGGCACCAAATTCATCTTTTAGGGATGTTATTGTTAAAAAATTAACTCAAGAGAATCCAATACAAAGAATTAAAAATATTTTTAAGGGATCATCAAAATTTTACGACTCAAGTGAAAATGAATTTGATGTTTTAATTGTCGATGAGGCCCATAGACTAAAAAAAAGAGGGGCTTTTATGTATCAAGGGCAAAATCAAGTCGATGATGTTATAAAATCTTCAAATACATCAATATTTTTTATAGATGATGATCAAGCTGTAAGACCTGAAGATATTGGTAGTGTTAAAGAACTTAAAAAAATTGCAGAATTACATAATGCAAAGATTTATGAGATGGAGTTGACCGCTCAATTTAGGTGTGCGGGGGCTGAAGGCTATATTAATTGGATTAACGATGTATTACAAATAAAAGAAACTGCTAATTATGATGGATGGGATAAAAAAAGTTTTGACTTTAAAATTTTTGATAATCCGAACGAGATGCGTGAACTTGTTAAAGAAAAATCAGGACAAGGGGATAGTGCGCGAATTCTTGCGGGTTATGCTTGGAATTGGACATCTGCAGATGAAGGTAATATTGATGGGGAAATAGAGGATGTAATAATACCCGAATATGATTTTAGTATGCCATGGAATTCACGCAAGGTTGGTACTACATGGGCTATTGATGAGAGAGGTATTGAGCAGGTTGGGTGTATACATACTTCTCAAGGGTTAGAGTTTGATTATGTTGGCGTAATAGTTGGCAATGATCTAGTTTTTAACAATGAAAATAAAACCTTTTCTACTGATCATAAAAAATATAAAGATAAAACAGGTAAAAAGGGTATGCAAGATAAACCCGAAGAGTTAAATAAATTAGTTAGAAATATATATAAAGTTCTAATGACTCGTGGGATGAAAGGTTGTTATTTGTATTTTACAGATAAGGAAACTGGAAAATATTTTAAAAATCGAATGAATCTAAATACTGATTTAGTAAATAAAGAATCAACTTCAATTCAAAAAGAAATTATTCCAAAAATAATAAAATCTCCATATATGGGCGAAATGGTGAAGCTTCCACTTTTTGATTCTGCTGGCTGTGGTGAGTTAATGTTTGCTGATTCTGCCGTTCAAGAAATGATCGATGTGCCTGCTGCGTATATATCAAAAGGTTCAAAATATTTTGTACTTCGTACAACTGGAGATTCAATGAACAAAGCAGGTATAAACGATGGCGATCTTGTGCTATGCCGTAAAAATTATCATCCCGAAATAGGTAACAAGGTTGTTGCCTTAATTGGTGATGATGCGACGATAAAAGAGTATCATAGAGAGAACGGTATTGTTGTATTAAAGCCGTGCTCTAGTAACACCAAGCATCAGTCTATGAAGTTTATAAATAATGAAGAAATGAGTGTTCAGGCGGTTGTGGTTAGAGTTTTAGAGATTTATGATGTTAATTAAACTCCCACAGTTAAGTTAAAGGTATAAATATGTCTCAATTTCAGCTCACAACTGAATTATTAAAATTAAGTTCGTCCCAAACTTGGGATGAAGCAAAATTAGAGTGGAATTTAATTGATGTTGAAAAGGTCTCTGAGGAAGAATCTGAGGTGTGTCTGTGCGGTAAGGATCCAATAATGGAAATTTGCACAATTGAGAATAAGATAAATAATAACACTGCGAGAGTCGGTAATTCTTGCGTTAAAAAGTTTATTAATAAGTCAGATAAAATATTCCGTTCAATTTCTCAAGTTAAGAAGAATATTGATAAATCACTTAATGCGGAAACAATAAGTTTTGCTTTTGAGAAAAAATGGATAAATGAATGGGAGAAAAACTTTTATCTTGATGTCTTTAGAAAGAGAAATATTAGTGATAAGCAAAAAGAACATAAAACTTCAATCGCAATGAAGATTTTAAGGAAGATAAAAATATGAGTGATATAAAAACAATAAAATTAAATCAGACATCCAGGGGAAATGGGTTTAGCCGCCATTTATCAAAGGAAGCAAACTTCTTACTAATAATGCACGAGCACCTTATTGTGTTTCAAAAAATCATGTAATTAATTTATGTATAAGTGGCTATTATTAGAAATTCATAGAATTAAGGCAACTGTCTCTGTGTGGGTGGTTTTTTGGATAGGGCTTGTCACCAGTTTCTTTGTTTTTGTCCTGCTTAATTCTGGAAATGAAATCTATCGTTTGTTGATAGATCTATACTTCTTAAATCAGAATGTTTTCTTATTGCTCTCAATAGTCACGCTTCTGATATTTGGAGGGTTGTTCGTGTTTACTGTGAACCCAAGCGCTCAACTAAGCAAGCAAGGACTGCACAAACAACCGTCATGGGTATTCTACTTGTACTGGGGTTTAATAAACTCATTTCTAGTTCTTACGATTGTATTGCTTCTAGCTGAGATCAAGGTTTGGTGGACATCTCTTTTTGTACCGTTGGCTGTAATTTTAGGTAAATTACTAAATGAGTTTTTTGGAGAAAAAGTTGACCTTACATTTACCCGTTTTGCGTCTAGCTCAGTTGGTATCGATGACGACAAGCTTGATTTTAAAACTTCAGCAAAGAATACGGCTGAAGGTTTACTACATCTAAATAGTTATGTGAGTGTTGTCGGCTTATATGGAGGGTTGGGTTTTGGAAAATCGTCCTACGCAAGGATGGTCATTGAAAATCTAGATAACAGAAGGGCTCTTTATACATATTTATCACTCACTGAAACAAACGAGGCAAAAGATTTTTCTAAATTGTTTGCAGAGAGGTGGTTAGATACGCTTTCAGAAAGATACCCAAAGATTGATGTCACCTCGTATCTACCGTTCATGGACTCTATCTTAAGAGAATCTGGGAACGGTATCGTTTCTGATTTATTAAAAGTCATATCTGCTTTTAACCAAGGTTTGGTAAAGACTAAAGCATATTTTTTTGATGAATTTTATTCAAAAAAGAATCCAATTTATACGTCTAGCAGTGTTGCAAAATTATTTGGAAATATAACTAATATTGAAGAACGCCTTTGGATAATCCAAGTGGATGAAATAGAAAGAGCCCAATTTGATGAAATTTATAGATTGGTTGAAATAGTGGAGAGATTTAAAAATGAAGGACGATCTGGATTGCCCACAAAACTCCTTTTCCTTTTTTGTATTTCTGAGCCAGAACTAGGTGAATATTTGGAGACGTATGCCGCAAGTGACCCTCGCGCCCGTCTCCTAAAGACATTCTTTTACGAAGATCCGAAGAGCATTAGTCATAAAATATTCTTACCTCCAGTAGAATCTACACTTAAACAAAAGTTCGTCTTAGATTTGTTGAATAAAGTTATCGACAGAGAGGGCTTAGAAGTTCCGAAAGAAGTAAACCCTCACGCGATTGGAGATCCAGCCAGATCCTTCATGGATCATAAGGATGCTGTGGAATACACAATAGCTCTTCTTAAAGAAGAGTCTCCAAGAGTAATTAGTCGTGTTGTAACTGCGCTAGATTTCTTTTATGGAGCCTTCAAAAATCGTGCGGGAGAACTGCAAAAGAATGCAATTCGCTTCAACGATATAGTTACTCTTGAGTATATAAAAATCAAATATCCGTATCTGATGGATTTCTTTGTTAAGACAGTTAATATCCTAGTGAATCAGGCGGAGATGAACAACATTGAAGCCTATTTCTTAAAGAAGGAACTTGAGGAAAAGAGTGTGGGTCTTATAGGTTGGATTGAACAAGTTACAGGAAAGAAAATTCCAGACTCTGAAAAGGAGGAGGTTAATAAAATGGTTGGATTGGTCATGTATTACTATTTTGATTTTCTAAATAGAGACTACAACACAAAAACAAAGGACAAGTATTTTGGAACAACTTCCTATCCAGAAATTATGGGTGACTACTTGTCACTTATGCCAGAAGGAATAGAGACAAATTATCGAAAAAATAATCGAATCTATAATATACATAAATCAAATCTAGATAAGGCACTCATAACCTCCTTGGATAATAAAGATTTGATCAGCTATGCTCGTTTTCTTTATGACATACCAAATTCTCCTATTGGTCTAAATGTAGATTTGATAAAGGAAATCACTAACAGGATTGTAACTGAAAAGATAAAACCTGATCCAGCTAATGTTGGTGACACTGCTCTAGATGAAGCTATCTACCAGCTTACATTTCAAATTGTTGTTCTTACAGAAAAAGAAAGAGAGTCAGAAACACCAAGTGATAATTTGAAAGAGTCATTTAATGTCGTGAAGTCAGTACTTTCTTCATCAAAGGTAAATACTGGCGTCAAATTTATTATGTTGAGTTCTTTGGTAAACAATGAGCGTGGGAGCGGTAGTTCCATACATTTTCGATTAGAAAATGCGTTTAAGAGGATTTTGCGTCACTACGATAGTGAAATGAGGAGCCTCGTCAAGGCGGTTTTTAAGGAAGCGAAGGAGCGCTACTTGACTGGCAACAAAGTTATTTATAAGTATGAGGAAAACTTCTTCTACACCCTTTATCAAGGGTGGAGTGGTCTTAAGGACAACGAGGAGGAAATTGATAGAATAAGAGCTGCTGCAAAACGAGGATTAGTTAACCACCCTGAAGCAATAAAACTGTATTGGCGTAAGTATCCAGTTGGAGAGGGGTGGAAGACTCTTAAAGACGTATTTGACGGCGATCATTTTTTCTCAATGAGCGATACAAATAACCCGCTCTACATGCCGTTAGAGACGTTGATCGCAATAACAAAGCAGGCAAAGATAAAAGACCCCGAAATACAAGCTAAGTTAAAACTCTGGGAGAGTCTCAAAGATGAACCTCGTTTAAAAGAAGTATCCGTAATCAAAGATGACACTTCAACCCTGAGATCATTCCTTATTCGTAACGGTTTCCTTGATGCCGAAATTTCAGTAAAAGAACTTCCAAGTGGAAAATAAATTCATGACAGCTACCTCGAATGCCTTGGAAATAGAGTTAGCAACCATTTCTCATAAAGAATAAGGATTTTACACTTTTACATTATCCACAGTCAACTTGTAAAAGTAGCGTAAAATTGGTATTGTGATGATATGTCTACATGGATTCAAAATAAGCGTAAAATAGCAGGTATTTCTCAGGCAGAGGTTGCTCAGGTACTTGGTATTTCTCGCCCTACATATATAAAACTTGAAAAAGGGGATATGAAGCCTACAGAAGAGCAGAGGTCTCTTTTGGCGAGTATGTTTGATGTTTCCAAGGAAACAGTAGAAACAAATAGTCGCCAGGAAGTAAAAATTGATATAAAACCAAAAGAAATCCCTAAAGAGAGTGTAGAAAAGTTTAAACAAATTTTGCTCTATATTGTGAGTAAAGTCGGGGGGAGACCTAATATTGGACAAACTGCATTATATAAACTGTTGTATTTTATTGAATTTGATTATTACGAAAAATATCAAGAGTATCTCATCGGTGCAAAATACATAAAAAACACCCATGGACCAACTCCCACTTCATTTGCAAAAATTGCTCGTGATTTAGAGCAAAAAGGAGAGCTTGTTGAGGTTAAAAGTAAATATTTTAATTACGATCAAACAAAGTACATGGTGACGTGTGAGCCAGATGTTTCTCTGCTTTCAGCACAACAGCTCAAACATATTGACGATGAACTGGTTCGTCTTGCCTCAAAAACAGCAAAAGAGTTATCAGAGCTATCTCATAAAGATACTCCTTGGAAAGTAGCAAAAGATCTTCAAGAGATTAACTACCGCCATGTCTTTTATCGTCCTGATGAAACTTCTGTATCGGATAACTAACTCTTTATCGTATGAGCACCTTTTCTTCACTTCCGCTGTTTGATAAAGAACTAAAAAAGCTTTCAAAGAAGTACCCCACACTTCCATCTGATATTGATGATATAAAGCCTATCTTACTTGAGTGTCCTACAGGTATTGGAAAGAACTTTATTATTGTAAAGGTTTCTGGGGATGTAAAAGTCATCAAGGTTGATGTTCATTGCGAATCCTTGCAATCACGATCAATTAGGCTGATCTATGCATATCATCACGATAGAATTGAATTTATGTATTTGGAAGTATATTTTAAGGGAGATAAGGAAAATGAAGATAGAGGTAGAATTGAGGAATATTTGGATAGTGTAAAATAGGAGGAAATAGGGTCAGCCATCATTCACAGTCAAAGTGAGCCTTAGTTGACAGATGCAATATAAAGTAGTATACTATATACCAGTAGTTCCTTTACATATCTCCCAGGAGATAGCTTTGTCAGCGATCTGGCAAGGTACATTGGTAACCCACACGGGATACCTCATTCAGAAGTGCTTCAAATAAAGGAGAAGCAAGTGCCTGAAAATACGAAAAATCAAGTAGCTGAATTGCAAGAGAAGCTCCGCGGTCACCAGATTTTTGGTGAATTACGTGGCAACGCGGGTTCCCTCATCGGGTCAATCGACCAAGCACTGAACCAGAGTGCGACTCCTACGGAGTTTTGCACCAACTGGGACAGTCTTTCCGCTCAACTGCGGGTCATCGGAAACCTGATGGCCACGCTCAAGCGGGACGGTAAGTCTGAAGCTTTGGAAGCTCTGCGTGAGTCGCTTGTCGATCCGTTGTATGTTTTCCAGGGCGAAACGATTCCTTTGGAAAAAACTTCGCCCGTAACTCTGGTGATGTTCGATCCGAAGCGCACGCTCGCAATGCTTCGTTGGATTCTGGAGTGTCACTGGCAGAATCTGGACAATTATCTCTTCAATGAAGATTTCTTCTTGGAGAGGCAGAAAGTTCAGACTACTGAATTGTTTCAACTCTTTCCGAGTCTCGAGAAGGCGTCGCGTATGAGAAGTCAGCTTGGCGAATACGAAGGATGGGAACTCGCTTACGCGTACCAAGTGGATGTCCTGAACAAGTTCAACATTCCCGCCGGATTCGATCCGATGAGTATCGCTTGGGGTCAGTACAACGATCACTTCGAACTTTCATATGGGCTCGGAGGCACCAAGGTTAGGCGGATGAGTGATGATGAACCAGAGATTAAATGTCTCCATCATTTCGCATTTCTGGTGCCGGTTGACCAGAAGGATGTACTCTCGCATTTCACTCGTCAGGAGCAGGGGAACATCGCAACCTGGCAGTTCAGAGTTCATCCGGAGTCTGTAGTCAACCAGCGCGAAGTTGGGTTGCATCTGGAACCGGAGCACGCTGATTGGCAGGGACGGAAGCGTACCTACGCTAGTCTCGGTGTTTCGAACGGGTTCGGTGCAGTACTTAATCCGCCGGATCAGTACGAGACGTACGAACAATCGCAGCGACTCCGTGAAGATCCTTTCCGGGTGACACTCCGCAAAGCAAAAGATATGTAATAGTGGTTCTCAAGGCGCACGCCTCGGTTTATCCGAAGCGGGCGCCTTTTCTTTTATCAAACCAATATAAAAAAAGAATTCTTGGCCGATTCTGGGATTTTTATAGGGAGTTCTCCACAGGTGACCTTCTGTACCAGTGAACGATTGTTCACTGTATAATGGAGGGGTGTCAAAGAACAGAGTGATTTTTCATATGGATGGGGATGCTTTTTTTGTTGGATGTGAGGTGGCAAAAAATCCGAAACTAAAAGGTCTTCCAGTCGTAACCGGGCAGGAGCGCGGGATTGTTTCTGCGCTTTCATACGAAGCCAAAGCACTCGGCATAATCCGTGGTATGCCTATTTTTCGCGTAAAGAAAAATTTCCCAAACGTTTTGGTGTTGCCGGGCGACTATGCGTCCTATGTCATGTATTCAGAAAAAATGTTTGACATTGTGCGCCGGTATGCAGACGATGTGGAGGAATACAGTATAGACGAATGTTTTGCAGATCTGACGGGGCTCGACAGACCGCTCCATATGACATACACACAAATAGCCGAGAGAATTAAAAAAGAAGTGGTGGCAGAACTCGGACTTTCGGTCTCTATTGGCCTCGCGCCGACAAAAGTTCTGGCAAAAGTTGCATCGAAATGGAAAAAACCAGATGGACTCACGGTGATTGACTCAGAACATACAATGCAGTTTTTGACAGAGACATCGATAGACAAGATCTGGGGCATAGGGCCACGCACCGCAGAGCATTTACAGAGGTTGGGGATAAAAACAGCAGGAGACTTTGTCGGCAAAGATATGACGTGGGTCAAAAATAATTTGTCTAAACCATATATAGAAATATGGATGGAGTTAAACGGGATGTGCGTACACCACGTCGACCCAAAACCAAAGACAACATATTCCTCGGTCCAGAAAACGAGAACTTTTTATCCGACAACAAACGACAAGGTCTTTCTCCTCTCGCAACTATCCAAACATACAGAGGAGGCTTGTCGCAAAGCGAGACATTATAACCTTGTTCCCAAAAAATTCTCTTTCTTTTTGAAAAGTCAGGATTTTACATATTATTCACATACAGTAGTTTTAGAGGCGCCTACACATGCACCAGAAACGTTGGTGAGTATTGCAAAGCTTCATCTGAACAAAGTCTGGCGTCCAGGCGTGCAGTTTCGGACCACGGGCGTGACTCTTTCGGAACTCGAGCTCGAGGGTGTAAAACAAGGCGACTTGTTTGGCACGATTGAAAAAGCAACAAAGTTTGAGGTTATACATAAACAAATAGACAGTCTAGAAAAAAAGTTTGGTAAAGGTGTGGTGCATCTCGGCAGTACAGACAAAGCGATAAAAAACAGAACCCTGGGCACCGACTCGGACGATCTTTCTCGCGATTTGCTGTTTTTGTAAGAGGGTATATGCATCAAGAAAAGTTGTCATAGTTGTCGACTGAAGGTAAGATTAAACTATGATAATCGACGTCAGAACAAAAGGAGAATATGAGCAAGGACATATTAAAGGAGCAATACTACACGACCTTGCGGACATGATGCGAGGAGTTTTTCCAGATGTTGCTAAAGATGAAAAGATAATTCTCTACTGTCAGTCTGGTGGTAGATCTATGATGGCAACGGACTTGATGAAAAAAGCAGGTTTTACCAATGTTACCAATGGTGGTGGTATGAGTGAGCTTATGAGAACAATGGGAGTATAGATGTGTTGGTGTATTAACATTTACAACAGCAAAAACACTCACACGCTCTTTGAAGGGTTTTCAGTCTTGTAGAACTCATCGAAATACTTTTTCATACCTTCAATAAAAGGTGGTGTATATATGTCAGGATTTTTTATAATATCTTTCCTTAATTCATCCACATTGATCCATTTAATTTCTGAAATTTCTCTTTCATCGGGCTTGATTTCGTCATCAGATATTCCAACAAAAACACATCGCCATGCTTTGTCATAAGTATCAAAAAATGGATACGTAAATAATCTTTTTGTATGTATAGAAATCCCAAGTTCTTCTTGCATTTCTCTCTCGATACAGTCTTCATAAGATTCATCGGAGACAGTCCCGCTTACTGAATATGTAAAAAGATTAGGGTACCATTTTTTTGTCGAAGCTCTCTGTTGCAGAAGAATTTCATTTTTTGAATTAAAAAGTATCAAATGAGCTGAACGGTGAATATAGTCACCCGTATAAAAATCATCCCGTGGTCTCAAACCAATCTGATTATCATGTATATCAACTTCGATATTTTGTTCTGTCATATATGGTTTCAATCTTGATAGGTGCGTAATCTTGATCCACACATCAACAGTCTATCAAAAATAGGGCGTAAAAAATATGTATTGTATAATAAAAAAATCTCCCCTCGGGTTACCCGAGGGGAGATTTTTTGAGAGAGTTGTGGAGGTTGGTTACTGATTCATCTTCATGAATGGTTTGATACCAGCAGTATCAAGAAGTTTTTTTGCTTCATCGAGCTTACCATCTTTGATCAGAGCGCGAGCTTCTTTCATGATTGTTTTTTGGGCGTCAGTGAGGTGTTCGAAACGAGGGTGCGCACCTTGGAGAAATGGTCCTTTGTGTTCTGGAATTTTAATACCCGCATCAGTTAGCAACTTTTTTGCTTCCTCAGGTTTTCCAGCGTCTGTGAGGGCTTTCGCTCGCTTCAAAGTTTCTTTCTGTGCATCCGTGAGGTTTTGGAAAAATCCTTCCATACGACCATAGTGTGGTTTTTTCAAACCAAGCTCGGTCATGATTTTTTCCGCACCCACCTTGTCTCCACTCTTGCGAAGTTTGTGTGCTTCGACAAGTTTGTTAAATATTGCTTGGGTGATTTCAACATCTTCAAATCGATATCCAGTGGATGCGAGATTTTTAAATGTGACATAATCACCAGCATCAAGTGCGTTTTCTATTTCTATTTTATTGGGTCGAGTTTTCTGTGTTGTTGGACTCCCGGCAGCGCTTACCAGAAAAGGAAGAGAGGCTGCTCCAACAAATACGAGAGTCATCAGTGCTTTTCGTTTTTTCATAATACATTTTTTATATAGTAATACGTTGGATGATCACTCCCAACATATACTTATACGAGTGCACAGTACGGTTTCTTTCAGGATTTTATAGTTTGGACATATGTATGAGTGTGTCGCAAGGTCGTGGGTCAGTGGTCGTGCTAAATAGCATCATTTTTGGGATTCGTTTTTGGTTGATACGTCGTGGTTCTGAAGAAAGATTCCATGGAAGCACAACACATACGAGAAAATTTTCATCATCAATCTGTTTTCCTATGACACGAGAGATTGTTCCGTGAGCAAGTGGTGTGGAGGTGGGGAGAAATGATGTATCGAGAGCCCATTGGTGGTTTTGTAAGTCAGTGAGCAGTACTACGTCTTGTTCGATTGTAATCAGTCCTGCGATATGTCCTGTCTCTGGGTGTGACCACAGTGCTTTATGTTGACGCTCGACTGGGTATCTCATGATAGGGTTTTTGTATCCACGCATGTCTATTATATAGAGTATGGTACCGAGCCCGACACTGATAAGTAGGCTTGCTCCGAGCACTTTTTTTGAATTAAAACGGTATCCTTTTGGAGTGAGGCGAAGCGTCTGTACGATCACTCCGGTAAATAGTAGAAATGAACCGATCCAGATCAGAGGCATTGTCTCGAGCAAAAACTGTAGCTTGCTCGGTGCGATCAGACGTTCGTATTCAAATCCTGCGTGTTTGACTCCAAACATCATACCAGCCCATGCACATGCACCTACGAGCGTGACGAGTGTTCCTGGTATCCAGAGAAGTGTGTGTTGAAGTCTAAAGCGCCACAGCGGTGTCGGTGTGATATGCTCGCTCTGTATTTTTTCAAAAACACTTTCTTTTAAATTGTTGTGTGTGTTATTGGTCATGGTGATGGAGTAAATCTTTTAGAATCTTTTTTGCACGACTGAGGTGGATGGCGACGGTGCCAGGGGGTATCTGTAAAATATCAGCAATTTCTTCATAACTTTTTTCTTCATAAAAACGGAGTTCAATAATGTTTTGGTATTTTGCATCGAGACTCTTGAGGGCTTTTCGGAGAATCACTTTTTGTTCTTCGTGTAAGGCGACAGAGGAGCTGTCATCTTCGGATGCGAGAGAGTAGAGGATTGTCTCGTCAGCATCAAATGAGACCTGAGGTTCTCGTTTCTTTTTGCGATACCAGTCGACCATTTCATTGTAGGCAATACGATATATCCACGAAGAAAAACGAAGACTCGGATCGAATTCTTTCATATTTTTATATACTTTAATAAAAATATTTTGCAGTATGTCGTCTTGGTCGGCGGGAGAAGCGTTTGATTTTCGACCGATGTATGCACGAAGCCTTTTCTCGTATCGCTCTATAATATATGCAAAAAGGTTCCTCTCTATAAGAGAGCGCTTCAAAACCTCTTCGTCGCTGAGGAGTTCGATGGGATCCATTCTCTCTAGTATATACGAAAACAAGAGAGCTTTTCTTTCAGTGATTCTGGTATACTAGATTCTATATGAATAACAAACATCATGTAGTGATCGTGGGTGCAGGGTTTGGTGGAGTATACACCGCAAAGGCTCTTGTTCCGTATATAAAAAAGGGCATGCTTGAGGTGACGATTATTAGTAAGACAAATTATTTTCTCTTTACTCCGTTATTACATGAAGTTGCGACAGGGGGTCTCGGAGGACGCTCAGTGACCGAGCCGATACGACACATCTTTTCAGGTACAGGAGTAACCTTTCATCAAGGTGTTGTGGAGACATTTGCGCCGAAAGAAAAAGTGGTAGTCGTCGATGGAAAAAAGATTGCGTACGATTCTCTGGTTGTGGCGACAGGTGCGACGACAAATTTCTACGGTATTTCTGGTGCACAAGAGCACTCACTCGTACTCAAAAATCTTGCAGATGCGATAGAGATACGAGAGCGGATCATCGATGCGATCGAGGATGCGTCGTGTATCGAATCCTCTCTCGAGCGAAAAAAGAAGCTCGCATTTGTGGTGGTGGGAGGAGGGGCAACTGGGGTAGAGATGGCAGCCGAAATGGCAGAATTTATCCATACACTCTACGATCTCTACTTCAAAGGTGTGAGTGCGATAGAAAAAAAAGATATTTCACTTCATCTCGTCAACACAGGACCTGATCTTCTCGCAATGCTTCATCCCACACTTCGGGCAAAGACAGCAGAGCGACTCGTACACTTGGGTGTCGAGCTCCATATGAATATGTCGGTTACAGAAGTGACAAAAGAAAAAGTACTCTTCAAAGATGGTAGTTCGATTGATACATCGTTTGTGTTTTGGGCGGGAGGGATTACGCCGAGTATTCCGTCATGTCTCGGTACAGAAACTTCTCTGGTGGGAGGCAAGCTTCCTGTCGACACGTTCTTGCGTCTCAAAGGTGAACCGGGTGTGTTTGTGTTGGGGGACAGTGCGTGTGTGGATACGCCAGACCTCAAAGGATACCCAGCACTTGCTCAGATCGCGGTACGACAAGCAGAGGTGGTGGCTCACAATATTGTTGCAATATACACACGTACACCACTGAAAGAATTCCGATATGTAATCCGAGGTACGCTCGTCTCTCTCGGTCAGTGGTATGCAGTCGGGCAGATGTTTGGGATGCGGCTTTCAGGAAGACTGATGTGGTGGATCTGGCGCACAGTGTATTTATTTAATTTCCATTCATGGACTAAAAGATTTAAAATTGCATTTGAGTGGACGGAGGCACTCTTCTCCCCTCGAGACATCACAAAGTTGAGATAATTATTACACCACACTTTTAAAAAAAAGAAGGGCACCTTCACATATGAAGGTGCCCTTCTTTTTATAATAAATAGGAAAAATGGCCGACGCAGTAAAGTGCGTCGGCCATTTGATTGGTTTGAAAGAACGGTTTTTGTTTAGGAGCTTTTGCGGCGCCGGAGTATCGCGATGCCGACGAGGCCCATGCCCATGAGGACACAGGTCATCGGTTCGGGAACGCTTGCGGCAACATCAGCGGACATCACGTTAATGAAGTCCGTTGCCAACAACGTTTGGGTGTTGGTGTCGTAAACTGAAATATTGAACCGATACCAGAGTGGGGTATTCGGGTTGAAGATCTCAGTCGGCGGACCGGGCTTTGGAAAGTCCCCAAAGCCCATGTTCTGACTGTTTTGCGCACCCCAGTCGTCGCCCTGAGCTGGAGTTTCCTTGCCTCGTGGTCCAAAACCAGGACTGTCTGCCCAGTACTGCGGAATGTTCACCGAGTTGCTGAGTCCCGTCAACATATTCGTTACTCCGAATATACTTGTGGTATTGGCAAACGTTCGGGTTCCGAGAGCTCCCGGTAACTGATAGTTGACCGAGAAGTCGACGTTCCATAAGGCGTAGGCAGGGTTGCTCCCACTACCGAGGGGAACGATGTAGACGCCGCTGGAGCCATCGATATCCGGTCCACCCCTCATCTTGACTTTGAGGCCAATCTCGAGGGGACCATCGGTGGTGATGGTGAAGTTGCTACTCGAATTGCCGCTGCCGTTGTAGTAGCCAGGCGTGGTGCCGCCGTCGGGCGAGGTGAGTGAGCCGTAGCTTGTGATAGGAGCCGCGAAGACAGCCCCCATGGAAAGGATCAGGATAAGGATTGCCAAGGCAATCCGCGAAACTTTGCGATTCATTATTTTTTCCTCCAAAATGAAGAGAGGCCTCTAGGCCTCTTCTGGAAGAGAACCTATCATAATCATAGTTAAATTGCAAGGCGTCAAACTTTGTGGTGAAAAAAATAAATTAAAGAAAAGGCCGACGCGGTAAAGTGCGTCGGCCATTTGATTGGTTTGAAAGAACGGTTTTTGTTTAGGAGCTTTTGCGGCGCCGGAGTATCGCGATGCCGACGAGGCCCATGCCCATGAGGACACAGGTCATCGGTTCGGGGGTTTCGGTAAACCCGTAGGTGTTTATCACCCTCGAGATTTGTCCTGTACCCCCGTTGACACCGCTGGCCACAAAGTCTTTGCTGGCATGGATTTCTATTGAGTCAGGAAAGAACATTGTGTCACCGAGAACCGGTGGAGGGTTGAAGACCTGCGCAATGTACGTTTCGCCCGACGGACAAGTGCTTGTCGGTCCGCTGGTGCAGACAATCGACGATACGCCGGTTGAGCCACCTCCGGTGGCCGAACCATTAAAAGTCAAGGTATCGCTATTGAACACTAAACCATTCAACCCACGCAACTTGAACGTGAAGTAGAGGTCTTGGAAGTTGCCGGCACCCGTGGCCGACATTCCCATGTTCCACTGCATACCCAAAAACCCTGCGACGCTGTTGTCGAGCGTCAATATAATGCTCGACGGCGGAATGATGCTGCTGGTACCCGTGGACACCACCGTGAAATTCGACAACTCAATGTTGCCGATGGTGCATGCACCCGTCGACTGAAACGCTGCCCAGCTTGCGCTCATGGCACATGTGGCGCCAAATGAAGCGAGCGACAGAATGCAAGAAAGAATAAAAAGGGTGAGACCCTTTTTTAACGTTTTCATTAAAACTCCGATTGTTTTGTAAGTAACTTCATTTTTAAGCCTTCTTCGAAAAAAAGCCTAAAAAGATGTCCGCTCAGCACCTTAGCATGTAATCGTCATGTTGTAAAGTTATTGACAACAGTTGATATAATAAGTAATGTATGTTTTATATACATTTATTATTTCAACAGTAGTTATCAATTTATTTATGAATACATATACACGGATTATCAAAAAAAGTTTCGCTTTTGTGGGTCTTTTTGCGTTTATGTTTGCGCAGATCGCTCCTGTTGTTGCGTATGCAGTAGTATCTGAGATGACACCACAATCATATACCACATATGACACTCCGATTGTAAAAGATACATACGTTGATCAAGATAGTATTGGTGGCAAAAATAACATCAATTATGGTGCTGCTAATAGTATTGAAGTTAAGTCACACAACGGTAAAAATCGAAGGATGTTTATACAAGCGAATACTCCAAGTGTACCTATGGGAGCCGTGATTGATTCTGTTAGATTGTATGTGTATATGTATAACCGTCCAAGTACAAGTATTCGTCTCTATAGTGTTTCTCAGATAATTGATGCTTGGGATGAAAATACGGTTACCTGGAACAATCAACCTTCCGCATCTACTACTCCTATTGCAATACATAGTATATTTCCTGTAGACAACTCATGGATTATGTTTGAAGTTACTGCTGATGTTAAAGCTGTGCTCGCAGGACAATCTGTAAATAATGGTTGGGTTATAAAGGATAAGTTTGAAAATTCAGGTACGTCGTATCTTGCCGAGTTTAGATCACGAGAATACTCAGGTATTTGTTCAGATAGTCCAAGTCCTCTTTGTGAGCCATATCTTGAAGTCACTTATCATTACGAGGGTGGTATTACAGGAAATGTATGGAATGATCTAAATGCAGACGGGGTTAGAAATGAAGGTGAACTTCCTAAAGAAGGTGAAGTTGTGTGGATTTATAATGCTACAACAAACATAACAGCTACCTCAACAAGTGATGGAACATACTCTGTAAGTGGACTTGTTCCTGGTGAATATAAAGTATGTAGAAGTACACTTAATACTTCAACACAAAGTTTCCCAAATTTAGGTGTATTGTGTCCGGGTAATACAAGAGGTGAGTATGTTCAAGTGTCGAGTAGTGTCGAATCAGGGCCTGATTATGGTGTGTTCCAAGGTGGATCAGTGAAGGTGATTTTGAATATAAACCCTGCGCTTACCGAAGATTTGTTCAATTTTGATCTTGCATATAATAATGCTACAACTTCTTATACGCTTTATTCAGGACAGACAGAATATGTGTTTACAGGGCTAGTTCCTGGAGAAGGATACTCTATTTCTCAAGCGATGCCTTCATGGTGGGCAGAACAGTTTGGGGTATGTGTTTCTGGAGAAACAGAAGTGTCACCAAATTTATTTGCAGTTAATGCGGGAAATCAAGTGGTGTGTACATTTTCTAATGTAAAAAAAGCATCTCTTACTGTTACAAATTATGTAGATCCGATGCAAGGAACATATACTTTCACACTTGCATCTTTAGGCAGTGAAAGTGTATTTGAGCCGGTTGTATTAGGAAACAATGAGTCTTTTGGATTCATGTCACTTATTCCAGGAACCTATACACTCACTGAGACAATCGAAGAAGGGTTAGATGAAGAAACAGCTTCATGTGTTGTTGGAGATGCTGTGATAGATCCACGTACGGGTCCTTTTGAAATTCCTGCAGGAGCACGTATTCAGTGTACATATAATCATAGTCAGCTTGGCGTAGTCTCAGGTACAGTGTTCGAAGATATGAATGCTGACACTGTACGAGATGATACGGATGCTTCACTTTCTGGATGGGTTGTAAAATTATATAAAATAACTGAAGAATTGATTGTTCCGGAAGGTCAAGAAACGCCACTTCCAGTTGAAATAAGTACAGAAATTGCATCAAAAGTTACAGATGAGACTGGTTATATATTTGGTCAGTTGAGTCCGGGTATATATAAAGTTTGTGAAGAATTGAACACTCCGTTTATTCAATCGCTTCCACTCAGTGATGAAGGGTGTGGCTCATCTCGAGGGTATCGATTCTCAGTAAGTTTTGGTGATATTGTAAATAAATATTTTGGTAACTTTGAACTCGCAAAACTTTCAGGGGTTGTGTTTTCTGATACAAACAATAATGGAAGTCGAGATGAGGGTGAAGTAGGTATTCCAGGAGTAACCGTGCACCTGGGAAGTACTAAAGTTACTGATGCAAATGGAGTGTACGAATTCGATGATTTAATGCCGGGGCACTATACAGTTACATTGTTAAATATTCCGGCACATTCTTCATATTCAACCCCAACTTTAGGAAAGCATATGATTCAGGCGTTTTCTGGTGAAAGTTATGTTGGTGATTTCGGTATCTTTACCGACACCGACACTCCATCTCTTCCTGTACACCAGACTCCTCTCGATGGTGCAGTCGTACGTCCTCTCGGGCTCATACTCGACTGGTCAGATGCAGTTGATCCATCTCTTTCAAGTGTTACGTATCAGTATCAATCAGCGCTTTCAAATGCTACAACGACAGGAAATGCACTCTCGACACCGATCTACTCAGCGACACTCTCTACATCACAGATTGATGCATCAGGAACTTCTGAGGGAACATATTTCTGGCAAGTAAAAGCATGTGATACTGCACACAATTGTACAGAGTGGACAAACCCATGGTCTCTTGTTGTCGACATGACTGCTCCTGTATCTTCATTTACATCACCAAACCCTGACTCAAATATTGAAGATGAATTTATTACTATTGCGGGTTCAACAACTGATCTACATAATGTTGCAAGCACAACACTTGAGTTTGCTCCGTACACTGCCTCAGTAGGAGAAACTCCTGCGTCATGTGGTGCATACACAACCATCACATCTTTGGTGCAGGGAGTCGCATCGACAACCTTTAACTGGAGTTACAACTGGACACCTGCAGAAGACGGAGTGTACTGTCTCACTGCGCACGGTCAAGATGAAGCGGGTAATACAGAAGCAAGTCCATTTATCACAAACATTACCTTTAAGAAAAAAGTTGTCACAACTACAGGTGGTGGTGGAGGGACATCGACAGGAGGTGGTTCTTCAGGGGGTAATGGCCCGATTGTCGGATCATTTGGAGGAGGATCATCATCGAATGGCGGAAGTACTACAGCACTTGGTACAGGAGGAAGTCCTGACGGTGCGGTATTGCCTACATCAACTTCTCCAGAAGAACAACCTACACAGTCTTCAGTGGGCTCAAATACGTATGCACCACTCGCATTTTCTGGAAATACATATACAGGAGAATACGCTGATGGTTCAGGTTTGAGTGATAGTGCGAGTGCATCGACTACCTACAGCAATACAAATACGCCAGATGAAGAAGAGGGCTACAACAGTAACCTCGGTGCAGTCGGAGTCCTCGGTGAATGGAATAACTGGTACTGGTTGTGGATACTGATTGTGTTGTTGATTATTGCTGGTGTATACTACAGTACACGCGAGAGAAATAAATAATATTTGTTTACACTATTTCGCGTAATTAACAATTAGTTTTATACGCGTAATGAAAAATATCATCATCAGTATTGTCGTAATTGCCCTCGTGGTTTTTGCGGGATTTAAATTATTCGGTTCAAAGGAGGCAACTCCATCAACTGTGGCAACTTCTACTCCAGTTGAGCAGACAGCTGTTGTAAAAGATATGTATATTGTTGATCTCGCAACAAGTACGATCCGATGGAAAGGATCTTTCGTATCTGGTACAAAATCACACACAGGAACTATCGGTCTAAAAAGTGGTGAAGGTAAGTTTGAGAATGCAATGATTACAAGCGGAGTGTTTGTGATCGACATGGCATCACTCAAAGATTCTGATGGGAGTGAAAAACTCGAAGAACATTTGAAATCAGATGATTTCTTTAATGTAGCGATGTACCCTGAAGCAAAATTTGAGCTTGTGTCTATTGTTCCTGCAAAGACTCAGGATACATTTACTGCGACAGGCAAGCTGACGATTCGTGATGTAACAAAAGATTTTTCTTTCCCAGTTGTTTTGACTGTAGAAAATCCAAACATGATTCGTGCTGTTGGAAAAATCACATTCAACCGAGCAGACTTTAATGTGAAGTATGGTTCGAGCTCATTCTTCAAAGGGCTTGGAGACAAAGTGATTTCAGATAAAATCGAACTCACACTCAATCTCTTAACGAAACCAATCGAGGTTTCAGCTCAGCCAGTGCCTCCCAGTAGTGTCCAATAATACAAATACAAAAAATAGTAAAATGGTAACTCTTGAAACAAATTACGGAAATATTACTATTGAGCTCTATCGAGCGGATGCTCCACAAACAACAGAAAACTTCACGACACTTGCAGGTAAAGGTTTCTACAATGGACTTACCTTTCATCGAGTGATCAAAGGTTTTATGATTCAAGGAGGAGACCCAAATGGTAACGGTACCGGTGGTCCAGGATATAAGTTTGACGATGAGCTCAACCCTTCGACTCCTTCATATAAAGCAGGATACAAGAAAGGGGTAGTAGCGATGGCAAACTCAGGGCCAAATACAAACGGCAGCCAATTCTTCATTATGCATGCAGACTATCCGCTTCCAAATGCCTACACTATTTTCGGTAAAGTAGTAGAAGGTCAGGATGTGGTGGACAAGATTGCAAACGTCCAAACAGGGGCTAATGATAGGCCTGTTTCTCCGGTAACGATCAAATCGGTTACGCTTAAATAGCAACAAAAAACTCACAGATTCCTGTGAGTTTTTTGTATGGTTGACTTGTGGAAAGATGTAGCGTATCATTATAGGTAATGTAAGTTCTCGTAGTTTTCGTGAGAAAAGGAGAGACACTAGTCGCCTTACAGTTTAAAATAAAGACTAGGTAAAAAGAAAATGGCACAGAAGTTGTACGTAGGAGGTATTGCATATGCAACAAGCGATGCAGCATTAAAAGACGCATTTGCTCAGGCAGGTAATGTAGTATCAGCTACAATTATCATGGACAAAATGACAGGCCGATCAAAAGGTTTCGGTTTCGTAGAAATGGCATCAGATGCAGAAGCATCAGCTGCTATCGATATGTGGAACGGAAAAGAACTTGACGGACGAAAGCTTACTGTAAATGAAGCTCGACCAATGGAACCACGAGCTCCACGAACAGGAGGATCATTTGACCGAGGTAATGACCGAGGAGGTCGAAGCTGGTAGTCTTTCTTTTTAAGAAAACTCCAAAACTAATTTAGTTTACAAAAAGCACCCGAAAGGGTGCTTTTTGTATCTCCTTTTATCCACCGAACATGCTTCACAAATCTAAAAAAAGGAGTACTATACAAACTTTGTGGACATCGGTAATCTTACTCATTAATTATGTTTTCATGCAATCATTTATTTCACGTATCGTTTTTAAAATAAAAAATAATTGGCAGTCAGGACTCACCGTATCACTCGTCTCGATTCCACTTTCGGTATCTCTTGCGGTGGCATCAAACAGTACACCGACTGCAGGTATTATCACTGCAGTCTGGGCAGGCATCATGGCATCACTTTTTGGGGGAAGCAATTACAATATTGTGGGGCCAACCGGAGCACTCTCAGGTATTCTCGCAGCGTATGCGCTTACTCACGGCGCAGATGCACTTTCAATGCTTGCAATCGTTTCTGCAGTATTTATTTTCATCTCATATGTCTTTAAACTCGAACGATACCTTGTGTTCATCCCAGCTTCGACTGTTCACGGCTTTACGCTCGGTGTGGCATTCATCATCGGTCTCAATCAAATGAACTTTGCACTTGGTCTTTCAGGGCTTGAGAAGCATCCAGAATTTATTTCAAATGTTCTTGAATCTTTTGCTCATATCGGTCAGACATCACTTCCTACTTTTGGTATTTTTGCACTCTTTCTTATGGGGCTTTTCACGCTTCTCAAACTTACACCAAAACTCCCTGGAGCGATTACACTCACGCCGATTGGTATTTTACTTGGGTACTTGGGGACAATCGGAAAGCTTCCGTTTGAGCTCAAAACATTGGGGATGCAGTATGCTGATATTGCTCCGAAGATAGCTCAACCGTTTCATTTTTTCCTGGATTCATCTCTGCTTCTTCCTGCACTTACGGTAGCGGTGGTTGCTATCCTCGAGACGATGATCTCAGCAAAGATCGCAGACGGTATGACCGGTACAAAGTACCAGCCACGAAAGGAGATGTTTGGACTCGGTGTCGCAAACGCCGTTTCAGGTCTCATGGGAGGTATCCCTGCGACTGCAGCTCTCGCACGCACATCGCTCAATGTAAAGACTGGAGCGAATGACAAAATGTCAGCGACCATTTCAAGTGTGTGTATCGCTATTATCTCTTTTGTATTTTTGACATATTTCAAATACATCCCACTTGCAGTGATTGCAGCGATTCTCGTATTTGTAGCGGTGCGCATGGTTGAGATTGTACATTTCTATCGAATGTTTAGTTTCGATAAAAAAAGCTTCACTATTGCAGTGCTTGTGGCACTGGTGACGATATACGAAGATCCGATTGTGGGGATTCTCTTTGGTACAGCAGTCGCACTTCTTCTTTTCGTAGAGAAACTTTCAAAAGGTCAGTTTGAACTCATGATTAACAATGCAGAAAAACAAATAACCGATCATGTGGTCGGAGAAGATATTGATGATGAAAATATCTGTAAGGATTGTCATACGCTCGTGTACTCAATCAAAGGTCAGCTCGCGTATGTCAATGCTCAGGCACACATCTCTCGGTTTGAGACCAAGCTCAATGCAGATTTTGAAAATGTGGTACTTCGTATGCGAGAGCTTTTCTTTATCGACCTCGACGGAGTGGATGCATTTGAAGAAATCGTGACCTTGATTGAGTCTCAAGGTAAGCAAGTATTTTTGACTGGAGTAAATCCACTGATCGAAAAATCACTCGAAGAAAGTAAAGCATTCCAGAGAATCAGAGACACAAAGCGTATTTTTCCTCACACCCGTGAAGCACTCCAGAAGCTTGGATACGTACTGTAGAAAAAAGCCCCGACACAATGTCGGGGCTTTTGATATACTAAAGAGATGAAAAATACTCTTATTATTTTGTTTGGCGGGCTTTTGATTGCAGGTGGTATATATGTGTTCTCTGTATCAGAACGTACAGAGTCTGCCAAAGTTGCCCCCGAAGAGATAGTCGGTGTATATGAGAAAAAAGAAGTGAAGCTCGGCGAGGAACTTTTTGTGCTTGAAATCGCCGATACATTTGCCCTCCAAGAAAGGGGACTCTCGTATCGTCAAAGTCTCGCTCCGCAGACGGGTATGCTCTTTGTGTTTGATGATCCTGGCGTTCATTACTTTTGGATGAAAGATATGAATTTCCCGATCGACATCATCTGGCTAGATGCATATAAGAAAGTGGTGCATATCGAGCATTCGCTTTCACCATCTACATACCCAAACTCTTTTGGTCCCGAAACTCCCACTCAGTATGTGATCGAAATCCCTGCAGGTGAAGTGAAAAGCTCAGGTCTTTCAAAAGGGGATGTAGTAAGCTTCTAAAACCCGTATAGTTAGGTCTCAAAATAGAGCGAGAAATATGAGTATTTATGAAAAATGGCTCATTTGAGCCATTTTTCGTATCTCATACCAAAAAAGTCCACCCAAAACGCTTGACAAAAGTATATATAATGGTATATAATATATGGGTTCGTTAGTGTCAAACCTTATTCTTTAGAGAATGCAAAAACAAAATCCTGTTTTTTCTAAAGACAACTTGATCAATCTGAAAAGAAAAATCGAGTTGTGTTCGTTCGAATAGGAGCAAAGATGCCGTTTAATAAGTATCTGATGTTTAAAGCTTACGGGCTCGAAGAAGATGAGGCGCTCGTCGAGAGCGCAATCAAAGCGACAAAGGAAAAATATCCAGACGCGGTATACTGTGCCTGGCAAGCGTTTGAAAGTGAATTGGGGAAGCCCCTGATGGAGGTAGACTATTTTTTCTCGGACATTGTTTTTGCACACTTGAATAAAGTAGTGCAAAAAATAAAGGTTGGGAAGATCTGGTATTCTGGTTCGGACTACACCAGCATATGCCAGTGTAGGGAACCGCATCCGCCACATGTCGTTGGGCAATCCATCGGTTTCGACACATATAGCGATATAATGTGTTTCGGGAGGGCGGGGGGCGGAGTTTTCGTTCGCCTCGACAAGAACCGTGGGCTGGCCAGCGATGGTGCCTACATTGATGGGGTTTATGCGGTGGGCCCCAATCCGGGAGAAAACCCGGAGCAGTATCGGAAGCATTCGTGCTTTCGTAAAAACGATGACTGTTCTTTCTCTTTCGCACTAAAAAGACCCTACGCTGATAGGGAAGCAGCTCTTGCAGGTTGCAAAAAAGACAATGAGAGGGTGTATCAGTGCTCCGATGGGCACTGGCATATCTCCGTTACGAAGTAGTATTTTAGGCCGGGGCGCTACGCGCGCTCCGGCCTTTTCTTTTTTAATATAACTAAATTCTAAAAAAACAAAATTTCGTTCACCTGCCAATGGCTCCAGATATGGGGCTTTTTTGACGTTCATATTTACATCACCTTGCTTTTGTATCCGGGTGGGAAATGAAGTGAGTTTTCCACTGTTTTTTACAGTTTTTTTATCGAGTTTTAATGTAAAATAATTATCCAACCATATTTTTAAGAACAAAACGCTAAAAAATACGGAAAATGATTACAATTTATCAACTTCACTAATACTTTTCTATGAGCATCAATGTAAAACGTCATGACGGAACAGTAATACCCTTTAATGCTGACAAGATCAATCGATCGATTGAGCGAGCATGTAAAGGGCTTTTTGATCCAGTTTCAAAAGTCACTCAGATAGCAACCGAAACTCGTCTTACGCTCTATGATGGTATTACGACCGACGAGATGGATCAGGCGACGATCAATGCAGCAGTGCAAAATATCATTTCTGATATTGAGTACGATGTGGTCGCGACACGTCTCCTTCTGAAGACTGTGTATCGTCGAGTAGTGGGTGAGTATGACAAAGACGACACAGCAGACCTCGAACAAAAACACAAAGAAGCATTTATCCGATTCATCAGTGAAGGTGTGGCAGACGGACGATTGCACCCTGCACTCAAGAGTCGTTTTAATCTTGAAACTATTGCCTCTGCATTGCGTATCGAGCGAGACGAGCTCTTTCAGTATGCAGGGCTTGATAGTCTCCTTTCTCGCTATGCGATGAAAAATATTGACCAGACTCCGAGAGAGACTCCACAGTTTTTCTTTATGCGTATCGCGATGGGTCTCGCATACAATGAACAGAGTCCTACAGAAATGGCGATCAAGTTTTACAACAAAATGTCAAAGCTTCAGTATGTAGCGGGAGGTTCGACAAATCTTGCAGCGGGTACGATCAACCCAGCACTTTCAAACTGCTACCTTCTTGAGATACATGACGACATGGCACATATTGCAAAGTCAGTATCAGATGTGATGCTTCTTTCAAAAGGTTCAGGAGGTATCGGCGCATCAGTGACAAAGCTTCGAGCATCAGGCTCACCGCTCAAGTCAAACAACGGTATTTCCACAGGCCCGACTCCATTTGCAAAGATTATCGACACAGCTATCCGGGCGATTCAACGAGGAGGAAAAAAGAAAGGAGCGCTTTGTTTCTATATGGAAAACTGGCATATCGACTTCCCAGAATTTCTCGACTGGAAGCACAATGCAGGTGATGACTATATGCGTATGCGTACTGCAAACACTGCAGTGTTTATGACCGATGAGTTTATGAAGCGAGTGCAGAATGGTGAAGAGTGGTACATGTTTGACCCTGCAGAGACAGCAGACCTCAATGAGCTCTACGGACAAGCTTTTTCAAAACGATATGCAGAATATATCGGCATGGCAGATGCAGGAAAACTCCGTACCTTTAAAAAAGTGCCTGCAAAAGAGCAGTATCGACAGATCCTCGTGGCACTCCAGACCACTTCACACCCATGGCTTACGTGGAAAGATACGATCAACCTCCGTGCGCTCAACAACAACACCGGTACGATCCATATGAGTAATCTCTGTACAGAGATCTGTCTTCCACAGGACAAAGACAATGTGGCGGTATGTAACCTCGCATCTCTCAACCTCGCAGCGCACATCAAAAACAAAGAGATCAACTGGTCTCTCCTTGAAGAGTCTGTGCGTCTCGCAGTGCGACAGCTCGACAACTTGATCGATATCAATGTGTTGCCGATTCCCGAAGCAGAAAAGTCTGACAAAGAAAACAGAGCTGTGGGTCTCGGAGTGATGGGATTTTCAGATACGATTGAGCAGCTCGGTATGTCATACGATGCAGAACACGCATGGGATTTTGCTGACCGAATCTTTGAGTTTATCTCATACATGGCGATCGATGAATCAGCAAACTTGGCACAAGAAAGAGGAAGCTATGCTCACTTCGCAGGCTCTGAATGGTCAAAAGGAAAAGTGCCGTTCGACACCATCGCAAAAGTAGAAGCAGAGCGAGGACGACCATTGACCGTAGACAAAGAAAGTAAACACAAAGGTCTCAACTGGGATGTGCTTCGAGTAAAAGTAAAACAAGGTATTAGAAATGCGACATTGATGGCAGTCGCACCGAATGCAAATATTGGACTTGTGGCAGCGACGACTCCAGGTATTGATGCACGTTTTGCTCAGATCTTTTCTCGAAATAAAATCTCAGGAAAATACATCGATATCAATCACAACCTTGTGAAGGATTTGAAGAACATGGGAATCTGGGAAAAAGTGAAAGGGGAAATCGTGGAGCGACAAGGAGATATTGCAGATATCGCAGGTATCCCTCAGCATATCAAGGATATTTATAAGACTTCATTTACCACTTCTCCGTATGCGTATATTGAAGTAGCTGCGCGAGCGCAGAAATGGGTTGACCAGGGGCTTTCTCGCAATATGTATCTCGAGACACGAGATATTGATGAGACAATGAAGATATACCAGACTGCATGGGAGAAAGGTGTGAAGACTACGTACTACCTCCACATGAAGCCTCGTCACACTGCAGAGCAGTCGACGGTTGCAGTCAACAAAGGTCAGCAGATCGGAAAGACTGGCTTTGCAGCACTTGGTCTGAAGAAAGAAAGTGGAGCATTTGCTCTGCCTCTCCAGAAATCGCTCGAGGTTGCAGAGGTGCAGTCAGTAGTAATGCCTACATCGACACCCGCACCTGTGATCAAAAAAGAGAGTGAGGTAGTAGTCACTGCAGAAAAGATACTTCAGAATGCGACAGTACAGGCTTCTTCTGAGATCGTGAGTCGAGTAGGAGGTTTTGCATCAGTAGCCCCGGCTCCACTCTTGCAGACAGAAACAGAAAAGAGTAATGTAGGTGCACCAGAGGTTATGAGTATGCCTCTCGTAGAGAAAGTGCTCGTCTCAAAACCAGCTCCCGCAGTCACGGTCAGTGATGCGGTGAAGGTTTGTCCGATAGACCCCGCTGAGCGAGCACAATGCGATTCTTGTCAGTAAAGGAGACTACAACATTCATTTTTTCACTTAGTCCTCGCCTTTTGAGAGATACGGCATAATTTTTTTGACCTTCCGCAAACTCGCTTCGCTTCGGTCCTGGGTACAGGACTCGGTGCTCACGGTCTAAAAAAATTATTGGTATCTCTGATAAAAGTCTGCGAAATCGTTCAAAAATGAATATTGTATTCTTTTTGATGAGTTGATTGTTTATTAATTATTATTATCAAAAACTTTCATAATTTGAGCAAGATCGCGTATAAAATTTAAAAAATATTCGTAGGCGTACTAATGCTACGATGGAGAATATTTTTTAAATTTTAGACGATGAGATTGCTTAAATTTGGAAGTTCTAATATCAAACATACTATGCTAATAGGTAAAGCATCGCCAGAAGATATGAACTTACATCCGCTCCGCTATAAGTGGGCGTATGATTTGTACAACC
>CAYJEE010000010.1:0-2478 GCA_964369145.1 uncultured Candidatus Saccharibacteria bacterium
TAAAATTAAAAAAGGTTCTCGTCGTACGACATGTACGCCTGTGAGCCTTTTTTAATTTTATACGCGACCTTGTCTCAAATCTGAACGTCGAAGTTGTTACTCGATTTTAAAACAAAAAAACACTCAGTACTGAGTGTTTTTTTGTTTGCATACTTTAGTTCTTTCGAGGAGGGTATTCAGTGGGCTGATTCATTGCCCATCTCTTTAAAGCTCTAAAAAATCGATAGAGACCTAAAGGTGCGACAATAAAAGGGTAGATGATGGTAAAGTACCATTTTGCATTTGGATAGTAATACAATGACGGAACATAAAAACCGTATTGATTTAGTTTTCGTACTAAAAGAATTAGTAAACATACAATAAGTAGAATTGCAGCCCAAAACAAAGTAATTACTATCACCGGTTCACGGATATACTCAAAATATGTACAAGAAATTGGTACAGTGTTTACTACTCCACAGATTCCATTGAAATAACTTTTTGCAAAATAAATGTATAGCCAGTTACTTATAAGTGTAATGGTTATAAAAGCTAGTAAAAGCTGTTTTAGGTCTTTGTTCATGATTTTATACTACAATACGCATAGTGTAATGTCAAAGTTCGTTAAAAAATAGACTTTGTTATAAAAATATTGTATAGTTGTGTTCATGAGATTTCACGTTATATCACTTTTTCCACAGGCATTCGACTCTTACATCGGTGAGTCGATTATTAAACGTGCGATTGAAGACAAGAAGATTGAAATCTCTTTTTATAATCCTCGGGACTATGCAGACGACAAATGGAAACGAGTGGACCAGAAGCCATATGCAGGAGGACCAGGGATGGTGATCCAGGCATTACCGGTGGCAAAAGCGATCGACGCGGTGCTCAAAAAGCTTGCTCGAAAAAAGAAAAAAGTCGCGACTAAAATCATTTTCCTTTCGCCTGCAGGAAAGCAGTTTGATACTCCGTATGCAAAGAAAACTGCACAGAAATTTACTGATATTGTTATCGTCTGCGGACGATATGAAGGTATCGACGCTCGAGTTCAGAAAATGTTTAAGATGGAAGAAGTATCTGTTGGACCATTTGTCCTCACTGGTGGGGAACTTCCTGCATTAATTATGATCGACTGTATTTCTCGACAAGTAGAAGGGGTGCTTGGAAACTTTTCCTCACTCGAAGAGACACGTACTGCAAGTAAAGACTCGTATACTCGACCAGAAATTATCGAATACAAAGGAAAGAAATATAAAGTACCAAAGGTACTGCTCTCTGGTGATCATAAAAAAATCGAAGCGTGGAGAGAAAAACATAAGTAGTAGAAAAGGAGCCCGAGGGCTCCTTTTGTTAGGTTCTAATCTTTTCAGGTTTGTGTTTTTCACAGAAAGCCAGGGGGTGAAGCCCTGGTATGCCGTATGATGCCAGCTTACCGCAGTAGATGGGATCGGACCGCGTTTCGTGGTCCATCGGGAAACAACATCGCAATGCAGCCTGTGTCCCTGTTATCACAGAAAATACTAACTGACGATGGTCTTCTTCAAGGTTCCTTTGCTGTAAGGACTCGGGTAGCATGAAGTCACTTACAAATTCGTCGAAGAAACTTCTTACTTCATCGGTTGTTGACATGCGCTCTCCTTTTGTAAGACTAATAATTTTGCTTCTTGTTGTCAATTGATATACTTAAAGAATGAATATCACAAAATATGGTCATTGTTGTTTATTGATTGATATCGATGGGGTGAGGATTTTGACTGACCCGGGGTCGTATTCAACACTCCAGTCAGGAGCGACCGATGTGGATGTGGTTTTGATTACCCACGAACACCCTGATCATCTGCACGTCGACTCACTCAAGGATGTACTTTCTCGCAATTCAAATGCTCAAGTGGTGACCAATACAAGTGTAGGGAAAATTTTGGAAAGCGAAGGGATCCTTTATCACAACGTATCTCATGGGGATAAGATTGATATGAAGGGGATTGTGATCGAAGGATTTGGAGAAAAACATGAAGAGATCTACAAAGATTTTGGACAGGTAGAAAATACAGGGTATTACATCGGCGGTAAGTTTTTCTATCCTGGTGATGCATTTTTCAATCCAAAAAGACCAGTGGATGTACTCGCACTCCCTGTTTCTGGTCCGTGGTGCAGTATTCATGATGCGGTGGAATATGCTTTGGCTTTGAAACCACGAGTGGCTTTTCCGGTGCATGATGGGTTTACTCCACTTCCAGGATCAGTACACGGTGTTCCCAAAAAATATCTTCCTGAAGCAGGGATTGATTTTGTAGTTATCGGTATTGGCGAGACAAAAGAATTTTAAAATGAACAACCCCAAGCTTCGCTTTGGGTGAACTTTTGTTTCATCCCTAGGCTAACGCCTAGGGTATTCACAAAACGAACTCTGTTCGTTTTGACTGTACTCAGAGAAAGTAAAAGTGATTACACTTTTACTTTACTCCTCGTTTGTCAAAATAAAGCGACCCCGCATTG
>CAYJEE010000010.1:2578-23444 GCA_964369145.1 uncultured Candidatus Saccharibacteria bacterium
GTGATTACACTTTTACTTTACTCCTCGTTTGTCAAAATAAAGCGACCCCGCATTGCGCGGGGCCTGGGTTAGTTGGATGTGTGGGTTTGGGCCCAGTGAGTGAGAATATCGAGATGGGTAAATTTTTGTCCTAAGGCTATGTCAGAAAGGAGCATTTCCCAAGCCTCTCGAATTGATTTCTCTATCTCTTGGTTTGGATGCGGGGTTCGTTTGGAAATATAGCCCCCAATATTTTTCAGAAGCGTTTTTTCTTTTCTGAAGGCTTTCATTAATGATTTTTGAGCAGCTGATCTGCCATACTCAATTACAGTTGAGAGAGATCCTGATCTGATGTCTGTTTCAAACTGTTGGCAGATTTCAATTATGTTTCCCATTTTTCACTCCGGTACTAGTCTTTAAATAACTTAGTGGTTTTTGTAGGGTATGTCAACAGAGTTGTCTACATCAGTGCATGGTACAATATCCCCATGACGCAAAAGGATGCACTCGAAATTCTAAAAATGGGACGTAATGTTTTTCTTACGGGTCCGGCGGGATCAGGGAAAACATATGTGTTGAATGAATACATTTCATATCTCAAACACGCTGGTGTGGAGGTAGCTATCACTGCATCGACCGGTATCGCATCGACGCATATAAACGGCATGACGATACATGCATGGTCTGGTCTTGGGATTAAAAGTAGTCTCACTGACTACGACCTCGAGAACATGATGGAGAAGCAGTATCTCTACAAACGCTTTGAAAAAGCAAAAGTGCTCGTGATCGATGAAATCTCAATGCTTTCGGGAAACCAGCTCACCATGGTGGAGTGGATTTGCCGGACTTTTAAACACAACGATAAGCCCTTTGGGGGCCTCCAGGTGATCTTGTGTGGGGACTTTTTTCAGTTGCCCCCTATTACCAAGTCTTCGTTTGGTGACAGCTCTGGCAATGACTTTGCTTATGACTCTGAGGTGTGGAAGACGGCACGGTTCAACATCTGCTATCTCTCTGAGCAACACAGACAAAAAGATGGCGACTATCTGACAGTGCTCAATCAAATCCGAGCAAACAAAGTCACTCCAGAGACTATTGCACTTTTACGTTCTCGAGAAAACGCAAAACAAGATGCCGATATTCCCATCACTCGACTCTACACACACAATATCGATGTGGATACGATCAATCATGAACATCTCGAAACACTCACTGCTGTCACCAGAGAGTTTGGTATGACGTCAAAAGGTAAAGATTTTTTAATTGAGGGACTCAAGCGTTCGTGTCTTGCGCCCGAGCGACTTCGGTTGAAAGAAGGTGCGAGAGTGATGTTTGTAAAAAATAATTATGAAGTTGGTTTTGTAAATGGAACGCTCGGAGTGGTGACTGGTTTCAATACCTTTGGTGAGCCGGTGGTACGGACTGTCGCCGGCAAGCTCATTTCTGTCGTGCCTATGTCATGGAGTATTGAAGAAGAAGGGAAAATAAAAGCAGAGATTTCACAGCTTCCACTCCGACTCGCATGGGCTATCACGGTGCATAAAAGCCAAGGGATGAGTTTGGACGCAATGGAAGTGGATCTCTCAAAATCTTTTGTAAAAGGGATGGGTTATGTGGCGCTTTCTCGTGTGCGTACACTATCGGGGATGAAATTGCTCGGGTTCAATACGCTTTCGCTTGAAGTCGACCCTGGGGTACTCGAGTTTGATGAAGAGTTGAAAGAAATTTCTGATACAGCGGTCGCGGAGCTGCGAAACATGTCGCTTGATGAAAGAGGAAAAGTGCAAAAGGAATTTTTGTCGCGTATCGCACCTCTTGAGAAAGAGAAAAAAGAAGTCAAAAAGTCCGCGCGAGAGGTTACGAGAGACATGCTTGCCGAAGGTCTCGAGCTTTCGGATATTGCCGATGCGAGGGGAGTAAAGCAAGATACGATAGTGGCACACATAGAGGAGCTTATTGCAGAAGGTGTTGATCTAGATATTGAGCATTTGAAAAAAGAGTTTGCATACAAAGAGCTCGACACAATCATCGATGCGTTTGATGCGTGTGATACTACAACGCTTTCTCCGGTATATAACTATCTGACCAAACTCAAAAAGAAACCTACTTATTTGAAGCTTCGTATTGCACGGTTGTTTTTATAAATCTCGTCGAATCACAAGTTTCCCAAGGCCTTGCACAGCCAATTAGAAAATAACGACTGACACCTGTACTCAGGTGAGACGGCGTGACCTGAAGCACTGTTTGACGAAGTTGTACTCAACGAGGAGTTTGCGAGAAGGTAGCCGTCAGAAGTCGATAATTTTCTTGATTGGCGAGCAGTTCGCTAGCCCAGCAGGGCTAGATAGATTGCCTTGGGAAACTTGTGAGGAGAAAGAGGTTTATATACTAAGTTTATTTTATGAAAACCTTTACTGAAAAAGTTCACGAAGTAGTAAAGAAAATTCCGAAAGGAAAAGTTTTGACGTATGGCGAGGTGGCGGTGAAGGCGGGCAATGCCAAAGCAGTACGAGCGGTGGGGAGTGCGATGAAGAAAAATTTCAATCCAGAAATTCCGTGTCATCGCGTGGTGTGTGCTGATAGGAGCGTGGGTCAATATAATAGAGGAGGGCCAGAGGAGAAAAAACGGATTTTACGAGAAGAAGGCTATAAGATATAATGATATCCGTTAAGATATATTATAAATTAATACAAAAAACTTGAATAGTTGTGCAAAGTTCTAGGTGAGAAGTGATTGTATCACTTCGCAAGACCTTGATCATTTTGTAAACAAAATGTAAAAGGTGTACTGCTCATGTAAGGAGGATAAGAATTTGAAGTCCTACCACAAGGGCACTTCTTGTTTTCTAGGTTTGATTACAAACAAGAAAACAATGTCGAACAACGAAATTTGCCAAATATACAAGTTTTAACATTTATGTTAGAAACAATTAAGTTATTAACTACACCATCACTTCTCGGAGGTATTGCATTATTTGCTTTTGGCTACCTTTGGTATTCAGTGATTTTCAAAAACTATTTCATGAAGCTTAGAGAAGCTGAAGGAAAAAATACCATGACGCCTCCGGCTCCAAAAGAGATGGTAAAAACTCTTGGTATCAAGCTTCTTCTTGATATCCTCACTGCTGCTTCATTTACTATCGTAGCGTATCCGACAGCACCATACCGTCTGACACTACTCTTTACTGCAATAATTTGGATCGGTTTCAGTCTCCCTCAGATCATGAGTGCGTATTTGTGGGACAATCGATCATTTAAATATACTGCATTTGAAATTGTATTCAGTCTCGCATCGTTTGCGGTATTAGCGGGTGCAATACGACTCGTGATAAACTACCTCATGTAGGACATATTTGTATGAAATATTGGCTCATCAAAAGTGAACCAGAGTGCTACTCAATAGACGACTTAAAACAAGACAAGGTGACTTCGTGGACTGGCGTGAGAAATTACCAAGCGCGTAATTTTATCAAGACCATGTCCAAAGGAGACCTTGTTTTGTTTTACCACTCTGGAGCAAACCCGCCTGTTATCGCGGGTATTTGTAAAGTAGTAAGTGCTCCCTATGGAGATGTAACTGCACTCAATCCAAAAGACGACCACTTCGACCCGAAAGCAACAAAAGAAAACCCAATCTGGTCTGCAGTAGATATGCAGTATGTAAAAACTCTCAAAGAACCAGTCGCTCTGCCTCAAATCAAAAACAATCCAAAGCTTTCCGATATGCTCGTCGCCCAACAGGGAAGCCGGCTTTCAATAATGCCCGTGAGTGAGAAGCATTTTATGCTCATTTCTAAACTCTAAGCATTGCTCATTACAATTGACAAACTTCTATCAAGTGTTGTATAATCCGACACGGAAAAAGTCCCTCGTCAGGACTATAAAAAAAAGACTACTTGAAAGGAATATACAATGAAAGTTCAGTTGCTGGACAGAAAATCTGAGCGGTATGTGTTTGTAGAGAGTGAGGAGCTAATTCAAGGATTTCTGGCGAAATTGCCGAATCCTCAACTGGCTCAACCAAAGGGGGTTTGTGAACCTTTTTTTGTTAATTGCATGTTCAGGGAGGTTGCTCAAGCCCTACTTGGGAATAATTCAAAAGTTGATCATCCACAGGTAGATGTGAATCTTGATGATCTAACAAACCCCGCTCTCGCAATTTTTCTACTTCGTAATTTGCCGCGCAATCAAAGGGAAGAATCCATCTTTGTGTATCAGAAAGTGGAGGGAAGATGGATCGATAAGACCCCATCAGACACTCACCTCGATCGTATGCATTGCTTAACAGTGCAGTGTGACGACGACCTTGATACAGTTCTTATGGTATCGAGAGAGGATCCTATGTGGATCAATCTTGTTTTATACCCCAATGACCCAATGTGCGAAGCGTGGCTTAAGTTGAAACTGCTTCTTCATAAACAAGATGGTTCAGCTATCACTTCGCTCATGCAGTCAAAAGATGGTCCCGTTCGTGGACATACAGTACGGATTACTCGATCCATCGAGACGGCAGTTGTACTCATCGAGAGACAAATGACCCAGTGGTATAAAGAAGAGGTTCGCCGAAGCGCAGTCTAGTTGTTCTAGGGCGAAGTCAGAAGACTTCGCCCTTCTATCAAAGTATTTTTTAGAAGAATATTTTGATGGGAGTAAAATCAACGTTCTTGAAGGAGAAAGAAATGGAAGAAAAGACAATAGTTACGTCCCGTGTCGGTGATTGTCATTGGTCAGCCCGCTTGGTAGGTGTGCCTGCTACTGAGGTAGGGACAACTGAAGATGAGGCTATTGGAAATTTAATCCGATCATGGCAAGAACTTTTCAACATAAGGATTTTTAAGCAATAAATAACCGCCACCGTGGCCCAGCGAGAAATCGCCAGTCACGGCTGGCGATTTCTTTTGCAAAATATTGTGTTTTTAATTCAAGTGTGGTGAGATATAGAAAGAGGAAGATACATGGGAAAAATCGATATAACGATGGAGCGTACTCCTAGAGGGGAGTATAAATTCTTTTTTAGGGACAACCCTAATATATTTGCCGAGGGAGATAAGCCTGCTTTGGCGCTTGGGAGGTTGCTCTTAGCTAACCTTAAGCTCTTCAATGTCACGATTACGAGTGATCGTGACAAGTAAAACATTTTTGTTCCGAAGATCGCCGGCCTTGGTCGGCGATTTTTGTATATGAAATAAATATAGCAATCTATACGTATATACCTGTGGACGACTTTGTTTTTTAGGAGCGAAGCGAGTTAGTACCGCTCTCGGGTATCAACTGCTGTTGAAAACAAGAAGTACCCCTGTGTATAACTCCCTTGACGTGGGACACTGAAATAATGGAGTTTTTTTGGTAAATTATGTTGAGGTTGAGCCGTTATTTGTCGAAAAAAGATATACACAGCTTTTCTTGACTTTTGACCCTATATTTGAATGTTGACAGGGGATAATACTTTGGCGTATACTATATCTTAACTTCGGCAAAAGCGATTGAGTCATGGCCATGTCGCGAAGGGGCATTACAAAACAGTCTCTTTACTATTTTGCATACTATTCGCAAATAACAACTTAAGAGTAAAAAACAAACCTTTGGGGAAAGGTTTGTTTTTGGTGTTTTGTAATTTTTTTATGAGGTTATTATTAAATAGTGCACAACACACATGTCGCAAACACATACAACGCACACAGGTCCACGACCTAAAAAGTTTTTCGGACGGTTCAAGAAACCGCTCGCAGAGACACCAAACTTCGTTGAGCCACAGCTCGACTCATTTAAATGGTTGATAGAAGAAGGTCTTAAGGAAGTATTTAAAGAATTCTCTTCTATTAAAGATTACTCAGAAAAGAAATTCCAGCTTGATTTTACAGGCTTTGAATTGGCGTTGCCTAAGTATGATGAATATCATGCAAAGGAAAACAAACTTTCATACGAAGCTCCACTCAAGGTAAAAGTGAAGCTCAAGAACCATATCGTTGGTTCTGAAAAAGAACAGGAAATCTTCATGGCTGATTTCCCGCTCATGACATCACACGGTACCTTTATTATTTCAGGTATTGAGCGTGTTATCGTGCCTCAGCTTGCTCGTTCATATGGAGTATTCTTTACTGCAAATGAAGTACGAGGACGCCGACTCTTCGGTGCAAAAGTGATCCCAGGCCGTGGAGCATGGGTAGAAGTAGAATCAGATGCAGATGGAGTGATCTATGTGCGTATTGACCGAAAACGAAAATTCCCTGTATCAACGCTCCTTCGAGTGCTCGGTGCTCACACTGACTCAGATATCAACAAGCTTTTTGCTGACAATGAATTTGCAAAGACTTCAATTGCAAAAACAATCGCAAAAGATACTGCAAAAACAATCGAAGATGCATATATCGAAATCCACAAACGACTTCGAGATGGAGACCTTGCAACTGCGGAAAACGCAAAGGAATTTGTCGATGCACTTTTCAACGAAGAGCGATACGACCTTTCTCCAGTAGGACGATTCCGATTCAACCAGCGATTCGATAAAAAGCTCGACGAAAAAGAAAAAGCTCGAAAAACTCTCTCAATTGACGATATTGCGACTATCGTCACTCATATTGCCCACCTCAACAACACCCCACACTCACAGCCAGATGACATCGATCACCTCGGTTCACGACGTGTACGATTTGTTGGAGAACTTTTCCAGCAGAAAATCCGAGTAGGTATGGCACAGATCAAACGAAACATTCAAAACCGAATGTCTACGATTGATACTGATGTGACTCTCCCTGTTCAGTTTATTTCTCCAAAACCACTTCAGGCTCGTATTAAAGAATTCTTTACGACAAACCAGCTCTCACAGTTTATGCTTCAGGAAAACCCTCTTGCAGAAGTAGAGCATTTGCGAACACTCTCTGCGCTTGGTCCAGGAGGTTTGAATCGTTCTCGAGCAGGGTATGAAGTGCGTGACGTACATCACTCTCACTACGGACGACTTTGTCCAATCCATACTCCAGAAGGTCCAAACATTGGTTTGGTGCTTCGTCTTTCAGTGTACGCTCGACTCAACCACTTCGGTATGATCGAGACTCCGTATGCAAAAGTAAAGAATGGAAAGATTACTGGAGAGATCGTCTATCTCAACGCATCAGAAGAAGAAAACTTCGCCATCGCTCACGCCGCAACACGGTATGACAAAGACGGAAGTATCCTCGAAGATGTGGTGGAAGTTCGTATCAACGGTGAACCTTCAACAATCGACAAAACAAAAATCGACTATATTGACGTTGCAACAAATCAGGCATTTTCTATTGCGACAAACATGATTCCGTTTGTAAACCACAACGACTCTACTCGAGCGCTCATGGGATCAAACATGCAGAAGCAGGCAACACCGTGTGTGGTGCCAGAAGCTCCGCTTGTGGGAACAGGTATCGAAGAATCAGCGGTCAAAGATACAGGACGTCTCGTGCTTGCGACTGAAGCAGGTACTGTCTCATATGTAGACGGAGGGATGATCAAAGTAAAAGGTGAAAAAGGAAAAGAAGTAGAGTACAAGCTCGTGAAGTTTTCACGAACAAACGGCTTTACCGCATTTCATCAGCGACCATCAGTTAATGTGGGTGACGCTGTAAAGAAGGGTACAGTACTAGCAGATACAAGTGCATCAGAACACGGACAAATGGCAATCGGTCAAAACATCTTGATTGCATTTATGTCATGGTCAGGATCAAACTACGAAGACGCGATTATTCTTTCAGAGAAACTTGTAAAGAAATCTAAATTTACTTCAATCCATATCGAAGAATTCGTAGTAAACGTGCGAGATACAAAACTCGGTCCAGAAGTCACTACATGCGATATTCCAAACGTAGGTGAAAGTAAACTTAAAAACTTGGCAGAAGACGGTATCGTACGAGTCGGTGCTGAAGTACGACCAGGAGATATTTTGGTAGGTAAAGTGACTCCAAAGGGTGAAACTCAGCTTACTCCAGAAGAACGACTCCTTCGATCACTCTTCGGTGAAAAAGCAAAAGATGTAAAAGATACATCAAAACGAATGGAAGGTGGTAAACGAGGACGTGTGATCAATGTACAGGTATTCTCACGAGAAAAAGGAGACAAACTTGATTCAGGTATTATCAAACGAATTCACATCGAAGTAGCAGAACTTCGAAATGTGTCAGTGGGTGACAAACTCGCAGGACGACACGGAAACAAAGGTGTTATCTCAAAGATTCTTCCTGAAGAAGATATGCCGTACATGGCAGATGGTACTCCGATCGATATGATCCTTACACCACTTGGTGTGCCTTCACGTATGAACCTTGGTCAGATTCTTGAGCTCCACCTCGGTCTTGCTGCAAACACACTCAACTATCAGGCAATTGTGCCTCCATTTGCAGGTGCGACAGATACTGAAATCAAAGACGAGCTTGTAAAAGCAGGTTTCCCTGCGACTGGAAAGATTCCACTCTACGACGGACGAACAGGAGAAAAATTTGAACAAGATATTGCGGTTGGATATATGTATATCTTGAAATTGCATCACATGGTTGAAGACAAGATTCACATGCGATCTATCGGACCATACTCTCTTATTACACAGCAGCCACTTGGAGGTAAAGCACAAAGTGGAGGTCAGCGATTTGGAGAAATGGAAGTGTGGGCACTTCTCGGACACGGTGTGGCACACACATTGCAAGAAATCCTTACGATTAAATCAGACGATATTCTCGGTCGATCGGCTGCATTTGATGCGATTGTAAAAGGTGAGCCGATTACACAGCTCGGTACTCCAGCATCATTCAATGTACTTCTTAACAATCTTCGAGGACTCGCGCTTGATGTGGATGTAGAAGAGTCTCATAACGAGGAAAGTAAATAATCGGTCGATAACACTAACCTATTTTCAAACATATGAAAACACAATCTAAATCAAATTCAACAAACTTCGATGAAATCACACTGAGGCTTGCATCGCCAGAGCGTATTTTGGAGTGGTCATTTGGAGAAATCACAAAACCAGAAACTATCAACTATCGAACACAGCGTTCAGAGAAAAATGGTCTCTTTGATGAGAAGATTTTTGGTCCAGACAAAGATTACGAATGTTACTGTGGAAAATATCGAGGTATTCGATATAAAGGTATTGTCTGTGAAAAATGTGGAGTAGAGATCACTCGGTCAATCGTTCGTCGAGAACGAATGGGACATATCGAACTGGCGACTCCGGTATCACACATCTGGTTCCTCAAATCAATGCCATCACGTATTGCAATGATTTTGGGTATTCCTACGATGGATATCGAAAAAGTTATCTACTTTGCAGGATATATCGTCACTTCAGTATCTGAAGAAGAGCGAACACGATACCTCAAAGATCTTGATTCTGAATACAAATCTAAAGTAAAGTCTCTCCAAGACGAAAAAACAAAAGAGGCGGTAAAAGAAATGTATCTCTCTACAAAACGAGATATTGAGAGTATTACCGAAGGAAAAGTACTTGATGAAGTAGAGTATCACAACTTTGGAATGAAATACGGCACGATGTTTGAAGCGGGTATTGGTGCGGAAGCGATTTTCAATATCTTCAAAAAACTCGACCTCTCTAAACTCCTCACTTCTCTTCATGCAGAAGTAGAAAAAGCATCTGCGCTTGAAGTCGGAAAGATCAACAAGCGAATCAGTACTATCTCAGCGATGGTAAACTCTGGTGTACGACCTGAGTGGATGTTCCTCACACATATCCCTGTGATTCCACCAGCGTTGCGACCGATGGTTCCGCTTGATGGAGGACGATATGCGACTTCTGATGTAAACGACTTGTACCGACGAGTGATCAACCGAAACAATCGATTGAAAAAACTCAAAGAAATTTTTGCTCCAGATGTTATTTTGCGAAACGAAAAACGTATTTTGCAAGAAGCAGTGGATGCATTGATCGACAACTCAATCCGACACGGATCTGCTTCAGGGGGAGCAACATCACTTGCGCAAAGACGAGCACTCAAATCAATCGCAGACAACCTCAAAGGTAAGCGTGGTATTTTCCGACAAAACCTTCTCGGAAAACGAGTAGACTACTCAGGACGTTCAGTGATTGTGGTGGGGCCTGAGCTCAATATCAACCAGTGTGGTCTTCCAAAACACATGGCACTTGAACTCTTCAAACCATTTGTTATCTCTCAACTCTTGAAACAAGAGCTTGCATACAATATTCGAGGTGCAAGTAAATTGATCGAAGATGGTATCCCTGAAGTGTGGGCTATTCTCGAAAATGTAACAAAGAATAAATACGTACTTTTGAACCGTGCGCCGACATTGCACCGACTCGGTATCCAGGCATTCCAGCCAGTATTGATCGAAGGTAATGCGATCCAGCTCCACCCACTCGTATGTTCTGCGTTCAACGCGGACTTCGACGGTGACCAGATGGCAGTTCACGTACCACTTTCAGATGAAGCTCAGGCAGAAGCTCGAGAGATTATGGCGGCAGACAAAAACATCTTGAAACCAGGTAGTGGTGATCCGACTGTATCAGCAAAAATGCTCGACATTGTGCTCGGTGCATACTGGATGACAAAAGAAATGACAGGAGAGAAAGGTGAGGGAATGGTATTCCAGAGTCCAAACAGTGCGATCACTGCATATGACTTTGGTGCAGTCTCTTTCCGAGCAAAGATCAAAGTGCTTCCTACAAACAAAGAAAAATACGCTCAGTTTGATGGAAAAATATTTGAAACAACAGTCGGACGACTCTTGTTCAACACTGTGTTGCCAAAAGACTATCCTTTTGTGAACAGTGAAATGGTGCAGAAAAAGATCACATCTCTCATTGATGATTTGATTGAAAAATACGGTATTGAAAACGTACCTGCAATTATCGACAAAATTAAAAAATTCGGTTTCAAATATGCAACACACTCTGGTGTGACATGGGGAATCGATGATGTGGTGATTCCTGCTGGCAAGCAAGCGATCATTGATACTGCTCAGGGAGAAATCGACACAATGATGGAGCATTTTAATGATGGACTTATCTCAAAAGAAGAACGTCTTCGAAAAGCGACTGAAGTATGGCACAAAGCAAAAGATGATGTGGGTAAGCTTATTCCAGGAGCAACACCATCACATGGTTCAGTGTCAGATATGGTGCTTTCAGGAGCGCGAGGTTCATGGGGTAACATCACTCAGATGGCGGGTATGAAAGGTTTGATTACCAACACATCTGGTGAGACTATCGAATTTCCAATTAAATCATGTATGAAAGAAGGTTTGACTCCGATCGAATACTTCACGACTACTCACGGATCTCGAAAAGGTCTTACTGACACTGCGCTCAACACAGCGAAAGCAGGATACCTTACTCGAAAACTCTTCGTGGTAGCCCAGGATATTGTGGTGACCGAAGAAGATTGTGGAACTACAGAAGGTATTGTGATGGGGGAAGAATCAGGAGCTATCGATCTTTCTCTTGCAAAACATATCAAAGGACGATTTGTTGCAAAAGATGTAGTGGGTCCAGATGGTAAAGTACTCTTCGCTCGAAATACACTTCTTTCAAAGAAAGATGCGACAATGCTTGAAACGATGGGTATAAAAAGCGTGACTGTACGATCACCACTCGCATGTAAAACACTCGATGGTGTATGTGTAAAATGTTACGGAACTGACCTTGGTAAAAACAAAGTAATCGAAATCGGTGAAGCAGTCGGAACAGTGGCAGGACAGGCGATCGGTGAGCCGGGAACACAGCTTACAATGCGTACATTCCACTCTGGAGGTACTGCGTCAGTTGGTGGAGACATTACATCAGGTCTTCCTCGTGTTGAAGAAATCTTTGAAAAACGACAGCCAAAAAATCCAGCAATTGTATCGACTGTAGGAGGTATCGTGTCAGATATTAAGATCACAAACAAAGAGAAGACAATTACAATCACTCCAGACCTCGAATACAAAACTAAACTCAAAGGTGAAGTGGAATATTCTGTAAGTTTGAACCGAATGATTTTGGTAAAAGTAGGAGATCGAGTGGAAAAAGGAAACATCATCACTGATGGTTCTGCAAACATCGATGAACTCTTCCGATACGCAGGAAAAGATAAGACTGTTGACTATATTATTTCTGAGATCAACAAACCATACGACCTTCAGGGTGCAGCGGTGTCTCGAAAACATATTGAGCTTATCGTGCGACAAATGTTTGCTCGAAAGCGAGTGAAAGATGCAGGAGATACAGTGTTTACTCGAGGAGACTTGGTAGACAATGCATTCTTGGCTTCAGAAAATGCACGAATGCGAGAACAGGGTCAGACTGAAGCAAAAGCAGATCCAGTGGTAATGGGTATTTCAGATGTGTCATTGTCTCGAAAGAGCTTCTTGGCAGCAGCATCGTTCCAGCACACTACTCGTATCCTTATCACAAGTGCAATCAAGGGTACAACCGACAAACTCGCTGGTCTTATGGAAAACGTGATTATCGGTAAGCTAATACCTGCTGGTACTGGATTTAAGGGAAGTAAAAAAGCACAGATGGTGCAGGATGTACGAGATGCACGAGATGCAGAACGTGGATTCCAAGGGGAGTAGGGTGCGTTAATTTCAAATTTTGAATAAATTTGAGATTTCAAAAGCATTGTATATAAAGACAGGTTACAAGGAGTATTTGTGTGAGAGGGATTATTAACTCATTGGAAATTGTTAGCAACTGTTTTGAAACTTAAAATTTTAAATTTGAAATTTATCTCATGAGTTCATCAGTTGATCAAATCAAATCGCGATTAGATATTGTCTCTGTAGTGGGGACATATATCAAACTGGAAAAAGCAGGAAGTAATTTCAAGGGACGGTGTCCGTTCCACAACGAAAAAACTCCCTCTTTTTTCGTATCGACTGATCGAGATTCATACTACTGTTTTGGCTGTCATGCAAAAGGAGATATCTTTACGTTTGTTCAGGAATTTGAAGGACTTGATTTCGTCGGAGCACTGAAAGTGCTTGCCGAGAGAGCAGGGGTAACGCTCGAACAATATGTTTCAGAGTCGAAAACAGAAAAAGATGAAATGTATCAGGCACTTGAGCTCGCTACATTTTATTTTGAGAAAAATCTTTCTGTGGAAAAAGGTGCATATGACTATGTGCTTCACCGAGGGCTCAATGCAGAAACTATCTCTTCATGGAAGCTTGGGTATACCTACCCAGAGTGGAGAGGGTTGTATGATTTTCTACTTTCAAAAAAAGTAAGTCCGTCTGTGATGGAAAAAGTTGGTCTCGTAAAAAAGAAAGAGGGAACGACAGATAGTTTTTACGATACATTTCGTGGACGTATCATCTTTCCTATCGCTGATTCATCAGGACGAATCGTGGGGTTTTCAGGTCGTATTTTAGTGGATGATGGAAAGTCGCCGAAGTATTTGAATTCTCCCGAAACAGAACTCTTCAATAAATCAGAGATATTGTACGGACTCCACAAGGCGAAACTTGCGATACGGGAGAGAGATTATTCGATTCTTGTTGAGGGACAAATGGATCTTGTGATGCTTCATCAGGCAGGGTTTACAAACACAGTCGCATCTTCTGGGACAGCATTGACCTCAGGGCATCTGACGCGACTCAACAGACTTTCTCATCGAGTGATTATGGCATTTGATGGTGATTCTGCCGGTATTACTGCAGTATCTCGTGCATCAAAGATTGCACTTGGACTCGGTATGGAAGTAAAAGTGGCGACAATGCCAGAAGGTAAAGATCCTGCTGACCTCGCAAAAGATTCTCCTGAGGTTTTGACTCATGCGATAAAAGAATCAACTCATGTGATTTTGTTTGTACTCGAACAAGTGTTAAAAACAGTGACGGATCGCCAGGTTATTGCACGCAAAGTCGTCTCGGATGTGTTACCGTTTGTCAGTTTTATTACAAGCTCATCTGAACAAGCTCATTTTATTTCTGAAATAGCTGCACGGACACGAATCAAAGAAGAAGCGTTGTGGAATGATTTGCGTCAGGTTACACTCGTATCTTCGGGTGCAGTACGTCCTCATGAAATACAAGAAAAAAAAGAACAAACAGATAGACGTTTTGTGGTGGCACGAAAAATAATCGGTATTATGGAGTGGCAAAGACATGCCGTGACACAGCATATTTCGTTTGAAGATATTGAAAAAGATCTTGATCGAATATTGGGACCAGACCTCAGTGTTTTCCAAGAACGGATCAAAAAAGATCTGGAAGCATTGCTCTTTGAGACCGAAAGCTATTATAATAATCGTACAATATTACACTCTGATATCGCTGAACTTCTCCTTACATTAGAAGAAGAAGATCTGAAAAGTAAACTCATTGCCTCGATGGCCCTCCTTCATACCGCAGAGAGTTTACAAGATACGGAGAAAGCGCATCAATTATTACAAGAATGTCAGCGTCTCTCAAACAGGATCAATGAACTTAAGATAACTGAAAAACAAAACCATGAAAAAAAATAAACCCACAAAAAAAATAGTGAAAAAAACAACAAAAAAAGTTGTGAAGAAAGCTCCACCTAAGAAAGTCAGAAAATCTTCAAAAGTTGCATTGCCAAAAAGTAAAACAAAAAAGAAGTCAAAACCTGTGGCAGCGATGAGAGCGTTTAAAGATGATGGTGGAAAAAAGGTGAGCAAGGTGGATAAAATGGAGCAGGCAGTACAGCGACTTTTAGGAAAAGGAAAAGAGCGTGGTTTTGTGACCTATGATTTTATCTTGAAAGAATTTCCGACAATCGAGGATGATATTATCTTTCTCGAAGATCTCTATGACAGACTACAGACTGCGGGTATTGATGTGCTCGAAGGGGGAGGACTTTTGCAAAACCCAGCGGAAGACCCAGAGCTCATGGGTAAAAAATATGGATACAATGGAAAATCAGATGCATCATATGACTCGATTCAGATGTATCTCAAAGAGATCGGACAGTATCCACTCATTTCGGGTTCAATGGAAAAAGAACTCGCAAAACGAATCGAGGCAGGAGATGTGGAAGCAAAAAATCTACTTGCGCGTGCAAACTTGCGACTCGTGGTTTCGATTGCAAAAAAATACGTCGGACGATCTGCAGACCTCACACTTCTCGACTTGATTCAAGAAGGAAACCTCGGTCTCTTTAAAGCGGTTGATAAATTTGACTGGACAAAAGGATATAAATTTTCAACATATGCGACATGGTGGATCCGTCAGGCGATCACTCGTGCACTCGCGGACCAGTCTCGAACGATTCGAGTACCGGTACACATGGTAGAAACGATTGCGAAATACAAGCAGGTCGTACGGCGACTTTCACAAGACCTCGGTCGTGACCCACTACCAGAAGAGATTGCGACAGAGATGAATCTCGACGTAGATAAAATCTATACGATTGAAAAAATCGACCAGAGTACCGTCTCACTCGAAGCACCGATCGGTGAAGAGGATGACAAATCAAAACTCGGAGACTTTCTCGCTGATGATAAGATTCTTTCTCCAGAGCAAGAGTCATCACGACGTATTATCGGTGATCAGGTGCGAGAGATTCTCGATGATCTTCCAGAAAAAGAGCGACGAATTCTCGAAATGAGACACGGATTGCTCGATGGTGTGACACATACACTCGAAGAAGTAGGGAAGGAGTTTGGAGTGACTCGAGAGCGTATTCGACAGATCGAAGCAAAAGCGCATGAGAAGATTCGACAGCATGACAAAATCAACAGGTTACGTAACTACTATTAACTAAACTTCCAAATCTGGTGAACTCCTTTGTTGGACTACAAAAAATAATTTCCGCCGTACCACATGTACGTCTACAATTATTTTTCTGGTCCGCCTCGGATTTCATCCGGATTATGAAAGTTTGTGAGAGTATTTAAATCAAAAATCCTCAGAGTGTGATCATAAGTTAGTATAAAACAAAAAGACCGTAAAGGTTTTTTTGTTATCCACAACTTACTTCTTGAAGGTGAACATATGTTCACCTATACTATATCTATATGAAAGACCAAAAATACTTAGCTATATTTGAAGAAAAGGAGGTGAGGAGAACATGGTACGATGAGCAATGGTATTTTAGTATTATAGATATTGTTGGTATATTATCAGGAAGTGATAGACCAAGAAAGTATTGGGACGATTTAAAAAGAAAGTTAAAGGAAGAGGGAAGTGAGTTGTCCGAAAAAATCGGACAACTGAAATTAGAGGCTTCTGATGGGAAATTATACCTAACGGATGTATCTAACTTACAAGGTATTTTCCGTATAATTCAGTCCATTCCTTCTCCTAAAGCAGAGCCTTTTAAACAATGGCTTGCACAGGTGGGGCAAGAACGCATCGAAGAAATTCAGGATCCCGAAAGAGCTATTGTTCGCGCGAAGAGAATTTACGAACAGAAGGGTTATTCAGAAGACTGGATCGCCAAAAGAATGCGAGGTATTAACATCCGAAATACTCTTACGGATGAATGGAAAGATAGAGGAGCGAAAGGAGGTTTTGATTTTGCAATACTAACCAATGAAATATACAAAGGTACTTTTGACATGACGGCGAAAGAAATTAAAGAATACAAAAGTCTGGATAATCCTGATAATCCAAGAGATCATATGAACGAGCTTGAGCTCATTTTGACTATGCTTGGTGAAGCGAGTACTACTGAGATTTCACAAACAAGAGATTCTCAAGGTTTACCGTCACTTCGGAAGGATGCTAAAGAAGGAGGGGAGGTGGCAGGAAATGCAAGAAAAGAAATTGAAACAAAGACCGGTAAGAAAGTTGCTATGAAAGCAAACTATCTAAAGTCTCCTCAAAAGAAAAAATATATTAATTAAAAAACCAAAACAAAAAACCTTAAGGGTCTTTTTGTTTTTTTATTTTAGTATGTTAGAGTGCTCTGTGGAGGTGCTGACTATGGAGCCAAAGCTCAACCTGGCAGTACTGAAAGAATTAAGAGGACGGCGACCATCTGAAATGCGGAGGGTGTTGGTTGTTGAAGTGGATCAAAAGGGTAGAATTACGTACGACGAAGTGAGGGCAGAACATGTTGGCAACAAAGAGGATTTTACATTGGATAAAATTGGGTCCCATGTCCAGCCAACACTAATCTTTCGTAGAGCAAGAAACGGACGACTATATCCAGTGAAAAAGAAGGGTTCCTGAAAAGGTGCCCTTCTGTTTTTAATATGAAAAGCCCCACGCAAACAGCCGTGGGGCTTTTGCGTGGGGTCACCTTAAACTTACGACGTAGTCGACCGCTTCGGGGCTTTCGGGTTGAAATTGGACCCAACCCCTCCGGTTTTGGGTGGACAAGTACCCGTGCACTTTGCAGTGAACATTCGTGGCATACAAGTAACCTCGGAAGAGCCAGCTTTCGCCGGAACCGTCCTCCTGGTCCACGCCGTTTACCGCAACCTTAACCTTTCCCTTTGAGAGAACATCGATTTCGATCACTCGTCGTCCTGGGCGGTTCCCATCAAAAAGGGAAACCATCAGGTCAAACTTGTTTGGCCCATTGACGATATTAAAGAGATACGAGTTTTGAGAAGTCATACGACATCTCCTTTCTGTATGCCTATCCTTGCGGATGACCTGCTTATACAAGTCAGGAATTATCTGTGGTTAACAATAGCATATATAGTTTTTCTTGTCAAGTACGACTAAAAGGGTCGAAAATGCTATTCTTAACGTATGAAATTTGAAGAACGCTACAAAAAACTCAATGCAGAGCAAAAGAAAGCTGTCGATACTATCGAAGGGCCAGTGCTCGTAGTAGCGGGGCCGGGGTCGGGGAAAACTGAGATCCTTTCGATGCGTGTGGCTCAGATACTGAAAGAGACCGACACCGCTCCCGGGTCTATCCTTTGTCTTACCTTTACAGACTCAGCATCGCTCAATATGCGAGAGCGTCTCGCTGGGCTTATCGGTGTGCAGGCGTATCGAGTGGGGATTTACACATTCCATAGTTTTTGTACGGAGGTTATCGGACGATATCCCGAATACTTTTTTGGACATGCTGATTTTCACCCGGCTGATGAGGTGACTCGTCGGGAAATCCTCCAGACTCTGTTTACGGAAATGTCATACGACAACCCGCTACGCTCAGAGCACCCTGAGCAAGGTTTTGTCTTTTTAAACGGAGCACTGTCTTCTTTTTCTGATTTGAAACGAGCAGGTCTCACACCAAAAGAATTCCAAATGATTATCGCTCACAACGAAGTGGTGATGAAAGAGATCAGCCCACTCCTTACGGACTTTATCCCAGAGCGTATTTCAAAAAAAGAAATCAGTCGGTTTAATGATCTTGTTCTTGAAATCAAGAAACGCAACTTTCCACCTGCTCCGTTTGAGCATATGCATTCATATGTGCAGACTTTTCTCTACAATCTTGAGACAGCACTTTCTTCTGCTCTTGAGACAGATTCATCGACACCACTTTCCGAATGGAAACGAAAAGAGATCGAAAAAACTGAAGACGGTTTTACACTCAAAGATTTTACTCGTCTCGACAAGATGAAAGCCCTCGGTAGTCTATACGAAAGCTATCAGAAAGCACTCTTTGATGCAGGCTATTTTGACTTTGACGATATGATACTCGAAGTTGTCAAAGCACTTGAGACCAATGAAGTGCTTCGGCAAATGCTCGAAGAGCGTTTTCAGTACATCCTTGTGGATGAGTTCCAAGACACCAACGATGCACAGATGCGGCTCCTGTACGCACTCACGTCTTCAGAGGTGCACGAAGGACGACCAAATATTATGGCAGTAGGAGATGATGATCAATCTATCTATCGTTTCCAGGGTGCAGAGGTTGCCAACATGCTTTCTTTTGCCACACGGTTTAAAGACCCAACGCTTGTATCGCTCTCAAAAAACTATCGTTCGACAGCAGATATTTTGGATATTTCAGAGTCAGTGATCACTCAAAGCGGTCAGTCACTCCGTACACTCCTTCCGCAGATCGAAAAGAAGATTGTCGCTGCAAATACAAACCTTCCGAAGGGTCAGGTGCATTTCAAGACTTGTCATACTGCACTTGCTGAGTACGACTATATTGCAGGGGAAATAAAAAAGCTTCACGACAATGGTATTGCATTTCGTGAGATTGCAGTTATCGGGCGAAAGCATGCATCTCTCCGAGAGTTAGTACCATACCTTCACGCTCATGCAGTGCCTGTGCGATATGAAAAAAGACAAAATGTGTTTGAAGATCCGATTGTGATACAACTCATCACACTCCTTCGTTTTGTTGAATCTATATCAAATACACACGGGATCATAAAAGAAGACTTATTGCCTGCAATCCTTTCATTTCCATTTTGGGAACTTTCTCGAGATATAGTTTGGGGTATTTCACTTTCTGCACAAAAAGACCGCCTCTCATGGCTCGAGGTGATGAAAGGACACGACGAAAAACAAGTACAAGATATCGCACAGTTTTTGATCACACTCGGCGTAGAAGCACCTGGGTTGCCCGTGGAGCGTATTATCGACCGACTGATCGGTGGAGAAGTGGCCTCAGTTACAGACTCAGAGTATAGCGACGAAGAAGAAAATAATGAAAAAACGAAAGGGTATGAGAGCCCTCTCCGAGCGTACTATTTTGGCGGAGAACGTTTTGATACAAACAAAGCGCAGTATGTGAGTTTTCTTTCTGCACTCAAAGTCTTTATCGGAGCACTTCGGGAGTACAAGAGCGGTGGAGTAGTGTCTGTAGCTGATGCGATACGATTTGTCGATGTGCATGAAAAAGCAGGTATCGAGCTTCTCGACCAGAGTCCGTACATAGAAAGTGATGATGCGGTCACACTCCTCACATCACATAAAGCGAAGGGACTTGAGTTCCCGGTGGTTTTCGTGATGACACTGACGGACGACATGTGGGCAGGTCGTGGTATACCAGACAAGCTTCCGTTTCCAAAAAATATAACTGCACGACCGAGTGCTGATAGTGTCGACGACAAACTCAGGCTTTTGTATGTAGCACTCACTCGTGCACAACACACACTCTATATTACTCACTACACAGAAACTTCGTCGGGCAAGAAAGCTCTTCTCTCGGAGTTTATGAATCCCCATGCAGATAAATTTGTGGTACACGAAGGAGGGGAAGTCTCACATCTTTTGGATATTGCATATCGCTCACAACATGCTTCGTATGCTCCTGATGAAAAAGCATTACTTCAAGATATTGTGAAGGACTATCAAATGCCAGTCACTCACCTCAACAATTTTTTGAATATTACCAAAGGAGGACCACATCTTTTCTTGGAGCAAAACCTTTTGCGTTTCCCGCAGGCAAAGACGGTAGCAAGTGTATATGGTACAGCGCTCCATGCTGCCCTCGAATATATCTATACTTATATGAAGCGTGAAGGTGCCCTTCCTGAGCTTTCAAGTATTCTCGCAAAAGCAACACAAGAAATTATCGCAGGGCGCTTGAGTCCAGTGGATACCCGAGTGCAGATAGAGCGAGCAGAGAAAGCACTGACCTTGTATGTGAAAAATCACAGCAAAGATATCGACCCTTCTGACCTTATTGAAACTAATTTTAAAAACCAAGGGGTGATAGTGGGTGAAGCGCGGATTACGGGGAAGATAGACAAGATGCATATCGATGGAAACACGGTTGTTGTTTCGGATTGGAAGACAGGTAAAGCAAAGGATTCTTGGGATGTGACAGGAGATGAAAAGATACAACTCGAGAGCTATGCTCGACAGCTTTTGTTTTACAAACTTCTCGTCGAAGGTTCAACTGATTTTAATTCGTATGTAGTAGAGGAGGGGAGACTTGAATTTCTCGAGCCAGTGAAAAATACTTTTGTGACACTACCGCTTGAGATCGATGGTGATGAGGTAGCACGACTGCGAAAACTCATCGAAGTGGTGTATCAGAAAATAATCACGCTGGATTTCCCAGATGTATCAAAAT
>CAYJEE010000010.1:23544-26293 GCA_964369145.1 uncultured Candidatus Saccharibacteria bacterium
ATCGAAGTGGTGTATCAGAAAATAATCACGCTGGATTTCCCAGATGTATCAAAATATTCAAAAGATCTAAAAGGGTGTATGGAGTTTGAAGATGATTTGTTGAGTGGGAAAGTGTAGTGTGTTACTCTTGAGCAAGAAGGAGTTGCTTGTGAACATACGATTGGTTCTGTTGGCTGTCTGTGTAGCCGTACACGGATTTTCGAGTGGGGTGTTTATACCCCAACTTATTCATCACACAAAAATCAATCGCCCTTTTTCTGAAAAGGTGCCTGAAGATTTTGTACTCGGAGTCATCGTTGGAGACAAGGGTGAAGTAAAAGGTATTAAAGTAAAGGGTTGTCTAGATAAAACAGGCACGTATGGTTGGGATGCTTGCCCGAGTAGTAAACAAAATGATGTATGGCTCCAGGTAATTCAAAAAGAAGTGAAAAAACACTGGAAATATACACCAAAGATAAAGTTCGCTATGTATTATATAATGGAAGTCTCGTTAGTGATTACTGATGAAGATTTTCACCCCCTTAAACCGAGAAGGTAAGGGGGTTTTTCTATATAGGTATAAGAAATAGCTTTGCTTAAAGCTGTTTTGAGTTGTTGTTATTCCATATACAAAAACGCTTGACAATATTCTGATATGTGCTACACTATATTTGTCAGGGATCGGGACTACGTCCAGCTCAACTGACTAGGAGAAATCCGACTATGCCGCCTAAGCAGGATAAAAAAATGGCTAGAAAAATGGTGGACTGCAGAACATCATGATCGAAAGGGAAAAATTGTTTCTCCAAAGGAGGACAAGAACTACCGAAGACTATGTGTGGCGAGTGTACACTCGCCAAGTAGTACCCGGCTCCCTTAGGCACTTCGCACCACACCTATGGTGTCGGCGGCGTAGCGGCCCAGTTTCGGAACGCCGGTAAGAGTGGGTTCGGCAGCGCCGCTGTCCGTCCCATACTCCCTCCTCCGTTGGCTTCGGCCTTGGACGAGAGGGCTGGCTTGCGGCGGGTACTATGTGCCCGCCCGCGACCAGATTGTTCCATTACGATTGAATACAAGTGCCGGCTCCCTCCTGGGGCCGGTTTTTCTTTTACTTATACTAAATTCAAAAAAAGTTTTAAAAAACTCACACCTAGTGTGAGTTTTTTTTAAATCATTATTTAAGAAGGAGATCAAGTGTCCCTTTCAGATTGTCATATGGTTGAGCGCCGTTGATTGGAACTTTTGTTCCATCTTTTTCTACGATGATCAGACTGTATGGTGTACCTCGTCCACCTGCTTTGACTGCATCCTGATAGTCTGCTTCTACTTTTGCTGCAAACTTGCCACTTGAAAGGCAGGTGTTAAAGGTGTCGACATCGAGACCGATATCTTTTGCGATTACTGGGAGTTGTTTGTCGTCAAAACCATTGTTTGATGGTGTTCGCTCGTATAGTGTGTTGGTGAAAGCCCAAAACTTGTCGTTGCCACCCTGATCTGCTGCACACTCGGTCGCTTCAGCTTGCTTGCGAGCTTTTGAGTGGAGCTGATCGATTGGGAAGTGACGGTAGACCCATGCTACTTTCCCATCTTTTCCATATGTTTCCATAATACGCTTCATTGTGTTATGAAATTGTTTACAGAATGGACACTCGGTATCAGAGTATTCGACGATGACGAGCTTTGCATCTGGATTACCGAGAATATGATCATTTGCATCGACAGGACGCATGCCTTCTGCAGAAACAGTATCAGGAACTACAGCAGTTGGTATTGCAGACTTACCTCCAGAAAAATATAATGCTCCTCCGATAAGTGCACCTGCGATAATGATAGCGAGTGGAACTGAAAACTTTTGTAATGTACTTTGTTGTGTTGATTGAGGTTCCATGCGTGAAAATTTAATGTTAAGTGGTACAATTATAGCCTATGGGGTATATCGACGCAATAATTCTCGGAGCAGTCCAAGGTCTCACCGAATTTTTACCTGTCTCTTCGTCAGGGCATCTCCTTCTTGTGCGTGATCTGCTACAGCTACCACTTGTCGGTACTCTGACGTTTGATGCAGTGCTTCAGTGTGCGACGGTGCTCGCGGTTGTCGTCTACTTTGCACGTGACTTGTGGGGGATTGTGCTTTCGGCTTTGCGATATGTGACGCGAAAGCCAGTCTCTGAAAAAGAAAAAACATATCTCTGGGCGATAATTCTCGGCACCATCCCTGCAATCATTCTTGGTCTGTTGCTTGAATCCGAAATGGATAGTGTGTTTCGAAATGTGCACCTCGTCGCACTCGCACTTATAGCTGGTAGTGCTCTGATGTACTCTGCACAAAAATACGCAGAAAAAACTTCCCCAAGGTCGGTCCTTGGGGAAAGTTCAGGTTTAACAATTAAGAAAGGTCTTGTAGTTGGTTTCTTTCAAAGCCTTGCATTGGTGCCTGGAATATCTCGTTCCGGAGCGACTATTTCTGGAGGGCTTTTGGCGGGGCTTTCCCGGGAGGAAGCCACCCGTTTTAGCTTTCTTTTGTCAGTACCCATCTTAGTCGGCTCAGGTCTGAAAAAGCTCCTGGAAGTCGATTTTACGGCTTCAGGAGGCATTTTAGGGCCACTTTTTGCCGGATCCCTCGTATCATTTGTAGTCGGCTTTCTCGCAATCCACTATTTCATCAAATACCTCAAAACACACACCCTCTCGGTATTCATCTGGTACCGTGTTCTTTTAGCTCTGGTAATTTTCTTGTTTTTGTAGTCTAATGTAAATGGAGGTTGGTATG
>CAYJEE010000010.1:26393-28428 GCA_964369145.1 uncultured Candidatus Saccharibacteria bacterium
AGTCCGGGGTGGCGGATTTTGTTTTATATTTGAAAACTAGATAGACAATTATCTTGGATGTTCAGATTTGAGGCAAGGTCGCGCAAAAAATACAAAAAAGAATCGGAGGCGTACTTACTGGTACGGTGAGAATATTTTTTGTGCTTTTTGCGATGAGATTGTCCAAATGTGGACATCCCGTTATTAGTATCAGAACAGTGACTGAGTTTTTATCTCCTCCACTGGCTCCCAGTGTTTTGTATCGAGTTTTATTTCTTTATTAAACGGTCCTTCCTTGAATAATAGTTTTTTGTTTTTGAGTGCAAACTCATACACATCTTTAGTGATTTTCACATCATCCAGACAGTATTTTTTTATCTTCTCTATTTCTCCTGTGCGCCACCACGCCACAGCCTCCAGTCCGTTTCCACTTTTATGTACTCCAAAGGTTCCTTCGGCAACTTGGTCGAGCTTCATTCTTCGTCCGTATGCATTGCGGATTTCTTTCAAAATATCCAAACTCTTGATCGTACCGAGATCTCCACGACCTTCTTTTTTAAAATATTTGTTTAACAGTGGAATATCAAAATGATCCCCATTGTAGGTAATCATCTGATCCGCTTTTTCAAAGAGAGGCCACATGAGTGGGAACTCTTCTTGAGTGTATGAGGTGTACTGACCGGTCTCATAATCATAGACACCGACAATGGAAATATCCAAATCCGCCGGATTTTGCGAACCGACGTCACTAAAAATATTTCTAGTTTCAATGTCGAACACAATCTTACGCATGAGTCTTAAGTAGGGAAATGATTTCTTCTGTTTTTAATTTCTGTTCCTCTCCAGTCGTGAGATTCTTCACACTGTAGATTCCACTTTTTACTTCATCTTCACCGATGATTACTACAAAAGGAATACTTTGTTTTGAGGCATATTTGAGCTGATCACCGATTTTTTTCCCGGAGATATCGATAGATGTGTTGATATGTGCAGTACGAAGTGTGTCGGCTAGGGTGTGTGCTGTAGGGTATTCTTGGGTACTGAGCGTACAGATGTGGACATGAGCAGAAGATGTGTAGGTAGGAAGCAGATTGTGAACATCGAGAAAATCTTTTGCAGTGACGTCTCCCATGCCGAAACCAACAGCGGGGATTTTTCGAGCACCGAAAATATCGAGAAGGTCGTCGTATCGTCCGCCACCAAAAAGAGACCGGTTGTTTTCTGGGTGTGTATCGAAAAGTTCAAATACAATACCAGTATAATAGTCAAAACCGCGCATGAGTGTAGGAGAAAATTCAACGTTGGTGATGTTGCGTGCTGCGAGCTGTTCGATGAGCTCTACTACCTCTTGAGCAGCAGTATTTTCTGGCCCAAGAAACGCAAGGAAGCGTTCGTTTGAAGAAAGGACATCATGAAGCTCTGTGGCTTTTTTGGGAGTGATAACTTCGCCAAGTGTGTGGAGAAATACTTCTGATGAGAGTTTATTTTTCTTATCAAGAAGTTTACTTGTCTTGTAAGACTCTTCTTCATTGAGCTCAAATTTCTGATAAAGCGCGTTGATGAGTTTGCGATTGTTGATACGCACGGTAAACATATCATCAGATGCGCCGAAATCTTTTAGTACCTGATGTGCAACAGAAATCACTTCAGCATCCGCTTCATTTGATTCGACGCCGAAAAGGTCGATGTTGAGCTGCCAGTGTTCTCGGAGACGCCCTCGTTGAGGTTTTTCGTATCGGAAGAGGTTGGGGATTGAGTACCATCGCAAAGGGAAAGTGAGTTCTTTTTCACGAGCGGCGATCATGCGGGCAATGGTAGGGGTCATTTCTGGACGTAGCGTGACTTCGCGGTCACCACGGTCAGTAAATGTGTAGGTCTGTTCGTTTACGATCTCTTCACCAGATTTTGCTTTGTAGAGTTCTGCGGACTCGAGTACTGATGCATCGTATTCAAGGTAACCAAAACGCTCGACAGTGTGTCGGATTTTCTTGAATATATAGTTTTGAATAAATTTGTCTTCTGGATAAAAATCGCGAACGCCTTTGTAGCTTTCTGT
>CAYJEE010000011.1:0-23725 GCA_964369145.1 uncultured Candidatus Saccharibacteria bacterium
CTGCTGGTGTTCCTGCATTTGTGATTGGTTCATCCACCGCAACATCATTCATCGTCGACAAGAATGGAAATGTGGGGATTGGAACTTCATCACCTTCAGTTGCATTGCTTTCACTCCAGAACACTTCAACTGCATCTCCAGCTATCTATATTCCAAATACAACAGCTGCAATAAATACCCCGTTGATCCAGTTTGGTGCGGCACCGACCGGAAACCAAGCTAATATTTTGATGGGAGGTAGTCCAAACCAAGGTCAAATACTGCATTTTACTAATGGAGGCTCGATCAATTTATCTTTAGCAAACACTCCAACATTTACTCTCACTCAAAGTGGAGGAAATAATCGCCTTAATGTAAGTGCAGTTGGATCGCTTTACACTACAGGTACTTCTGGTACAGCAAATGGTAGTGCACTTCAATTGCAGGTTGGTACAGGATTAGGAGGAGTTTCAATCGGTACTTCAACTGCACCATTTAAACTTAGTATTGCAACTACAAGTATTCCACAGCTTGCATTGATGGGGGCAGACACAGACAACCCATGGACCTTCCGCTCAATCGGTGGAGCATTCTACTTGGCAACATCTTCACCAACAACATTTGCAACCTCTTCACTTTCACAACTCACCATCACAGGCAATGGCTTCTTCGGTATCGGCACCACTTCTCCAATTGCAAAATTTGCAGTAGAAGGTGAGTCACTCGCACAGTACTTCACTGCAATCAATGCAAGTGCTACATCTACCTTTGCAGGAGGACTCAATGTAGGAAATGGTGCGCTCACATACGACTACTCTTCAGGTCTTACATCAATCGACAACCTCCAGCTTGGAAGTCAAAACTTTGATGCAGATGCTGGCCAGGTCTCTTGGGTAGATATGGCAGTCTCTGGATCAGTAGCGACTGGTACAGTGATGTCATACACCGCTCAGCTTTCAGGCAACCCACTTCTTTCAGTGTACGGTACAGCGACCGGATACCTCGGTGGTGCAAGTAATCTTGGTGTAGGTATCGGTACTACCACGACAAGTAGCACCTCTCCTTTAGCTACTCTCGCGGTACAAGGTTTTGCAGGCACCAATGCACTCTTTGATATCGCATCATCTACCGGAACTTCATTGTTTAGAGTAAACGCTGTAGGAAACGTGGGTGTAGGTACAACAACTCCATGGGGCTCTCTCGCTGTAAACAACATCGCTGGTCAACCAGGGTTTGTGGTGGGATCTTCGACCGGAACTTCATTTATCGTTGATCAATTTGGAAATGTGGGTATAGGTACTACCTCACCGGGTGCATCTTTGGTAATTGCTCAAAATATTAACTCAGCAACTACTCCTGGGATTATTATTAATAACTCAAGTACAGGAGTGAGTGCGGCAACACGTTTGGATCTTACCAATAACACAGGTGTACGTGGTGGTTTCTTTATGTCTGGTACAAACAACACAGCACTAGGATTGAATAGTCAGATATCTTTTTATGGTGATCAGGGTATTGTAATGATGACAGATAGTGCGGTGGCTAGTGGTGGTAATAATAGTTTTTCAGTGCGTACTGGAGGTTATAATGCCTCTAATGAAAAATTTAGAATTACTTCAACTGGTAATACTGGTGTAGGTACAACCTCTCCATCAGCAAAACTTTCTATTACCGCAGCAGGATCAAGTGCTGGTCGTGCATTCGCTATTGCAAACGCTTCAAATCAAAATAACTTCTTAATACAGGACAACGGTAATACCTTTATCGGAGGACAAGAGTCTGGTGTATTGAGTCTTTACAATGGAAGTTCAGGAGCTTTTGTTCTTTCTGGAAACGCATCAACTGGTAATGTGGTTGTGAATAATGCAAACACTGTCGGTGGTGATATTGATATTCAGACACGAGGAGTGAGTGGTCTATTTATTAAAGGTACAAACGGGAATGTGGGGATTGGTACAAGTACTCCATTTAGTAAACTGCACATACAGCAGACAAGTGCTGCTTCTACTAGAGAGTACTTGATGAAAACTTCAATATCAGATGCAGGTAATGATGCCTTTTATCTTGCGAACGGAACTGTAGTTGATGGTAGATTCAACCCTGCTTTTATGGGATATGTAGATAGTTCAGAAATTCCATCAGCGGTAGCTTTTAGAGGTATGACTTCATCTGCGAGAGATACGGGTACTAGTGCAGTGGTTTCATTTCAAGCTTTTGTTACAAACTCTGCAACTGACCCAAATAACGGAGTATGGTCTGCTCTCACAACTCGACCTACATATAACTTTGGTAACTTAGATGTATCACAGTTGCTGATTACTGCTGGAGGAAACGTTGGTATCAGTACCACTACTCCATTTGCTCGACTCTCAGTTGGTTCACATAATGGAGGTACTGGTCCACAGTTTGTAGTTGCTTCTTCTTCAACAGGCGTAGCGACATCAACTGCATTTATCGTAGGCGCAAGTGGAAATGTAGGAATCGGAACATCAAACCCAGGAAGTAAACTCGAGGTTGTTGGAGATATTATTTCTAAAGGAACTGCATGGACAGCACAAAGTGCAGCGGGTAATGATGATCAGTGGACAGGTGTTACCTATGGAAACGGGTTGTTTGTTGCGGTGAGTTACATTGGTGATGCAGTTATCACTTCACCAGATGGCGTCAACTGGACAGCACGAACAATTTCTCCAAGTAATGCATGGAGAGATGTGACCTATGGTAACGGATTGTTTGTGGCAGTAGGTGAAGCTGGAGGTGATGCTGTAATGACTTCACCAGATGGTATCAACTGGACAGCACGAAGTGCAGCGGGAAACAATGATGATTGGTATGGTGTCACTTATGGTAACGGATTGTTTGTGGCGGTGGGTTGGGGTACTGATAAAGTGATCACTTCACCAGATGGTATCAACTGGACAGCACGAAGTGCAGCGGGTGATGATGACTCTTGGCAAGACGTCACTTATGGAAACGGATTGTTTGTCGCAGTTGGTCTCACGGGAGGAACTGATGTGGTTATGACTTCACCTAACGGTGTGACATGGACAGCTCAAAGTGCTGCAGGTAATGATGATAATTGGAAAGGTGTCGCATATGGTAATGGTGTATTTGTTGCAGTGTCTAGTTTTGGTGATGAAGTGATGACTTCATCAAATGGGTCTTCGTGGACAGTACAGACAGCTCTTGGAAATAGAAAAGGTATTACATATGGTAATGGATTGTTTGTGGCTGTCGGTAGCGCTGCGGGGGATCCGGTAATGACTTCACCAGATGGTATCAATTGGACAGCGCGAAGTGCAGCGGGTAATGATGATGATTGGGAAGATGTTGTGTATGGTAACGGGATGTTTGTGGCCGTTGGTACGTTTGGTGATACAGTAATGTCTTCTTCAAAAGCAGAGTATTCTTCACTCACGCATAACAATATTTATCAGGGTGGTATGAATATAATGGGTGGAAATGTTGGAATTGGAACAACAACTCCATGGGGCTCTCTCGCTGTAAGCAACATTGCCGGTCAACCAGGGTTTGTTGTGGGTTCTTCAACAGCAACTTCATTCATCGTAGACAAAAATGGAAATGTAGGTATCGGAACATCTACTCCGACTTCAAATCTTGCATTGGTAACCAATAGTGATGGAGTGGCTCCAATGTTTATACAAAACAATTCAGCATCTGGTTTTTCAGATATCTTGTTTAAAGATAGTAATGGGGTGAGTCAAGGTGCTGTCGGCTTTGCAAACTCGAGTGCAGGTATCGTACCTGGAACACTCTTCTTGGGAACAATCACAACTTCACCGATTACCTTTATTACAAATAGTACAGAAAAAATGAGAATCACTGATGCTGGAAATCTCGGTATCGGTACGACTACTCCAAATGCCCTTCTTTCACTTCAGAAAGTGGGAGGAACAGCAGACTTGTTGAGAATTTCTTCAACTACAGGAGCAGCGATGATTACCGTCAGTCAGTGGGGTGGATTTACACAAAATATCTCTTCAACATCAGCACTCTCTATCAAAGATGGTTCAAATAATGCAGTATTTGAAGTTGATACAACTCAGACCACCACAAATGCAGGTCTCGATATCACCGCAGGATCTTCACAGACAGGAAATCTTTTGAACTTCTACTCTTCAGGAGGATCATTTCTTTCTGGTATCACTGCAGCGGGAGGAATCTTAATGAATGTTTCTTCTTCTACCGCAGTCAATGTACTTGATGGTTCAAATGTAGCGGCTTTCGTAGTGAACTCTGCATCAAAGAGTGTAGGTATCGGTACATCAACACTTACGTACAATCTTAATGTTGAAGGGTCGCAGTCAGGTAGCTATATCGCACGCATCAACAATGTAGATACAGGAACTTCTGCAGATGGTCTTCTTATAAGTCTCGGTGTAGGTAATGCAAGTCGAACAACGAGCAATTACTTCATCGGATTCTCAGATGGTGCAGGTACAGTAGCAGGTAAGATCCAGGGAGGTGCATCTGCAGTAGCGTATACCACTTCGGCAGCAGACTTGGCAGAGTACTTCTCTGTAGCAAGTACTACAGATAAACCAACTCCTGGTGAGGTGGTTGCGCTTTCAGAGGCATCAACTCGCACAGTAACTCGTGCATCAGGAGGTACTCCATTTGGTATCGTGTCAACAAACCCAGGATTTATCGGAAACGGCCCTATCTGTCCTGTAGATGTGACTGACTGTGATGAGGATTACAAGAAATACAATGTACTTGTAGCACTCGCTGGACAGGTCCCAGTACGAGTTAACTCAGAAAATGGATCAATTAAAGCAGGTGATTCAATCACACTTTCATCAGTTTCTGGTATCGCTACAAAAGCACTTCCTGGTGATCCTGTACTCGCGATTGCGATCGAATCTCAGAGTTTTGCATCTACTACAGCGACCACTACAGTGCTTGCTTATATTGCAAAATCAGACTCCCTCGCATACAACTACACAGATCTCGATATTGCCACATCGACCGCATTTGCTTCAGGACTTGATATTGTAAAACAACTTGAATCAATCGAGTTTACATATACAGGATCACAAAAGACATATCTCGGTTTTGTACCGGGTGCAGTAGAGCTTCTTAATCCTCGACTCGTAAAACATTCAACCGATGGTTCTGTACTTGGTATCAACCATGACGCATTCCTCCCAGTAATCACAAATGCAATCAAAGAGCTTGATTTCAAAGTGACTACGCTCGATCAACGCATCAGTGATCTCGAGCTTGCGATCGGTACTGGAGGAGGATCAAGTCTTGATTTCCCAGCGATTATCAACCAATTCCAAAATATCGGTGCTCAATTTGCACAAGGAATCGCATACTTGAAAAATGTATTCGCAGAAACACTCACCGTCGGTACTCCAGAAAAACCAACAGGTATTACCTTGTATGACGAAGTGACTGGTGAGCCATACTGTCTCAAGGTGAACAATGGAGCGATGGTGTCTGCGGTGGGCGAATGTGCTGTAACCGAAGATGCTCCTTTGACAACTGGTGGAAATGCGACAACTACTGATACGGTTGCACCTGAGATATTGATCATGGGTAACAACCCAGCAGAAATCCAGATGGGAACATCGTATGTAGACCTCGGAGCGACAGTGACTGATATGGGAATAAATCCACTGGATCCGAGTGGTCCACTCATCTTGAATACAAATCTTGGCCTGCAGTATAGTGTCAACGGTGTATCGATGTCTGAGATCACGATAGATACTTCAACCACGACCACTCATATTATTGTCTTTAGTGCAGTGGACATGGCGGGGAACTGGGGTCATGCAACACGAACAGTAGAGGTGATACCAGTGCAATAAAAATTAAATTTTCCACGTATGTCTTTCTTTAAATCAATTTTCAATAAACATCTTCCGATTGTACTCTCACTTATTGTGATGATGGGTATTGGGCTTGTTCTTGCATTTGGGTTTGGTGAAAAAAAAGCAGAGTCGGCATGGTACTCTACAGGGGGGACGTGGGGGTACAGAAAACAAATTTCTGTTGATCCAAAAAAAGTTGCCACCACTTCTACGCTCACTAATTTCCCCATGCTTTTTTCGGTAACCGACCCCGACCTCAAACACATCGACTTCGGAGGCAAAGTAGCATCAACTACCGGGGGAGATCTGCTCTTCACTAGTGCAGATGGTTCTACATTACTTGATTATGAAATAGAAAAATATGCATCTACCACAGGAGAACTGATTGCGTGGGTAGAAGTACCGAGCCTCTCTGGTGTCACCGACACAAATCTCTTTGTGTATTTTGGTAATGCGGGCGCGCCAAATAATCAAGATCCAGCAGGAGTGTGGGATAGTAATTTTGTAAGCGTGTACCATCTTAAAGATGGTACAACCTTGAACCTGGGGGACTCTACAAGTAATGTAAATAATGGGACAAATAATGGGCTCAGTCCGGCAATAGGGAAAATAGATGGTGCAAGTTCAAATAGCGCAACATCGTATGCTTCCATAGGTTCAAGTGGTGGCGTGACGGATATAACAGGTCATATTACAGTTAGTGCGTGGATTAAACCAGCTGCTTTACCTACAGGAGTCGGGCAATATCATGACATTATCCAAAAAGGTTATGATGGTATAAATGAACAATACGCTTTGACATTGCAGAATAGCCCGAATACTGCTAATAATCCCGCTGTTACATTCGGTACATATACTGGAAGTAATCATGGTACGTATTGGGTTTATGGAAACAATATTATGATTAATAAGTGGTACCATGTAGTGGGAGTGTTCAACGGATCAAACTGGACTGTATTTGTTGATGGATTGCAGAGAAGTACAAACGCCGACTCTACTGCGCCAATTCATACTGATAGAGTGACTACATTGGGAGCAGCACATATAGCAGGGAGTATCACTCGATATTTTAATGGAAGTATTGATGAGGCGCGAATATCGAATATTGCTCGCTCAACTGACTGGATTACTACTGAATACAATAACCAATCAAGTCCAAGTAGTTTTTATTCCTATGGTGCGATAGGAGTTGAGTCGAGAACAAACACAAGTGTAAAACAGGCGAATAAAGGTAGTAGTTCGGTGGTTTGGTATAACGCGTCATGGTTGTATCGCAAACAGATTACTGTTGACCGTACGAAAGTGGCAACAACATCAGCATTAACAAATTTTCCAACTCTTGTCTCCTTTACACATCCCGACCTCAAACACATCGACTTCGGAGGCAAAGTAGCATCAACTACCGGGGGAGATCTGCTCTTCACTAGTGCAGATGGTTCTACATTACTTGATTATGAAATAGAAAAATATGCATCTACCACAGGAGAACTGATTGCGTGGGTAGAAGTACCGAGCCTCTCTGGTGTCACCGACACAAATCTCTTTGTGTATTTTGGTAATGCGGGCGCGCCAAATAATCAAGATCCAGCAGGAGTGTGGGATAGTAACTATCTCGCTGTTCTTCACTTGAGTGAAGGGTTTAGTACTGCTGCAAATTTTTATCAAGATTCTACTTCTGGAAATAACGATGGAACTTTGTTTAATTTTGATAATGATGCAACCTCTGTCGCTGCTAAAATTGGTAATGGAATAGATCTCCCTGGAAATTATCTCACATATATACAGCTTGCTAATGAGTCTAATTTTGACATCACCGGTGCTATCACAATCTCAACATGGATAAATATTGACGAGTTTAATGTTTCATATGACGCGATTATCACAAAAGGAGATAGTGCGTGGCGTATAGCTCGAAATGCAAGTAGTGCAAATTTATCTTTTGATACAACAGGTACAACGCCTATTGCTCTAAATTCTATAGATATATTTACGGACAGAATGGTGTATGTAGCGGTCACTTATACAGGCTCGACAAAAACTTTTTATTTTAATGGTGTATCTGTTGCTTCTGTTGGAGCGACGGGAAGTATTTCAACAAACAATGATGCAGTAGCGATTGGTGAAAATTTACAGGAAACAGGAAGATATTTTAATGGAATTGTGGATGAAGTCAGGATTTCGAATACAGCTCGTTCAGCTGACTGGATTACTACTGAATACAATAACCAATCAAGTCCAGGTGGCTTCATGTCATTTGGTGGTACACAAACACAAACACTGCAGACGAGCTCAGGAGCAGTAGCGCCTCAGATGAAAGTGAGGGGTGGGGTGAAATTCAAGTAAATGACACGAGAGTAATCAACATCTACACATATAAAAATAATATATAAGTAATAGTATAATATATCCATGAACACACCATATACATATCCACCACAACCAACACAAAAAACAGTAATGAAAATAAATTATTGGCGAACCTTTTTTCTTCTCTGTGTGTGTTTAGGTATAGTGCTTTTAGGTGTCTACGGATATCGTGTGATCGCGGCTCGTTCAGAAAAAGGCACAGATATATATCGAGCAGTATTTATGCAAAATGGACAAGTCTATTTCGGCAAGATAACCGGAGAAGAGCATGGATATGTGACACTTGAGCATGTGTACTATGTGCAGACAACAAATCAAAGCACTGTCGCAGGAGTGGGGGCGACGACCGGTAGTGAAATCTCTCTCGTACGACTCGGATCAGAGCTCCACGCTCCAGAAAGTAAAATGTACATCAACAAAGATCAGATTATGTTTTATCAGGATCTGCGAAAAGACAGTCAGGTCTTACAGTCGATTGTTTCCAATGAACAGAAATAGTAAGCGTTTGTGATGATTGTAATATAAAAAAATGATTAAAAATTTTCTATACCAGAAAGATAATATTTTTGTCAGTGGCATCAGTGCTCAAAAAATAATGGTATTTATTTTTTTATCTTTTATTGTTTTCTGTAGTTTTATCAAACATGCTTCCGCTGCAACACTCGTGCGCCCGCCAAATAATCTCGGGCTCGTAGGGTACTGGCCGATGGATGAGGGGACAGGTCTTATCGTCAATGACATGAGTGGAAACCGTCTCACGGGTACAACCACTGTAGCTCTAGCTCCGACCTGGACTACAGGTAAGCGCGGTAAAGCTTTGAATTTTGATGGAGCTAGTCAACGTATACTTTTGGGAACAGGAACAGTGGGTCAAAAAATACATGGAGCCACATCAGTCACTATGTCTGCATGGATTAATCCTTCTACATATCCAAGTAGTGGTCGCGTACGTGTGTTTACTGTCGTACAAAATTCAATTACCGGTGCATATATCGGTCTCAATAGTGCGACAGGAAATCTTGAGGTCGGAGGGAGAAGTAATACAGGTGATACTTTTCAAAACGTAGTAAGCAGCGTCATACCACAAGACAAATGGACACATGTCGTAGGAATTTTAAATTTTTCTACAGACATTATCACGTTGTATATCGACGGTGTGTTTATCTCTAACAACCCAGCCAGCTTTGTAAGTAATACATATGTCCATATATTAGGCGCTGGGCAGACTGATAATATAGGAATGGGAGATAACTCTGAGTATTTTAATGGAAAAATTGACGATGTGAGAGTCTACAACCGCCAACTCAACGCAGCCCAAGTCGCCGCTCTCTATCAAAGCGGACAGACTACTCGTAAGCAAGTTTCTAATCAAGGTCTGGTTGGATATTGGAGTTTGAATGAAGGTAGTGGAATGATTGCAAATGATAGTAGTGGAAACGGAAACAAAGGGACGCTCTCTGGTTTTGCACTTTCTGGAGCGACATCAAACTGGACAACTTCTGGTAAAAAAGGTGGCGCTTTAACGTTTGATGGAGTAAATGATCAGGTGAATTTAGGAACACCAGAGGCATTAAATTTTGATGGTAAATCTGCTATAACTGTAGCAGGCTGGGCCAATCTATCTGATGCAAATCAATCGTGGCCAGTAATTTTTGCAAAACAAACAGCGAGCGAAGGTCAGTATAATCTTCAGTTTGGACAGAGTACAAATCGTCGCCCAGCATTTTATTTAAATATGGCTTCAGGGTGGCAGGTTCGGATTATAGCAAATGCTGTCCTCTCGGCAGACCGTTGGTACCACATTGCAACTACTTATGATGGTGCTAATGTTAAAATATACATAGACGGTGTGCTAGATAACACTGTGGTTTTAACGGGTAGTATTGTTGGTCAATCTTCTGATCTTGTATATATTGGACAGGCAAATACAGTATTGATGAAAGGTAAAATTGATGAAATTAGGGTATATGATCGAGCTTTATCCGCTTCTGAAATCGCCGCTCTCTACCGTCAAAACGAAACGCGCATCAACAGCTCACAAAACAACGATCTGACCGAGGGTCTCGTCGGTCTCTGGTCTTTCAATGGTGCCGACTATAACAATGCATCGACAACCGCCGAGGTGCTTGATCGAAGTGGACAAGGTAATCACGGTAATGCAATCAATGGCCCCGTGCCAACGATCGGAAAAGTAGGACAGGGTTTGAGGTTTGATGGGGTAGATGATTATATAAGTCTTGGGTCAGCGGGCATGTCACTAACTGACTTTACTGTTGCTGCGTGGTTTAAGGCGAATACAACATCAGGAGATATTACGATTGGTGCGGGTCAATGGAATGGTTCTTCAAATACAGTATATTTACGAGTCACATCTAATGTTCTTTCGGGCATTGTTCGTTCTAGTCTTAATGTTGGAAAAGTCGTTTCCAACGCTTTTACAGATACAAGAAGTTTTCATCATGTTGTGTTAACTCGAGTAGGGGACACTATTTACGGCTATTTGAATGGTGTTCCTATGACAACAACTGGGATAACAGGTGCAAATGGGTCTCTGACAATCGGAACATTTAACGGATATAAGATTGGTCAGTTAAATACAACAGGAAATTATTTTAACGGCATTATAGATGAATATCGTATTTATAACCGCGCTTTGAGTGCAGCAGAGGTGAAGTTGTTGTATAATCTTGGGAAATAATCCCATAAAGATTTTACACGAGGTGCTTGTGTGTCTCGAAAAGAAAAGAGCAGAAATATTACCCATCTTTTACTCATATAACATTTATGAAAAAGTACATCCTGATAAGTGTCTTCATAATCGGCAGTATTGTTTTGTGGAGTGTAAGTCGCCCAGGGTCTGTAGGACAAGCAGATCCAGTAAGCTCTACTGATTCACCAACTCAAACGTTACCAGATGGTACTGAACAGATTTTTGTTGATCCAAATGGTAATTTCTCTTTTTCATATGATGCGCCGTATATCCTCACGAGAGTCGAAGATGGCACCTACGAAGCTGTGCTCGTACAGAAAGAAGGTTCTGGTTTGCAGGTGTATATTACAGATTTTGTAGATTCTGGTGTGTTCAATGCTGCTCGAGTGAAAAAAGAAGTGGGGGGTAACTTGCAGAACCTGCAAGATATTGAGATGCCGGGAGGTTTTCCTGCGGTGACTTTTTCTACTAGAACTTCCCAAGGTGATGAGTGGGATGTATGGTTTGTCGCAGGTCAAGGATCCGCGAAAACCCTTTACCAAATCACCGTCGACCCTGGTCACGATGGAGTACTCAAAAAGCTGGTGGAAAGTTGGCGATTCGAAGAATAGGACGAATAAGTCTTACGCGAAAAATAGGACCTATAGGTCTTATAAGCCCTATTTGACTTATTCGTCCTACCGACTTTATAATTCATGTTATGACACACCTCCTCTCACCGTCTGGTGGGTACCGAAACTTGAAGTCTTTTCAAATGGCGGAAATTGTTTTTGATCTCACGTTCGATTTTTGCAGGCTTTACATCTCTGACTTTAAACTCAAAGCTCAGATCGAGGGAGCTGCTCGTGGTGGAAAACAAAATATTGCAGAAGGGAGCTCGGCTTCGGGAAGTTCCAAACAGAGTGAATTGCGTTTGGTGCAAGTCGCACGTGCATCCCAAGAAGAATTGCTCAATGACTTTTTGGATTTTTTGCGAACACGGCAGTTGGAGAGGTGGGGAAAGGACGACTCGCGGACACAAAAGATCAGAAACCTAGCCTATTCATCCAGTAAGTCCTATTCGACCTATAGGTCCTATATGAGTCAACCGGAAACAGCGGCCAACTGTCTCCTCTGCCTTATTCATCAGACTAACTACTTGCTCGACCAGCAAATGAAAGCTCTGGAAAAAGATTTGATACAGAAAGGAGACTATAAGGAGCGATACTCTGAGGCTCGAAAAAGAAAAATTGTTGGTGATCCAGAAAAAGAAGAAAGAGATTACGAAGAGTTGTTGAAAAGTGTAGGAGCGAAAGGACTGAGAAATGGTCAGGTGGTGAAAGAGAATGATCCTCGGGAGTGAATGCGGAAAACGATAGGTTGAATAGGACTAATAGGTCAGATAGGACACATTGGACAAAATGTAAAATACGATAGGTCAGATAGGACACATTGGGCAAAATGCAAAATGCGATAGGCCCAATAAGACGAATAAGACCTATTGGTCCTATTCGACCTATCAGTCCTATTGTTGAGGTGTTAAAGAATGATATAATTCTCTTATGAAAAAGTGCTCTCTGTATTTTATTTTTTTACTTGCGTTTATTTTTCTACCCGTTTTTTCAGAAGCAGCCACTCTGGTGCGTCCGCCAAACAATCTGGGGCTCGTGGGGTATTGGCCACTCAATGAAGGTGCGGGGACAAATGTGACAGACGTGAGTGGATTTAATAATACAGGTACCGCGACAGCTGGTGCCACATGGACTACGGGTAAAAGAGGTAAAGCAGCTCTGGCTTTTGATGGTAACGCTGAGGTTGCTGTGACTAGCAACTCTCTGAATCTCTCTAGTTACACGAGTATGACAGTCTCTATATGGGTCAAACCTTCCACTCTCTGGTCTGCAATGCCTAAAGCTTACCCATCTTTTATCGGGGCTGCTAATAGTTGGGGTATGTATGGCGAGAAGAGTAATAATAAGATTACATTTTATATTGATAATGGAAGTGGAGTACGTAGAAGCCTAGTTACGGACAATGCTTCAGTGGCAAACACATGGGTCAATGTAACAGGTACATGTGATGGAACAACAATGATATTGTATATCAATGGTGTTGCGCAAAGTACAACCTCGACGTGTACTGGTGGGTTTGAAAATAATAATGGTTTTACTCTCGGTAGATCAGATACCTCCCAGAATTTTGTCGGTTCTCTCGATGAGCCTCGCATCTATTCTCGTGCCCTCACCGCGGCCCAAGTCGCAGCTCTGTACCAGAGCGGGTCGGTGGTGCGCAAGCAAGCTTCCAACCAAGGCCTCGTGGGATATTGGTCTTTCAATGAAGGGACGAGTACGACTGTGGGAGATAGTAGCGGAAAAGGGAATATGGGGACACTGACAAACTTTGCGCTTTCTGGCGCGACCTCGAATTGGACTCCGTCTGGTAAAAAAGGTAGCGCGCTCGATTTTGATGGAGTAGATGATTATGTTGAACTAGGAAGTAATAATGCTCTAAATCCAACAGAAGCAATCAGTATTTCCTTGTGGGCATATCAAGAATCAGGAATGAATTCTTATGGTAATATTATTTCAACAAATAATGATGGAGTAGGTTCTTATCAAATTCAACATACTGCAGGTAATAATGCTATTGAATGTAAATTGAGGAACTCAGTGAATACTGTAGTACTTACTAGTACAGCTGTAATTAAAATCGAAAAATGGCAGCATATTGTTTGTATTTATAATGGGACAAACGCATATATTTTTGTTGATGGTGTGCAAGTGGCTAGTACTAGTCGCACAGGTAGTCTGGTGGGATTTAGTAGTTTAAAGATTGGAAGTCCGACGCAGGCCTTAACTCGATATTATAAAGGTAAAATAGATGATGTTCGTATCTACAGCCGCGCACTTTCTAATTCTGAAGTCGTTGCCCTCTACCGCCAAAACGAAACGCGCATCAACAGCTCACAAAACAACGAGTTGACAAACGGCCTCGTCGGCCTCTGGTCTTTTAATGGTGCGGACACAGCATGGAGTAGTGCGACAGCAGGTATCGCATATGACCGCTCAGGGCAGGGAAATCACGGAACAATCACCAACATGAGTCGCACCACCTCGCCAACTTCGGGGAGAGTAGGGCAAGGGTTGTTGTTTGATGGGGTGAATGATTATGTAAATTCAACGGATTTTTTCTACAGTGATACTTTTACAGTTTGTGCATGGGCAAAACCATCACTCATAGATAGTAATTTTAAGTCAATCGTAACAAAACGAAATTTAAGTGGCGCAACTGCTGGAACTAATGACTGGAGTTTAATATGGTCGACATCAGGTGTAGGATTTACCAGTTGGTCAGATGGAACTAACGGTATTTCTTTAAGCATCACAAGTGATACAGTACCAAGCGCAAATCAATGGCATCATATTTGTGGTGTTCAGAATGGGAATGGTAATACTGGATACATATATGTAGATGGAGCACAAAACGGCAGTGCAACACAAGCTGCAGTTTCTTACAATGGAGACAGTGTAGTTCAGGTGGGCGCGTTAACTGCTTTCAATACTAGTAGATATTGGAATGGCCTGATAGATGAAGTACGTATCTATAACCGCGCTTTGAGTGCTGCAGAAGTTTTGCAACTGTATAATTTAGGTAAGTGAGTTTAGCATACGATAGGACTAATAAGTCAGATTGGACGCATAAGACTTATAGGACGAATAAGACCAATAGGTCCTATCTAACCTATTGGATCAATACAATGAAAAAACACTCCTGTTCGGAGTGTTTTTTCATTGTGTGTATAATAAGCCGAATTTTGTCGTGGATAGTTATTTATCTAGGTCTGCAATTACTCGCAGACTCGAGCGGCACCCCCAGACGCACTACACTGCGTTTCCTGCTGAATTTTAAATTTAAAATTTTAAATTTAACATTCGGATGCACGGAGCCCAACGTAGTGCGTCCAGATACGGCCTTGCATTGGGGTAAGGATTTTGCCGTTTCACCTCGACATCGCTGTCGAGCAACTCTTTTAAATTGCTTTAAAAGAGTCCTTTGGCTTTCGCCTCTGGCGTCACTGCTCGCACCTCTTGGATTACTCCAGACGGGGATTACCCGCTACCTGTTGCCTTTGTTGATTGCTCAGCGTGGGCTCAATGTTCGGACTTTCCTCCAGAGTAGCTCACTTGCGCAAGCTACTCCAGCAACTATCTCATACACCCCTATATTATACAACTTTAATACATATTTTGCAAGTATTTTTTACATAACATGTCTCTATTTATTCACAAAAAATATTGGAGTTTTGGTGCGTATGGCTTATAATAAAGTGTATATAAAATTATTAATTTATTGGGATAAAATACTATGGAAGAATCTAATATTCAGACATCATCAAGTAGTGTAGATAAGTTTACGTTTGTATTGTTGTTGGCAGTTGTTTTCTTGGCTCCACTATTTTTTGTACCAGGTAGCTTTGTCTCTGTACAGTTTGGGACAAGTCTCTTGTTTGCATTTGGGGTACTTGTAAGTGCGATAGCTTTCATACTCACATCTTTAAAAAAAGGTGCTATCGAGCTTCCCCAATCAAAATTGTTCTACGGTGGGTCACTCCTTGCGGTACCTGTAGTATATGCACTCTCATCTCTTTCTCATGGTTTTTCACGACTTTCTTTTCTCGGATATACCTTTGATATCAGTACAGTTGGGTTTGTTGTGTTGAGCTTCTTGTTTCTACTTCTTGTTTCTCTTGTATTTAAAACTAGAGAACGAATTTTCTATTCGTATGTCGCAGTAGTGGTGTCGCTCCTTGCTGTTGCCACTTTTCTGATTATCCGTATTGCATTCGGAGTAAACGTGCTTTCTTTTGGGATTTTCACAGAACTCACCAGTACTGCAGTAGGAGGATGGAATAATACAGGTATCTTTTTCGGTATTGGTGCGATACTCTCACTTCTTACGGTGGAAATGCTCTCGCTCACACGATTTACACGGATACTAACATTGGTTGCATTGGTTGCATCACTTTTCTTCTTGTCTATCGTTAACTTTGCGACAATCTGGATCATTGTTGCTGCAACAGCATTTCTATTTTTGGTGTATAAAGTATTTTCAATTGAGGGTATCGGTTTTCTTTCTTGGGGCGATCGAGTAAAGAAGGTTCCATTTACATCACTGACTGTATTTATTATTGCAATTATCTTTACAATATGGGGAGGAACACTTGGAAATAAACTTGCAACAACATTCAATGTTTCGAGTGTAGATGTGCGACCAACTCTCGGTGTGACTATGGATGTGGTAACCAATACACTTAAAACATCACCAATCTTTGGCTCAGGTCCAAACACATTTGCTGCACAGTGGCTCTCATACAAACCTGCAGATATAAATACGACTATATTTTGGAATACTGATTTCGCCTACGGTGTAGGACTCCTTCCTACATTTGCAGTGACGACAGGTATCCTCGGTGTGCTCTCATGGATCGTATTTTTTGGGATATATCTCTATTATGGATTTAAAGCGATTTTCTCTAAAATAGTTGATCAGTTTAATCTGTATCTCATCGTTTCATCTTTCTTTATCTCGCTCTACTTGTGGATTATGGTATTTGTCTATATACCAAGTATTGTGGTGCTCATGCTCACGTTCTTCTTTACTGGATTGTTTTTCGCAACACTCTATATTAGCAATCTACAGCAGGTACAAGTCTATACATTTAACAAAAATCCAAGAGTTGGTTTTGTAGCGACACTTGGTCTCGTGGGAGTACTCTTGCTTCTTGGAGGTCTTGGATATGGGTTGTTCAATAATTCAAAATCATTGTGGTATTTCCAAAAGAGCGCTTATGCTGCAAATACAGCGGGTGATTTGGTCCAATCTGAAAATTATTTAGCAAAAGCTATCGAGGCCGTACCATACGATGTGTATTATCGTGCACAATCTGAAATCTCAGTTGCAAAAATAAATGCGTTGTTGTCGCAGGACTTATCAAAAGCAAATAAAGAAGAGGTTCAGAAATTCTTTACTGATGAACTCACTAAATCAATTACAGCAGCGCTCAATGCACAAAAAGCAGATCCTTCAAACTATCTCAACTGGATTGCTCTTGGGCGAGCGTATGAAATCGCTGTACCTCCACAGACAGAAGTAACTGGTGCATACGAAGGAGCGGTGCTTGCCTATACAAAAGCACTTGAGCGAAATCCTCAAAACCCAGGTATTAGTTTGCTTTTTGCTCGACTTGAGGCGGCAAAAAATAATCTGAAAAAAGCAAAAGAATATGCGATTACTGCAATCAACCAGAAACCAAACTATATTGACGCATACTACTTCCTCTCACAGCTTGAAGTGGCAGATAAAAACCTCAAAGGTGCTATCGATTCAGTGGCAGCAGCGAGTGTAATCGAACCAAACAACCCTGCAATATTCTTCCAGCTCGGTCTGTTGCAGTATAATGGTGAGGATTTCAAATCAGCGATCGGAAGCTTCAATAAATCTCTCCAGATTGCACCTGATTATGCAAACTCAAAATACTTCCTCGGACTTTCATTGGTCCTTACCGGAGATGTTCCAAACGCAATCAAACAGTTTGAGGACTTAAAAATTACAAATCCAGAAAGTGAAGAAGTGGAATTTATTCTTTCAAACTTGAAAGCAGGTAAGTCTCCGTTTACAAACGCTCAACCTCCTGCAAATGTGCCTCCAGAGAAGCGACAAAATCTTCCTGTAAAACAAGATCAGTAGGCATTATTAGGTATGGTAAAAAAGATACTGCATATATTTAATCGAGAGATAACCGGCCTTCACCAGGCCGCTTATCTTTTAGGTTTCTTTGCAATTCTTTCTCAAATTCTTGCATTGTTTCGAGACAGGCTTCTCGCATCTATGTTTGGTGCGGGGCAAAGTCTTGATTTGTACTATGCTGCATTTCGTATTCCTGATATCGTATTTGCCACAGTCGCATCTCTTGTGTCCGTGTCAGTGATTATACCGTTCTTAGTTGAGCGTATAGATAGGGATGAGGGTGAAGCGAAACATTTTCTTAACAACATATTTACCTTCTATATGGTACTTATGTCTGTAGTGTCTGCGATATTGTTTTTTGCCACCCCGTGGTTACTCAAGATGTTTTTTCCGTACATGAGTAAGGCGGATACGTTTGGAGAACTGGTTACGATGACACGAGTATTGCTCGCATCACCGTTCTTACTCGGTTTATCAAACCTCTTTGCAAGTGTGACACAGGTGTATCGTAGGTTCTTTGTGTATGCTATAGCTCCGGTGATGTACAACATAGGGATTATGTTTGGAATCCTTGTTCTGTACCCACTCTACGGACTCAAAGGGCTCACGTTTGGTGTGATATCTGGGGCATTGTTACATTTACTCATTCAAATCCCGTCTGTGTTTTCTGCTGGGTTTTTACCAAAATTTCATTTTCCGCTTGATGTCGCATCAATTAAAAAAGTTATTTTCATCTCGCTTCCGCGGACGATTACTGTCTCTTCCAATGAGTTAACCGAATTGTTCCTGATCTCGTTTGCGTCATTGTTGATCCCTGGTTCTATATCCGTGTTCAACTTTTCTTTCAATCTTCAATCCGTTCCGTTTTCTATTATTGGAGTCAGTTATTCACTTGCAGCATTTCCTACGCTCACTCGGTTGTTTTCAAAAGGTAATCAAGAACAGTTTTTGGAGCAGATGATTGTGTCTTCGCGTCATATTATTTTCTGGTCAGTACCTATTTCGGTCTTATTTATTGTTTTACGTGCACAGATTGTGAGAACTATACTGGGAAGCGGTCATTTTAATTGGGATGACACTCGACTGACTGCTGCAGCACTCGGTCTATTTACCATATCGCTTGTTGCGCAAAATCTCACAACGCTTTTTGTTCGGTCGTATTATGCACGAGGAAAGACTAAGCCACCGCTCTTTATGAATATGTTTTCTGCAGGGTTGATCGTGGTGATCTCGTATGCGTTGGTTGTATTTTTTCTGAACGTACCACTTTTCACGTATTTCATCGAATCAGTATTTAAAGTCGAAAATATTCCAGGTACAATCGTGTTGATGCTTCCACTCGGGTATAGTATCGGAACACTGGTCAATATGGTGATTCATTGGTATGCGTTTGAAAGAGAGTATAAGGAGTATTCTGTTTCTGTATTAAAAACTTTTTTCCAAACCATAAGTGCGTCAGTTATTATGGGTTATGTGGCCTATAGGATGTTGGATCTATTTGCATATGTATTTAATATGGATACATTGTTCGGTATTTTTATGCAGGGATTGTCTGCGGGTATAGTAGGTATCGGAGTGTGGATTATTATCTTATTCCTGCTTAAAAGTCATGAATTGAAAGATGTGTGGGCAACCCTACATAAGCGTATTTGGAAGGCAAAGGTTGTGGCACCGGATGTGGTTCAGTAATGTATATGATGTGAAGCGGCATCTATGTAGTTTTGTAAACAAGTAGTATAATTAAATTATTATAGGTAATCAATATTACAATGTCAGAAACACTTTCTATGTTATTACTCTCACTTACTACACTTCTCTCTTCAATTGGTGGGGGGATCACATCGTTGAGTGCGACTCCAGTACACACTCAAGTGGCACAAGTGGTAAATAGCGGAAATAGAATACAATTTAGTCTAAATAAAAATGGACTACAGTCACTTACGTATAACGGACAATCATATCTCACTCCAGCTCCGAAAAGTGCTCCAATTGTAACAAATGCAGTTTTTAAAACTCCGGAGGGTACTTTGAGACCATATGGTTGGTTAAATGGTACTCTTGGACATGATGATTTTTATTATTGGAACACAGCAAGTACAACTGTGGGTCCTAATGGTGATTATTTTCAGCATATATATCATCCAGGTAAACCAGATAGTTTTACAGTAAAATTTAATTTTAATGTTACCGACAGTAATACAGTGAAAGTAACTCTTGATGTTACTAATAATGATCCAGTTAATATACTTACAGGGATTAGTTTAAATTATTTTATGCAGTTAATGTTACCTGCTGCAGCAAATAATTATGCAAACAATATACCAATTGTACTTGGTGCATATGCTCAAAATGCAAAACCTATGCAATTTTGGAATGGTAGCTGGGGAAGTGTAGCTTTGTGGCCAGATAGTTATACTAATAATTCATACCTGCTTGCATACTATCAAAGCGCAGGACAAACTATGTTTAACCCAATTATCAGTAATAGTTATTCAATGTCCGGAAAGGTGTTTGAAGACCAGATTCTTCCGGGACAAACATGGAGGTATGTTTTTAATCTTCGATTTGGTAATACATCAGATACACCAGCAACATTAGTCCCTGAAGCATATACTAACCTGCGTAATAGTTTTCCATATACTTTGAATTGGCCTGATAGAAGACCAATTGCTCGAGCATTTATTGCAGAAGGTACAAAACGAAGTGAACTTAATCCACGAGGGTACCTAAATGATCCTCTTCTTGATGTGTCTAGCACAACGCTTTTTCGTAGAAGGATGCTCGATGCTGCTGATAGGACGCTTGCAAATATGAATAATATGGATCCAAAGCCGCAAGGGCTTATGATTTGGGACTTAGAAGGGCAAGAATTTAGTCATGCATTTACTTATGTCGGATACCCAAGTAAACTTGCTCATATGGCTCCTGAAATGGATCGAATTGCTGATGAATATTTAAAGAAATTTACTGATGCGGGGTATAAAATTGGAATGACATTGCGCCCAAGCGAGTTTGGTTCAGGTGCTACATTACCATCGACGTGTCGTTATGATACTAATTACGAATTATCTGATAAATTTATTTTAACAAGTGCATTATTTCCACATCGATCATATCTTTGTACTGCAACAAATACATGGAGTCAAAGGGGTCTCGGATTGCAGGTTACATTAAAAGACGATAGTTTAATTCTTGAAAATTTGCGCTCAAAAGTTCGGTATTCCCGGGATCGTTGGGGTGCAACAATTTTTTATGTGGATAGTACTGTCTATCCAGGTGGGACACCTATCAATTTTGAAGTTTGGAGAACATTGCAGAAAGAATTTCCTGATACACTCTTTTTCCCTGAAAATGAGGCTCCGATGTATTTTGGATCAACAGCTCCTTATAATCAAGCAAATATGGGGGCGTTTGAAACACCTGTTGGAGTAAGGAATATTTACCCTCAAGCTTTTTCAGTTATTCAGGCTACAGATGGAATAAATTACGCTGATCCAGCGACGTATAATAGAGTGCTCGCATCAGTTAAAGCAGGGAACATTCTTATGGTTGATGGATGGTATACAAGTCCTCAGAATAAAAATATATTAAAAGTGTATCGTGATGCAAGTGCTGGTGCTACTCCTTTGCCTGTAGGCGTGACATCTCTTAATACACCAACCCCTGTGGTAACATCGCCACCTCCAGCTACTTCAGTGACTCCACCATATACACCACCTACAATAAATACATCAGTGATTTCAAATAGTCCAATTACTCTTATATTATTTGGTAATAATCCTGCATATGTACAAAAGGGAACTCAATATAACGATCCAGGTGTGCAAGTGACTGGAAGTACAGATTACCTCTTTAATATTAAAGCAAATATAAATGGCAAGGATGTAGGGACAGTTAATAATATTCAGTTAAATACTCAAACTACAGGAACATCAACTATCACATATTCAGTTACTGATTCTCAAGGTAAGAGCGCTACTGTTACTCGTACTGTTGTGGTATACACAGGTAGTGCTGTGGATGCACCTGTATCTACACAAGTTAATTTTCTCCCCGCAACCATAGCACTTTCGCGGACTCTATCAGTAGGTACTCAAGGTGCTGATGTTGTAACGCTACAGCAGTTCTTAATATCTAAAGGGTATCTCTCACAAGACACTATGCCACTTGGATACTTTGGATCATCGACTCGTGAAGCGGTAAAAAAATTTCAATGTGCCACTATGCAGTTGTGTACAGGAGATGAATCAACAACAGGGTATGGAATGGTGGGGCAGAAGACACGAGTATACATAAATGGAAACTCAATAGCACCTTCAGTAACATCTGAGGATAGTCGTATTAAAGCATTAATGGATCAGATTACTTCGCTTCTTAAAATGATCGAGCAATTGAGGGAGCAGATTGCAGCGATGAAAAAGTAGGAAAATTTCCTATTCTATGCTTAAATGACGACAATGAATCATATCCGAAATTTTAGTATTATCGCGCATATTGACCACGGAAAGTCTACTTTAGCTGACCGTATGCTTGAGATTACTCATACGATTGAGAAGCGTAAAATGCAGGATCAGGTGCTCGACTCGATGGAGCTTGAACGTGAGCGGGGAATTACGATCAAGATGCAGCCTGTGCGAATGGAATACGCATATGAAGGTAAGAAATACATTTTAAACTTAATTGACACTCCGGGGCACATCGACTTCTCGTATGAGGTATCTCGAGCGCTCAAGGCTGTAGAAGGTTGTGTGCTTCTTGTAGACGCTACGCAGGGTGTACAAGCTCAAACTCTCTCTGTGCTCTCTATGGCTCGTGAAGCAGGGCTCAAGATCATTCCTGTGCTTTCAAAGATCGATTCGCCACTTGCGCGAATTGATGATGTACGTCTGCAGGTGGTCAAGCTTCTTGATTGTAGTCCAGATGATGTACTCTTGGTATCTGGGAGAACAGGTGAAGGTGTGGAGACTTTACTACAGAAAATTATTGAAGTCATACCACCACCACATCTTGAGATAGAAACCCCTCACTTCCGAGCATTGATTTTTGATTTCAAGTATTCAACGCACCGAGGAGTGATTGTATTTGTGCGTGTGATGAATGGGACAATCACACGAAACACTCCACTGATTTTTAAAATTGCTAATGAAAAATTTACTGCAATTGAAGTGGGGATTTTTGCTCCAGGTGAAAAACCGGTTGAATCTCTCTCTGCGGGAGAAACCGGCTATATTGTGACTGGTATTAAAGAACCAGGTATCGCATCGGTCGGAGACACGGTGGCGAGCCTCACTGATACCAACCCTCCACTTCATGGATACATGTCACCTCGTCCTGTGGTCTGGGCATCGATCTATCCTGAAAGTCAGGATGATTTTGTGCTTTTGAAGCAATCGCTCGGTAAGCTCAAGCTTTCTGACTCGTCGTATACGTTCGATGAAGAATCATCCGGCTCTCTCGGGCGTGGATTTCGGTGTGGTTTCCTTGGAATGCTTCATCTTGAAATTATTACTGAACGACTAAAGCGTGAGTTTGGGTTGACGCTGGTAGTGACTATGCCGACGATTACCTATAAGGTGACACTGCGAAATGGGACAGAACAGATGATTTATTCTCCTGCATTTTTTCCTGACGATGGTACATATACAAAAGTGATTGAACCGTGGGTAGATATGACGATTATCTGTCCTACTCCATATCTTGGAAATATCATGACCTTACTCTATGAACATGAGGGTGAGCTCGGTGAGTCAGAAAACTTCGGTGAAGATCGTGCCAAGCTTTCTATACAGATGCCTTTACGAGAAATGATGCGAAACTTTTTTGATAAACTTAAAAGTGCAACCTCTGGATACGCTTCAGTGTCGTACGAGCTCAACCGTGAAAGAGAGGCGCACGTCACTCGACTTGATATATTGGTTGCTGATGAAGTGATGCCGGCATTTTCTCGAGTGGTGGCAAAAAGGACGGTAGAAGAAGAGGCTGAAAAGTCAGTTGAAAAACTTCATATGATTATGCCTCGACAAATGGTGGCAATGAAAATCCAAGGAAAGGCTTTGGGTCGTATTATTGCGTCTCGTACAATGACTGCTTTCAGAAAAGATGT
>CAYJEE010000012.1:0-6660 GCA_964369145.1 uncultured Candidatus Saccharibacteria bacterium
CTTACAGAAGAAGCTCCAAAGTTTAGAGATGTGATCGATGCATTACCTGAAGACAAGCATGCACACAAGGTTCATGACCGGTCACGAGAAGCGGGGAACTTGGCAGCACAGCTTGCGCTTCAGTGGAAAGCGATTTCTGGAATCATCACATCAGGAACACCGACTTTTGATCCGCATGAAATGGAGAAAATTTCTAAAGATGACATGCTTGTAAAATTTGATCAAGGTGTCGCACAACTGTATGCAGATACAGAAGCGGTTACTGAAGAAGAGTGGGAGAACGGAGAAGCAAGTATGGGAGAGGGGTGGAAATCAAAGAAATACAAAATGGCATGGATGTTTATGTTTGATGCGATCCATCATCGAGGTCAGCTCATGACATTCTTGCGAGCAATGGGAGCAAAGGTGCCTGCAGTGTACGGACCTTCAGCAGACGCTCAGTAATATTTGGTTGTGTCTCAATTAAAAAACTTCCTAAAAGGGAAGTTTTTTAATCGCGCTTATCTATGAATACACCCAATCCAGCAGCATGGTCTGCGCTTACCTTTGAGTAAGTTTTCAGACATGATTTTTATGCGTCGTGCTCGAGTCTCATCTTTTTTTGCGGAGGTGATCCAGCAAATCCATTCATTGCGAGCAAGGGGAGTGATATCTTCCCAAACAGCATTTATACTCGGTTTTGCAACAAGGACGCCTCGCATATCGAGAGGTATGGTGTGTACGGTACCGTTGGATACTTTCGGGGACATGCTTACAGTATATCAAAAAGTGATATACTTTTTATATGTATATAAAAGTGCGAGTAAAAACTAACCAGCGAGCTGAAAGGATAGAGCTACAATCACCGACACATTTTGTCGTTTCACTAAAGGAGAAGCCTGAAAGAAACCTAGCAAATAATCGTATTATAGAGATATTTCAAGAGCGTTTTAAGACTAAAAATGTGAGGATTATTCATGGTGCGCACCATCCTGTAAAAATGCTTTCAGTGGGGTATTAACACATTGGATTTTGATATTCGGTGTATAATATATGTGTGCCCTTTAATTAATCCATAATACATTATTATGAATATTCGCATCCAAGGACTAAGTGTGCCATTGACCCCTGCAATTGAAGAATATGTGCTCAAAAGAATCGCACCGCTTGAGAAATTGGTGTCTGATCAAAGTGTTGTCTGTGAAATCGAACTTGGAAAGACGACAAACCATCATAAATCCGGAGATATTTTTAAAGCAGAAGTAAACATGGTGTTACCTGATAAGCATGTGTATCTCGTATCTGAAAAAGAAGATTTGTTCCAGGCTATCGATGATCTACGAGAACAGCTCGACTATGTACTCTCTGTAAGAAAAGAGAAAAAACAAACACTCTTTCGTCGAGGAGCGTTGAAAATAAAAGATATGCTTAAAAATTTCAGAAAAATATAATGAAAGTTGGTCACTTAAAAGATACTGCGTCACCTGCATTAAAAACTTTTGTACTCGCGTGTGCGATTGTGACGGTGGGACTTTTGTTTGTGATGGAGAAAGGTCAGCAGACGCGAGATGTACTTAGCGCAAGGGGGGATTACAGTGCATACCTTGAGTAAATGTTTGTTATAGATGAGTCTGGCTTCCTCTTAAAAAGTCTGAGTAACTCATCTCCTTTTTTCTTTCTGGTTTGACGTGAGTGATGACAAGCGCACCATTTTCTTGGTGTGCTTTTGTAATTTGGATTCGAAGTGGTGCACCGTGTTGTGTACTAAAGAAAAACGTAGTGGGCCAGAGTGTAAACGCGCGTACTTTTCGAGTAATTGCCTCCGGAGTGTCTGTGTCGAGATGCACTTCACCATCTGCTTTTGTTATTTTTTTACAGTACGTAGCTTGTGTGTGATCTTGGGGAATCCCTTTGTTTTCACCAGTGAGAATCTCAGGAAGAACGTTGTGCACAAGAAGGGCACCTTCTTGTGCGAGGATCTTTTCTGCGACATCTCGGTAACTATCGCGGGGAAGAATATGTTCAGGGATTTCTTTTTGAGTAACGATGGGCCCGTGATCCATCTCTTCATCGAGAAAAATAATGCTCACACCAAAAGGATCTCCTGCAAGAATCGTGCTGTGTATCGGGCTCGCACCTCGATGGAGAGGGAGAAGTGAGGGGTGTATGTTGAGCATCCCTTTGGTAGGTATGTTGAGGATGTGTTTTGGAATAATCTTGCCATACGAAGCGACGAGTCCAATATCAAATTGTCCGTATGTGAGTATGTCTTTCTCTACATCTTCTGTGCGGAGATTTCTTGGTTGAAGTACGGGGATATTGCGTTGTTCAGCCCACACCTTTACGGGAGGAGGAGTGATGATCATCTTTCTTCCGGTAGGTTTGTCTTCGGCAGTGATGATAAGGGATGGGGTTATGCCAGAGGCTTCAAGTGTATCAAGTACGTCTTTTGAAAATTCTGGTGTTCCAAAAAAAAGCATTTTCATACTTGTGTAGGGGTTTGTTTTACTTCAGGAATAATTTCTTCCACATTTTTTGCTTTGTCGATAAAAAGTATGCCATCGAGATGATCCATTTCGTGTTGGAAAATTTGAGCCAAAAGCCCTGAAGCACCAAGTGAAAACGCTGTACCGTGTTCGTCTGTAGCTTCGATGGTTGCTTTGTGTGAGCGTGATACTTTGCCGTAGAGGTAGCGCACCGAAAGGCATCCTTCCTCAAGATTTTTCTTATCTTTTGAGAGTTTGGTGATGACCGGGTTGATGCACACAAGATTTTTGCCGACACGGTCTTTGTGTCGTTTGGTGAGTGCAAAGACTTTGTGAGATACGATAAATATACGGTAAGGTACGTCTATCTGGGGAGCAGCAATCGCGACACCGTCGTCCTGAGATTCGAGGGCGATGATCATATCCTCTATGATTTTCTTTATTTTCGCACCCGTAATCTCTTTCTCTGGAACTGGTTTTGCTATCGTGCGCAAGGTAGGATGTTCACGTTGAATGATTGTAACCATAACACTCTCAACATATCACAAAAGTGAGTCAGGGTCTATTTTAATCATAAAATCTGGAGGGAGTGCGCGAAGTTTCAAAAGGAGGTTTTTGTCGATCCATTGGTCTTGTTCGAGGACGATAAGTCCATGAACAACATAGTTTTGATCGGTACCTTTATGGAAAGATTCAAACAGAGATACTTCATATGGTGTCAAAAATTTCTTTGCTTCCTCCATCGCTTTACGTGCCTCAACTTTTTTACCTTCTCGACTGATTTTTATAAATGTCTGGAACGGTGGATACCCGAGGCTTTTTCGAACAGCGATCTCTTCTCTATAAAAATCAGAAAGGTTGCCTTTGAGTGCGTAGTCAAATACATGTTGGTCGGGTTGTCTGGTCTGCACAATGAAAGCATGCTCGGCGAGTGCACGGAGAGAGAGAAGTATGTGCATTATTTTTTCATTGATACGAAAATCTGGAAGTGCAAAAAAAGCATCAAGTGATACCACTCCCGCATTACTTATTTTTTTAGTGAGATAGGTGAGTGCCATCTCAGTACCGAGGAGTATTGACCCCGGATGATCATAAAACTTATCCATAAGTGTCACGGCTTGTTTATGTGTTTTGATACGGCTTTTGTCCATCACAAATACTTGTGTATCAGGAAAGAGATGTTTCAATTCTTTTTCAACCGTTTCGATACCAATCCCAAGTGTTTGTAGGTTCCAACTCTGGCATCGTGTACAGGTCTCATGCGCACTTCGCTTTGTCCCACATTTATGGCAGACAAACATTTGCATACTTCCATCTTGGACGGTGCGTTTGGTATAGGTGGTGACTGGTGCACCACAGCTCGCACAGGTCACTGTCTGGCCACAATCATGACATACAGAAATCGGAGCGAGTCCTTTTCGTCCGCAAAAAAGGAAAAGAAGTTCGTTGTTTTCTTTGTTTTGCGTGATGAGCTCTTTGAGTGCTGGTGTAAAAATCTCAAATTTTTTATGAGGAGAATTTTTGGGTCTGCGGGTATCGATGAGTGCAGATTCTGAGGTTGATAATGAACGGAACTTGAGTGTTGAAAGTTCGGTATAGATATCATGTTTTTGTTTCCAGATAGTTTCTATACGGAGTGCCATGTCCCCAAAAATGAGTTTGATGCCGTATGTGCGCGCGAGGATTTCTACTGTTTTGCGAGCGTCGATATAGGGCCGTATGTGTCCGGTGTACCCACGAGAACTTTCTTTTTCGAGGATGATCGTGCCGATATCGTGTCGAGGGAGACAGAGAAATGAGCTCGTACAAATAATCACAACCGGGTGTGTGGACTCAAGCACCTTGTTCCACGAATCAACAATTTCTTTTTTACCAAGCTCATTGTGAAAAATATGTGTGTACTCTTCGATACCTTTTTCGAGAGTTTGTCGTGCAGTTTTTATATCTTCGATAGTAGGAAGTACAAAGAAGACACTTCCTTTTCGGGCAAATTCTTCTCGAATATAACTTTTATACATGGCATAGCGCTCTTCGTCACTCGCTTGGAGTACGAGTGTTTGAGCGCTGTTTTGGCTCGGTGCTGTGCGAGGGATAGGTTCCTTGAGTGACCGTATTGATTCTATGAGCACTTTCGGCACGAGTGCAGAAAGTACGCTCCCGGTCGATGATGCGGTGTAGTCTGCAATCGCTTGGGCACTTTCAATAAATTCGGGAAGGAGAAATGTCTTGTCGTGTACCGCATCAATCTTTTTTATCTGATATGAAAGATTTTTAATTTCACTCTTTCTTTCTGAGACAGGTTGTGAAGATACGACGATGCCATGGATTTTTTTTGTACGAAGCGGGATGTGAGCGATGGAGCCGAGAGGTATCGCTGTAGGAGAAAAATACGTCAGCGTCTCTTTCGAGATAGCTTTAGAGATAGGGATAACTTCGAGAATATTCATGCCCCGATTATAGCACGACCATCATGAGGTTTTCTCCGTCGAGAACATAAAGAAACGAATTTTCAGTTTTTTCAAATAATGGTTTTATGCCTTTGTAGAGAGGGTAAAAGTTCACTACTTTTTCAGTTGCATTTTCAACAGCGTCTATAGCGTATACACCAGTATCAGAAGCAAATACGATTACATCAGTGCGGTCTTTGTAGAAATCAAGAGAACGGATCTGATCAATAGGAGTAATCACAGCAAACACATCAGCTTCTCGTTCTCCAAGTTCTCCTCCAGTATATGCACCTTTAACATAAATGGTATTATCTTTTACCCAAACTGATGATCCTTTAGAACCTCGTCTCGGGTTTGCTTCAGTGGGGATTTTAGTATCTTGTATCTTTCTTCGAATAGTCCAGTAGTTTGGATCTTTTTGTGTAATGATTTGTCCTGTTGTGTTTTGAGTGACAAGGATGGGATTGATATGAGAGGTTGTGTCTGGTGCTGTGATCACCTGAGTCATCCATGGGAAGTAGCCTTCTCGTGCGATAATCACATCATGTGTGTTTATAGAAAGAGGGAGACGAACAGTCTGATTTTCAGTTTCGGTAGTGATGAGTTTCTTATCATCTACAAATACAGTCGTTCGTGCGAGCGGAAGTGTGACTTCGAGTATTCCATTTTTTGACACCGTCATGTTTGGTTGAAGGCGGTATCCGGCAATCAGAGCTCCGATAGCGACAACACTGATAATAATTACTCCTAAAATGTACGAATGTTTTTTTGCATAATTGGTCATATTTGGATAGTATAAGCGATATGAGTATTTTCTCCAAAAAACTTGGTATTGACTTAGGTACTGCAAATACGTTGGTATATGTTCCGGGACGTGGTGTGGTGCTCAATGAGCCTTCAGTGGTAGCTGTCTCAGAAGAGGATAATAAGATACTTGCAATCGGTATCGAAGCAAAAGAGATGATCGGGCGTACACCAGAAGCGATTATTGCATATCGACCGATGAAAGATGGGGTGATTGCAGACTATCGAGTGACGGAAGCGATGCTTCGCTACTATATAGACAAAGCTCTCGGTAAGTGGAATTTTATCAAACCAGAAGTGCTTGTATCCGTGCCAGCGGGGGTCACATCGACGGAGCGTCGAGCGGTGATAGAAGCTGCGATCAAGGCAGGAGCAAAAAATGCGTATGTGGTAAAGGAGCCGATCTTGGCAGCTATCGGTGCGGGGATCCCGATCCATGAAGCGATGGGACATATGATTGTCGATATCGGTGGGGGGACGACTGACGTGGCGGTGATTTCGCTTGGAGGGATAGTGGCATCTACTTCGGTGAAGTGTGCGGGTAACAGACTTGATCATTCGATCGCTGACTATATTAAAAAAACATTCAATCTCGCAATCGGAGACAAAACTGCAGAAGATATAAAGATAAAAATCGGCTCAGCCATACCGCTCGATGAGGAGCTTGCAATGCAGGTAAAAGGGCGAGATTTTATTTCAGGCCTTCCTCGAAGTGTGGAAATAAAAACAAATGAAATTGTAAAAGCAGTTTCAAAAGATTTGCGGGATATGATCAAGGCGATCAAAGATGTGCTCCAAGAGACTCCACCAGAGCTCTCTGCAGATATTATTGATAAAGGCATCATCATGACTGGCGGGTCTTCTCAGCTCCGCAATCTACCAGAGCTTGTGCTCAGACGAACCGGTGTGAAGGCTGTACTTGCAAAGGATGCATTGTACTGTGT
>CAYJEE010000012.1:6760-9227 GCA_964369145.1 uncultured Candidatus Saccharibacteria bacterium
CAGGACACACTACTTCCTACGCTGCGTTCACGAGTGCGGATACTTCGAGGTGATTTTGTAGAAAAACAGGCACCATCGTTTCTCAAACTTTCTCTCCCAGGACGTCTCGCATATATCAAAAAAATCACTGATGATATCAGTGATGAAAAACAAACAAAACAAAGTGCGATCGAGTTGATAAATCAAATAGAAGGTGAACTGTACCATGATGGAGGAGCTGTTACCCATACTCACGCACTCGCGTTGTGTGAAAAAGCTCGTACAGCACTCTTTTCTCGTGGGGCGATGACCAAAATGCTTTTGGAGAATATCGCCCTCTCAGTATGAGAATTCCAGAAGGGCACCTTCTCAATTCCGAACCGAGAAGGTGCCCTTCTGGAATCGGCATTTTTGTTTCTAAATATTTCTGATATAGTAGAAGCATATGGCATACGATTTTAAAGATCTCAAAACAGGCATTAAAAGTGTGGAAGAGTGGCTCAAGGCAGAGTTTTCAGGTATTCGTACTGGCCGTGCGACTCCTGCGCTTCTCGACTCTGTAATGGTGGAGGCATATGGCTCACTGATGCCGATCAACCAGGTGGGGAGTATTTCAGTAGAAGATGCTCGTATGATGCGAGTCACTCCGTGGGACATGTCTCTCGCAAAGGCTGTAGAAAAAGCAATTATGCTTGCTGACCTCGGACTCTCACTTGCTACTGATGAAAAAGGTGTACGCGTGAGCTTCCCTGATCTCACTGCAGACAGACGAGCGAGTCTTATCAAACTCGCCAAACAAAAGCTCGAAGATGCACGCATCACACTCAGAGGTGAACGAGAAAAAACAATCAAGGATATTGAGAAACGAGAAAAAGATGGAGAAATATCTGAAGATGAAAAGTTTCGACTCAAAACTGAGCTTCAAAAGTATATTGATGAAGCGGGAGGAGTCCTCGAAGGATTGTTTGCTAAAAAAGAGAAGGAAATATCAGAGTAGTCATAAGTCCTTAAAGTCTATAAAGTCCATCAAGTCAGGACTTGAATGCATTTACTTTCGACTTTACGGACTTGATGGACTTTTAACTTTTAAATCATGTCTGTCATCATATTCATCATCATTCTCGCTGTTTTGATTTTTGTCCACGAACTTGGACACTTTTTGGTTGCCAAAAAGTCAGGTATCAGGGTAGATGAGTTTGGACTCGGTTTTCCTCCAAAACTGATATCAAAAAAAGTAGGGGAGACACTTTATACACTCAACGCTATTCCATTTGGTGGTTTTGTAAAGATTTTCGGTGAAGATCCACATCTTCAGGATATACAAGAAGGAGAAAAGGGGAGAAGTTTTTATTATAAACCGAAATATATTCAGGCACTTGTGCTTGTGGCAGGTGTTGCATTTAACATAATTTTTGCGGGACTACTTCTCTCGATTGGTTTTATGATTGGTCAGCCGGCGACCGCAGACACATCTCGATTTGGTGAAATACAAAATCCAAAACTCGTGATTACCTCTGTCCTTCCGGGAAGTCCTGCACAGAAAGCGGGACTTGTGGGAGGAGATGCTATTTTATTTGTTGAAGCAAGCGGAAATACACAAGGTGCTCAGCTCGATACTGAGGGGAATCTCACCCCAGAAAAAGTAAGTGAGGTGATCGGAAATTCTAATGGCGAAAAAATCACTCTACTCTATCAGCGTGGTAGTGATGCTCCAGCGACTGCATTTATCACACCAGTCGATACGATAGTGCCCGGGAGAAAAGCCGTCGGTATCTCGATGGATACCGTGGGTACTCTGAAGCTTCCTCCTCACACCGCGCTTCTTCAGGGGGCGATTACTACAGCAGAGCTCACCTGGGCAACTGCAAAAGGACTCGGTACATTTTTGTGGAGTGTGGTTACACTACAGTCAAACTTTTCTCAAGTCTCAGGCCCAGTCGGTATTGCGGGGGTGGTCAAGGATGCAAGTAAGCTTGGCTTTACATACGTCATGTCACTCACTGCACTCATCTCTATCAATCTCGCAGTGATCAACCTCGTACCATTTCCAGCGCTCGATGGGGGACGACTTTTGTTTGTGGCAGTAGAAGCGGTGACGAGACGAAAAATCCCGAGCAAGGTGGCGACATGGGTCAATGCATCTGGCTTCATACTCTTATTGATTTTGATGGCAGTGGTTACCCTCAATGACATCGTGAAGTTGTTCTAAAAAGAGTAAAATTACCTCATCTACTTTGTCGCAATGCAGGTTTTTTCGTTCACCTTACAGCTAGTAAGGCTTACTCAAAAACCTTTTTGCTTCGCGTATCTGAGGCAATTTAACTCTTTTTGAAGTGAGCCTATTTAAATACTTTTTTATAACAAATTCAAACTAAATTTTTTTCGACTCTAAAATAATGGCTTAATACAGCCATTATTTTACTACACCCATCGACAAAATTGATTTTCGTGTTAAATCGCTTGACAGTTTTTGTGGGTGTGCTATAGT
>CAYJEE010000012.1:9327-10617 GCA_964369145.1 uncultured Candidatus Saccharibacteria bacterium
TCTACTAGGGTAACCCTAGTAGATTTTGTGGATTTTGACCGCTCTATGTAAACGCGTTATGATGAAGCGATGAGACAAACACAACTTTTTACCAAAACACGAAAAGAAGCACCGGCGGATGAGGTGTCAAAAAATGCACAGCTTTTGATCCGTGCAGGATTTATTCAGAAAGAAATGGCAGGAGTGTATACTTTTCTTCCGCTCGGCTTTCGTGTACTTAAGAATATTGAACAAGTAATCCGAGAAGAGATGAATACTATTGGTGGGCAGGAAATGTTTCTTACTGCACTACAGGACAAAGAAGTTTGGGGGAAGACCGGGCGTTTTTCTGACGATGTGCTTGATGTGTGGTTTAAAACAGAACTTAAAGCAGGGGGAGAGACTGCACTTGCTCCTACACATGAAGAGCCGATCACTCGTGTGATGACAAATCATATCAGCTCGTACAAAGACCTTCCGGTGTATGCATATCAGTTTCAAACAAAGTTTCGAAATGAAGTTCGAGCAAAAAGCGGTATTATGCGAGGACGAGAATTTATGATGAAAGATTTGTATTCTTTTGACACTGATCAGGATGGACTTGATGCATTTTATGAAAAAGTTGCTGATGCATACAAAATTATATTTGATCGAGTAGGTATTGGTCATCTGACATATAAAACATTTGCATCAGGTGGTGCGTTTGCAAAATTCAGTCATGAATTTCAAACGATCTGCGATGCGGGAGAAGATGTGATCTATGTACATGAGGGTAAACAAATAGCAATCAATGAAGAGGTTCTTTTGCCGGAAGTGCTCGAAGAGCTTGGTGTGAGTAAGTATGATTTAGTTCCACAGAAATCGATCGAAGTGGGAAATATTTTCAAACTTGGAATAAAATACTCTGAGCCACTTGGACTTATGTATACAGACGAAGAAGGGAATTCGAAACCTGTGGTGATGGGTTCGTATGGTATTGGCCCAGGACGTTTGATGGGGACTATTGTCGAACTTCTTTCAGACGAAAAAGGAATTGTATGGCCTGAGGCAGTGGCGCCGTTTCGAGTACATTTGGTGACTCTTGGAAACTCTCCAGAGGTTGCGGTGGCAGGTGATCTCTTCTACGAAAAGCTCAAAACACTCGGTGTGGAAACTCTCTACGATGACCGAGACCTCCGTCCCGGAGAAAAATTTGCAGATTCTGACTTGATCGGTATTCCGACTCGTGTAGTCATCTCAGAAAAGACACTCCAGGCAGGGAAGCTTGAAGTAAAAAAAAGAACTGCAACTGAAGCAGAAATGATGGATGAG
>CAYJEE010000012.1:10717-22136 GCA_964369145.1 uncultured Candidatus Saccharibacteria bacterium
AAAGTGTTTACAGACTGTAAACTCTGGTATGATGGTGGTATGTTACGCGCACTCGAACGGTTTCGACATATGGTTTCCAATGACATCGGTATCGACTTGGGTACTGCAAATACGCTCGTGTATGTTCGTGGAAAAGGGATTACGATCAATGAACCTTCGGTCGTCGCAGTCAATCAAAAGACGGGGCGAGTGGTGGCGGTAGGGACAGATGCAAAAAATATGCTCGGGCGCACACCGGGGCATATTGTCGCGGTGCGCCCACTCGTCGACGGAGTGATTTCTGACTTTGAAGTGACCGAAGAGATGATTACCTACTTACTCAACAAAGCACAAAAAGATAATAAAAAACTGATCGGCCCGCGGGTGGTGGTGGGAGTGCCGTCAGGTATTACAAACGTAGAGATTCGTGCGGTACGAGATGCGACAAAAAATGCTGGAGCGAGTGAGGTGCATATCGTCGAAGAGCCGATGGCTGCAGCTATCGGTATCCGCTTGCCAGTGATGGAGCCTGTCGGGAACCTCATTGTTGATATCGGTGGAGGGACGACGGATATTGCGGTGATCTCTCTTGGTGGTGTGGTGCGTTCAAAAAATCTCCGCATCGCAGGAGACAAACTCAACACGGACATTATCTCGTATGTGCGCAGTGAATTTAAAATCTTGATTGGTGAAAAGACGGCAGAAGATGTAAAAATAAAAATAGGTGCAATACTCCCGGGAGCGACTCCACTGGAAGCCTCTATCAAAGGTCGTGACCTGATCACCGGGCTTCCTCGAGAAGTGATTGTGACTGATTCTGATATTCGAGAAGCGATCTCTCAGTCGATCGATACACTCGTGGAGTCTGTAAAAGAAGTGCTCGAAATAACACCACCTGAAATTGTTTCTGACGTGATGCAACGAGGTATTTATCTTGCCGGAGGGGGTGCATTGATCCCTGGGCTCGCCTCAGTGATCGAAGAATACACAAAAATCACTGTACATATCGCACCTGATCCTCTAACTGCAGTGTGTCGTGGTACCGGTGTTATACTTGAAAATATAGATCTCTACCGAGAAGTCTTAATCGCAAACGAAGATGAACTCCCTCCTAAAAAGTAAACCAAAAAGTTCGGTAAAAAAATTTACGGTTCTTACGGTACTGGTTTGTCTCTGTGTAGTCGGTCTGCAGTATGTATTTCCACATTTCTTACGCACCACGATGTACATCACCGCAAAGCCTTTGTGGTATGTCCGTGATGCGACATATGCATCCGTCTCAGATTTTTGGGGATATTTTGAAGGGATCGATGCGTTGCAAGAACAAAATAATTTGTTACGACAAGATCTTGAAGCACTGCGAGTAAAAGAGATGGAGTTTGCTCAGATGAAAGTTTTGTACGAAGACATAAGAGGATTATCTACTACATCAGCTTCTGTGGCAAAAACCCTTGCTCGAGTACTCTCAAAACCACCCTTTACTCCGTACGACTCTTTTGTGGTGGATGTGGGGAGTGATTCTGGTATTGAGGTAGGTGATCTGGTATATGCGCACAATGCGCTTGCGATCGGGAGAATTTCGCATGTTGCAGAGTCTATGTCTACGGTGACTTTATTTTCATCGGGTGGCGAGGTTCAAGAATTTGAAGTCTTGCGTACCGGCACATCGGTAGAAGCGTATGGAAAAGGTGGTGGCAATTTTGAACTCTATGTGCCGAAAGATTTTGATGTGGTAGAAGGTGATGTGTTGCAAGAGCCATCTTCTGGGCTGAGTGCGGTCGCGACGGTGTACAGCGTCGACAAGACATCACAAAATTCATTTAAAAAGGTGTATGCGCGAGTCCCGTTGCCGGTGTTTCAGTCGAGGTTTGTATTGATTGGTGATTTCTAATATGAATTATGCACGACTATCATTTTTTGCGGTAATGTTGATAAGTTTTTTCTTTGTGCCTTGGTGGATGGTGTATGTAGCGGTGATTGTCTACAGTGTGTATTACACTCCCACATTTGAGATTATTGCACTCGGTCTGCTCACAGATATGCTCTATGGCTCACTGTATGTACATACGATCAGTATCTCTCTCTGGAGTATTGTGGTCTATGCTGTTCGGTCACGGGTGAGGTTGTGATACTATGGGTACATGATTTCTTGGATTAGATCATTGTTTACATTCAAAAAACAATACAAAGACATCGCTCCTGATGAGATTTTTCTTGATTCACAAAATCTACCACAGTTTGATGTGTATCAGTTTGAAGGTCGCATCGAGCAGCCCATCTCAAAACGAACCCTCTCTTTACTTCTTGTGTTGTTTTTAGTTGTGGGAGGTGTATTTATATATAAAATATGGGATTTACAAGTGGTAGAAGGTAAAGGATATGCATTGAAAAGTGAAAACAATAGACTTGCGGATTCGATTGTCTTTGCAAACAGAGGTGTGATTTTCGATAGAAATGATGTACCACTCGTCTGGAACGATTTGAATAAAACAAACGGTGATTTTGCAACGCGTATGTATGCGACATCGACAGGGCTTTCTACAGTACTCGGATATGTAAAGTATCCCACCAAAGATTCTTCCGGGTTTTATTATCAGACCGCGTATATTCCCAAAGATGGAATAGAAAAAATGTATAATTCGATTCTTTCGGGGACAAATGGATATAAATTTACCGAAACAACCGCTCGAGGAAATGTCACTGATTTTCAGATCGTCGAGCCACCACAAGATGGTGGCAATCTCCATGTGTCGATTGATATGGGAGTACAAAAGAGCATGTACACCGCAATGCTAGAGTATACATCGCGTGCGGGGTATCGCGGGGGAGGAGGGGTGATCATGGATATAGAAACAGGGGAGATTATCGCTATGGCGAGCTTTCCTGAATATGATTCCAATATTCTTTCGCTCGGATCTGATAGTAAAAAAATAAATGAATATCTCACCAATAAAAACAACCCCTTTTTAAATCGAGTGGTAGCGGGACTCTATACACCCGGATCCATCGTGAAGCCTTTTATTGCGATGGGAGCGTTGACTGAGAAAATTATTGATCCTAAAAAACAGATTCTTTCGACGGGCTCTCTTTCGATTCCCAATCCGTACAATCCTGATAAGCCGACAATCTTTCGTGATTGGAAAGCTCATGGACTCGTCGATCTCCGTCGTGCGATCGCAGTATCTTCAAACGTCTATTTCTTTGAAGTGGGAGGTGGATTTGCAGGACAAAAAGGGTTGGGTATTTCAAATATAGAAAAATACATGCGCATGTTTGGTTTTGGAGAAAAGACAGGTATCGAAAGTTATGGAGAAAAAGCGGGGGTGATACCAAACCCGACCTGGAAGAAAAGTTTGTTTGGTGAAGAAGAGTGGAGACTCGGAGATACCTACAACACATCGATCGGGCAATACGGTGTACAAGTGACACCTCTTCAGGCAGTGCGAGCGATCGGTGCGATCGCAAACGGTGGGAAACTTTTGTACCCGACAGTGATAAAGCCGACAAGTGCGTATCAGAGTTTGTCTGTACCTGTACCACTCGCAGAATCTGATTTTGTTATTGTGCGTGAAGGGATGAGGATGACGGTGACCGAGGGTACTGCTCAGTCTCTCAATTTTCCATTTGTAAAAGTGTCTGCAAAGACTGGTACCGCGGAGCTCGGGCCGACAAAAAGTCTCGTCAACTCATGGACGGTTGGTTTCTTTCCTGCAGACAAACCTCGGTATGCATTTGCAGTGGTGATGGAAAAAGGAAGAGCAAACAACCAAGTCGGCGCGACTTTGATTATGAGGGATGTTCTCCAATGGATGCAATTAAATGCACCTGAATATTTTACGGAGTAGTAAAATTACGAGGAGCTCAATAAGAATACTTTCCAGAGCTTCCCTCAAACCCCCTGCGGGGTTCTCGGCTGTCCTCAGTCTAAACCTGTCAAGAACGGGGTGCCTTGACAGGTCCATGCTTTGGGCTTGCGGGGGCTCCGGAAAGCATTCGCATCGATCTCCAAGCGAGAGACTTGACAAAGTGGTATAAAAAGTTATATAATATAAGACGGAGAGTAAAAAGTGTCCATCAACAAAATTGTAGTCAGCTCAGCTTGGTTTAGAGATGAGCGGGTGAAGGTGGCAAAGCTCATTCAAGCCGAAATAACACGACTTGAGGAGGAAGAAAAAGAAATGCGGAAAACCGTTCTTTGGGAGGCTCCTTGTTTCGCCGAGAATCAAGTCAAAAGAAATGGTTTGGTGGAATTGAAATCCTTCGTCCAACATGCGATTCCAAAATTTCTGGAAAATAACCGCTACCACTTCAGCGATTTTATCCAGTAACAACCGCCCCCGAGAGCCAAACGCTCTTGCGGGCGGCTTTCTGTTTGTTTTGACCTTTAGGGCTATTTTTGGTATAGTATCGGCAATTACTTAACATTTTCTACATATACACATGAACGAAAAAGAATACCTTACAAAAGAGAAGTTTGATGAATTTAAAAAAGAGCTTGAATATTTGAAAAGTACAAAGCGAAAAGAGGTGGCAGAACAGCTCGAATATGCAAAATCTCTCGGAGATCTTTCAGAAAATGCAGAATACCATGAAGCGCGAGATGCCCAGGCTATCACTGAAGACCGTATCGCAAAGCTCGAAGGTATTCTCAAATCAGCAGTGATTATCACAGAGCAGGTGACTGGTACAGTCAACGTGGGTTCTGAAATTACAGTAGAGAAAAATGGTAAAAAAATAACCTATGTAATCGTCGGAACAGAAGAAGCGGATGCACTCGGAGGAAAAATCTCAATCAAATCTCCGTTTGGTCAGGCAGCACTTGGAAAGAAAAAAGGTGATTCATTTACGTTTGATGCGCCTTCAGGATCTGTGACCTATAAAGTAACGGATATTAAATAATTTTAAATTTGGTCAATCTCATCGTCTAAAATTAAAAAAAGGTTCTCGTCGTACGACAGTACGTCTGTGAGCCTTTTTTAATTTATACGTGACCGTGTCTCAAATCTGAAAGTTTATATTTGTATTAATCTTTCAATTTTTCACTTTTTCTATTATTATAGACACATGGCTTCACTCGATGATATACGCGACGCGCGACTTAAAAAATTAGCATTACTCAAAGAACGGGGTATTAATCCGTATCCAGCGAAAATACCTCGGGATTTTTCTCTTGCTGAGTTGAAAAATACGTTCGCAGAAAAAGAGGCTTCAGCCGAGTCTTTTTCTGTGGCAGGGCGTATTATGGCTCTACGGGGACAAGGGGCTATCCTTTTTGTTGTGCTCTTTGATGGCACAGAAAAGTTTCAGGTTATTTTGAAAAAAGATGAGCTTGGAGAAGAGACACTTTCTTTGTTTGCTGACACGGTGGATATCGGCGACTTTATTTCTGTTACGGGTACAGCACTCACGAGCCAACGAGGGGAGCCGAGTGTGCTCGCAAAATCATGGATGATGGGGGTAAAGACTCTCCTCCCGCTTCCAGAGAAATGGCATGGTCTCACTGATGTAGATGAGCGATATCGAAAGCGATACCTCGACTTTCTGATGGACGATGAAGCGCGTGAGCTTATATATAAAAAAAGTAAATTTTGGGATGTTACTCGAGAATTTTTGAAAAAAGAAGGATTTTTGGAAGTAGAGACCCCTACGCTTGAGACGACAACCGGTGGTGCAGAAGCAGAGCCGTTTAAGACACATCACAATGACTATGATCTTCCGGTATTTTTACGTATCTCAGTCGGTGAGCTCTGGCAGAAACGTCTGATGGCGGGAGGTTTTCCAAAAACATTTGAAATCGGTAGGGCGTATCGAAACGAAGGATCGTCACCAGATCATTTGCAGGAATTTACAAACATGGAGTTCTACTGGGCGTTTGCTGACTACCATGATGGTATGGAGCTCGTAAAACGAATGTATCGTGCTATCGCCACAGAAGTATTCGGAAAAACAGAATTTACGACTCGTGGGCATACGTTTGATCTTGCAAATGATTGGGTACTTGTGGATTATGCAGAAGAAATCAAAAAACAGACAGGTGTGGATATTGCGACAAGTACTCAAGGTGAAATGGAACAGACGCTTCAAAAGCTTGGCGTAAAATACGAAGGAAACAATGTTGAACGTCTGACTGATACACTCTGGAAGTATTGTCGCAAAAATATTGCAGGACCTGCCTTTCTAATCAATCATCCAAAACTTGTTGCACCTCTCGCAAAAGCAAATCCAGATGGGGTTTCCGTCCAACGATTCCAGCCAATTCTTGCAGGAAGCGAAGTGGGGAATGGTTATTCAGAGCTCAATGATCCGATCGACCAGCATGAGCGATTTATGCTCCAACAAAAGCTTATCGATGCAGGGGACAAAGAAGCAATGATGCCAGATTACGAATTTGTAGAAATGCTTGAGCACGGTATGCCACCAACCTGTGGCTTTGGCTTCGGAGAAAGACTTTTTGCATTCTTGGCAGACAAACCACTCCGAGAGTTGCAAACCTTCCCGTTGATGAAACCGAGGATTGAGTAAAATTAAATACACTTGAAAACGAGGAACATAAAAACCACCTTATAGGTGGTTTTTATGTTGTAGTTTCATTATCCACAGGGTAAAGTGTTGTGGAGTGGGAGAGAGTGGTATAAAATACTAAGTAAGTGGGAAGAAGTGGGTGACATATTTTCACAGAGCAATTGTACTCAATTGCGACAATGAAAATAGGAATGCGGATGAGACATCGGCCGACATATTTTCACAGAGCAATTGTACTCAATTGCGACAATGAAAATAGAAGGGCAGTTGTACTCAACTGACACGGTACGCTCTCACTGAGGTAATTAAAAATACTGGCATGTTGATCGGAGAATACACACACAGCATCGATGAAAAGAATAGAGTTTCGCTACCGGCGAAATTTCGTTCTGAAATGGGAAAAAAGCTTGTGGTAACTCCAGGTCTCGACAACTGTCTCTTTGTGTTCACACTCAAAGAATGGGCAGCGATCGAGACAAAGCTCAACACTTCTTCTCTCTTGCAGTCTGATAATCGAAGTTTCAACCGCTTTATGTTTGGTGGCGCGGTTGAGGCAGAAGTCGATTCTATCGGACGAATCTTGATCCCAGATTTTCTTCGAGACCGAGCATCACTGAAAAACAAAGTAGTGATTATCGGAGTTTCAAATCGAGTGGAAATCTGGAATGAGAAAGCATGGGGAGAGTATAAGAAAGTGGTCGAGAAGCAGGCGGATACGCTTGCAGAAAAATTGGGGCAGGTCGGAGTGTTGTAAGAATTTCAAATTCAAAATTTTAAATTTCAAACAAAATACAAAATCGCATTATTTTTGAAATTTAAAATTAGAAATTTAAAATTTACCTCCATGATTCATCGCTCAGTACTCCTACAAGAAGTTATCAAAGGTCTCGATATACAACCAGGAGATGTGGTCGTAGACGGGACGTTGGGTAATGGGGGACATACTCGAGCACTTGCCGAAAAGTTTGGAAATTCTATCAAACTCATCGGTATTGATCTCGATGTAGATGCGCTCGATCGCTCAAAGGATCGGCTCAAAGACCTTTCTCTCGACATCACGTATGTGTTGGGAAGTTTCCGGGATATCGACACGCATCTCACACTGCTCGGTATCTCACAGGTCAATCGAGTGTTGCTCGATATTGGACTATCTTCAAATCAGCTCGAAGAGTCAGGAAGAGGGTTTGCTTTCAGACAAGACGAACCACTTCGGATGACATTTAAAAAAGAGCTTGGAGAAGAAGAGTACGATGCTCATACGATTGTAAACACATGGGATGAAGATTCTCTCCGGACGATTATCAGATCGTACGGAGAAGAACGATTTGCAGGACGTATCGCACGGGGGATAGTACGCACACGAGAGCTTTCACCGATCGAGACTACGACAGACTTGGTAAATGTGATTCTCGCTTCTACTCCCAAGTTTTACCATCATGGCAAGATACATCCCGCGACGAGAACATTCCAAGCATTGCGGATCACGGTGAACGATGAGCTCTATGCGCTCGAAGAAGGTTTGGAAAAAAGTTTCCAAGCGCTTGCATCCAAAGGGAGACTCGCAATCATCTCATTCCACAGTCTCGAAGACCGAATCGTCAAAGAGCACTTCAAGTCACTTGAGACTTCAAAACAAGGAGTACGTATCACAAAAAAACCAATCACACCAAACGAAAAGGAAATATATGAGAACCCACGTTCTCGAAGTGCAAAATTAAGAATCATTGAAAAGAATTAATACATACTACTATGAAAACACATACATATATTGATGAGAAAAATATGTTCTGGGGACTTCTCAGTATTGTATTTTTCTCGGCTATTTTTTATATATATTGTGTGACAACCACGATTCATAATGTTGTATTACGAGAGCAGATGGAAACAGAAGCATCTGAACTAGCGCTTTCAATCGGACAGAAAGAGTTTGATCTTATCGGTCTTAAAAATGAGATTACACTCGCTCGAGCACAAAATCTCGGTTTTGTAGAAGTTGAACACAAGACATTTATCACTCCTCAATCAGTGAGTTTTGTATCGCGTACTGAATCAGAAATATAGTATACTGTTTTTATGTCTTCTTCTTTATCTCGCATACGCTTCTTGTCTTTTTGTATTCTCGCAGTTGCTCTCTTGATTATAGCGAGATTATATATAGTACAGATCACAGAGCATGACACATATACTGATAAGGCTGACCGGCAGTATGCTCGATCGACAGGTAATGTGTTTACACGCAATTCAATATATTTTACGAGTAAGACTGGAGAGGAAGTCTCGGCAGCAACCTTGAAAACAGGTTTTACGGTTGCGGTCAATCCACAGCTCTTAAAAAATCCAGAGGGTGCATTTCAAAAGCTCGCAGGATTTCTCGATATTCCAAAAGAAGAGTTTTTACAGAAAGTTACAAAACAAAATGACCCATACGAAGAGCTCGCAAAGCGAGTGGACTATGAGCTCGGACAACAAATAGAGGGGCTTGCAATACCTGGAGTCAAGTTGTACAAGGACCGTTGGCGTTTTTATCCAGGCAACAATCTCGCTGCCCATACGGTAGGTTTTTTGGGTTTCAAGGGAGATGAATTTGCTGGACGATACGGACTTGAGAGTTTTTATGAAAAGACATTGAAAAGAGATGAAGGTGCATATGTAAATTTTTTTGCACAGATTTTTTCTAATATAGAAAAGAGTGCGACTGATGCGGAAGAAGGTGATGTGGTGACTTCTCTCGAGCCCACAGTTCAGACATATCTCGAAAATATTCTTTCTGATGTAAATAAAAAATACTCATCGCAGTATACAGGTGGGATTATTGTCGACCCGAAGACGGGGGTGATATATGCGATGGCATTGAAACCTGATTTTGATTTAAATAATACAAAAGCAGAAAAGGATGTATCGGTATTTTCCAACCCGTTGGTAGAAAATGTGTATGAAATGGGTTCTATTATCAAACCACTGACTGTGGCGGCAGGTATTGATACGGGCAAAATCACTGCAGATACCACGTATTATGATAAAGGGTATATTGTCGTAAATAATAAAAAGATTTCAAACTTTGACGGAAAGGAAAGAGGTGTGACTACGATGCAGACCGCGCTTTCAGAATCGCTCAATGTCGGTATGGCATACATTGTAAACAAGGTGAGCAACGATGTTTTTTCTGATTATATGTATAAGTTTGGACTTGATACAAAGACGGGGATTGATTTGCCCAATGAAGCAAAAAATATTGTCTCTAACCTCAAAAGTCCTCGCGATATCGAGCATGTGACCGCATCCTTTGGTCAGGGTATCGCACTCTCACCGATGTCGACGGTTCGAGCGCTTTCGACTATTGCAAACGGTGGATACCTGATCCATCCTCACGTAGCAACAAAAATAAAATACAGAGTAGGTATTTCGAAGGATATCTCGTATCCTCAGGGCGAGCAGGTGATCAAAAAAACAACTTCAGAAGAAGTGACGCGTATGATGGTGCGGAGTGTTGACGAATATTTAAGAGGGGGTAAACTGAAGCTGCCCAACTATAGTGTGGCAGTAAAGACTGGTACAGCACAGATCGCATCGGGTGGAAGCTATAGTCCAGATGATTTTCTTCACTCATTTGTAGGATTTTTCCCTGCGTACAACCCTCGATTTTTAGTATTTTTGTACACCGTCAAACCGCGAGGTGTGCAGTATGGTTCAGAATCTCTCTCAGATCCCTTTATCGATATAACAAAGTTTTTGATAAACTATTACGAAATACCGCCTGACAGATAGTGTATATGATGTATTTTAAAAATATCTTTAAAAAAATATTAGTTGTCGCTTCGGTCTATGTCCTGAAAAAACATAAACCATTTATTATCGTACTCATCGGAAGTGTCGGTAAAACAATGACCAGAAATGCATTGTATGCCGCTCTTTCAAAAAAACATTCAGTGCGCAAGAGTGAGCAGAGTCTCACTACCGAAATCGGTATTCCACTGACGCTCCTTGGTTGTCCGTATCCGATCAACACTATAGAAGGGATTGTGAGAAATACCGTGGTAGCACTCGAGCAGTTGTATATTACAAAATCCTATCCATCTTACGTAATACTTGAAATCGATGGTCAGAAAAAAGGTGAAGTGGCTCGTGTGGCGCAGTGGCTTCCTGTCGATATGCTCGTGGTGACTCCAGTCGGGGAGATTCCTTCGCATGTAGAGTGTTTTGATACACCCGCATCATTACAAAAAGAATATATGTCGATTCAGAATGCACTCACTACCGATGCAAAAGTTGTCTGGTGTGCAGATGATGAGTACTCACGAGAGATTGGGGGGGTCTCACATCACACGGTCTCATACGGTACTGTGGATCGTGCAGATATTTGTGTGGATACGTATACGATTCTCTATGAGCAGTCATTACCTGTAGGTATTTCTTTTTCTTTTAAAAAACCAGCACATGCTACTCCGATGGTTATCAAAGACACTCTTGGTTTTCCAGTCATCCACGCAGTGCTGGCATCAATGGCGGCAATCCAAGCGTTAGGTGAACATCCTTTTTCACTACACACAACTTTCGAAAAAGTGGAGCTGATTCCTGGGCATATGAAAATCATACCTGGACTCAAGCATTCGGTTATTATTGATGATTCCTACAATTCTTCACCTGTTGCAGTTGAAGAGCTTATTTCAGTACTTGAAAAAATTGAAGGAAAAAGAAAGATTTGTGTGCTTGGTGATATGCTCGAGCTTGGACGTTTTTCGGGAGAAGCTCATAGGGAAATCGGGAGACAGTGTAGCGGATTTGATATGCTGGTGTGTGTAGGATTACGTGCACGATTTATCAAAGAGGGTGCACTCGAAGCAGGAATTGCACCAGATGCAGTATTTCATTTCGATACCCCAGAAAAAGCAGGGGAGCATATCCAAAACATACTGACATC
>CAYJEE010000013.1:0-21161 GCA_964369145.1 uncultured Candidatus Saccharibacteria bacterium
ACAGTACACCCATATTCACATAGACTCGGAATCATTAGAGATTGGAAATCTCGATGGTTTGGTGTAAAAAGTAAATTCAAGGAGTTCTTGAAGAGTGATGTGCTTATCCGTGAATTCCTCGAGAAGAAAATGCGAGGTCAGTACGTGGCTGATATTCAGATGGAGCGAAGTGAAAAAGCACTTCGAATCATTATCGAAACTTCACGACCAGGTATGATCATTGGCCGATCAGGTGAGGGTGCGACAAAGCTCCGTGATGACGTGCTTGCATTTATTGCAAAGAAAAAACTCGTATCAGGTGGTGAGGTAAAAATCGACATCAAAGAAGTAAAATCTCCAGAAGCAAATGCGACAATCGTGGCTCACATGATTGCAGAAGGTCTCGAGAAGCGTATGCCTTTCCGACGAGTAGGGAAGCAGATTATCGAAAAGGTAATGGCAAACCGAGATGTGCTTGGAGTTAAAATCGAGCTTTCAGGACGACTCGGAGGTGCTTCAATGGCACGACAGGAAAAAATGAAAAAAGGTCGAATCCCACTCCAGACTCTTCGAGCCGATGTAGACTATGCAGCATATCCTGCACGTCTTCCATACGGAGCGATCGGTATTAAAGTGTGGATATATAAAGGAGAAATCTTTGCTAAATAACTAAACGTATATGTTGCTACCTAAAAAAGTAAAATACAGAAAATGGCATACCATGAGACGAAATGTCTCTCGAATTGGTGTGGCTTCCCGCGGCGCAACACTTGCGTTTGGTTCATTTGGACTTAAAGCAACTACTGACGCACGTATCCTCTCAAACCAGATCGAAGCAGCTCGAAAAGTTCTTTCTCGAGCAATGGGTAAGACTGGAAAAGTATGGATTCGAATTTTCCCTGATATGCCGATTACTCGAAAGCCAGCCGAAGTAAAACTCGGAAAAGGAAAAGGAGATCTTCATGCATATGTAGCACCAGTACTTCCAGGACGTATCATTTTTGAAATTGATGGTGTGACTGAAGCTGTGGCAAAAGAGGCACTTCGAAAAGCGGGAACAAAGCTCCCAATCAAGTCTAAAGTAGTAGCACGATAATAGAGAATTATGAAAGATTTTAAAAACAAAACAGAAAAAGAATTGAAAGCTCTCCTCGGTGAAAAACGAGTAGCACTTCGAAATTTCCGATTTTCTGTCGCGGGAAGCAAAATTAAAAATGTGAAAGAGGGATACGTAATCCGAAAAGATATTGCACGTATTTTGACTGCAATTAATACAAAATAATCGTATGGCAACAAAAAAAATACAGCCAAATACAGAAGAAGCAGCAATGGGACGAGTTCTCACTGGAGTTGTGGTGTCTGACAAAATGAAAGACACTGTTGTTGTTTTGGTAAACCGATTTGTCAAACACGCAAAGTATGGTAAATTCATGCAGATCAGTAAGCGATTCAAAGCTCACGATGTAGGAAATACCAAGAAGATCGGTGACAAAGTACAGATTAAGGAGACACGACCAATTTCAAAAGATAAACACTTCGTAATAATTTAAAATTTAAAATTTTAAATTTAAAATTAAACCAATATGATCCAGCCACAATCAATCGTAAAAATCGCAGATAACACCGGAGCAAAAATCGGGCGAGTGTTTAAAGTACTCGGAAGTTCAAAAAAGCGATACGCTGGCTTGGGCGAAATGGTAGTGCTTTCTGTTCAGAAAGCTGAACCTCGAAAAGGAGCTAAAAAGAAAGATGTGTTGTATGCGGTAGTGGTACGACAAAAGGCACCATTCCGACGAAAGGACGGATCATATATCCGATTCGATGAAAACGCAGTAGTGATTGTTTCAAAAGAAAAGAAAGAACCTGTTGCAGGTCGCGTATTCGGACCAATCCCACGAGAAATCGGAGAGGCGGGGTATCAGAAGATTATCTCACTCGCACCTGAAGTCGTATAGAACTTCCAAATTTGGCGAAATCCTTTGTCGGAATTCCAATTAATGACTACTCACCTTACGACAAGTAAGGCTCGGGATCATCAATTGGATTCCTTCGCGGATTTCATCCAAATTTGAAACTTCAAGAATTCAATGATAGGGTAATGAAAATAATATGAAATTAAAAAAAGACGACAAAGTAATAGTGATCACCGGAAAAGATAAAGGCAAGACAGGTACAATTGCCCGGGTACTTCCTCGTGAAGGTAAGATTGTGGTTTCTGGTGTAAACATGCAGAAAGTTCACATGAAAGCTCGACGAAGTGGTGAGAAAGGACAGATTATTGAAAAAAATCTCCCAATCAACGCATCAAACGTGCTTATCGTTGATCCAAAAACAGGAAAAGGAACACGAATTGCAAAAAAAGTAGTGGATGGTAAGAAGGTACGTATAGCTCAGAAATCAGGAAACACAATTTAAATTTGAAATTTCAAATTTAAAATTTTAAATTAAACACCATGGAACACATTAAAGACAAAGTAGAAAAAGCATTCGGCGCCCTTAAAGGGGAATTTGGATACAAAAATGCTATGCAAGCACCTAAAGTTTTAAAGGTGGTTGTTTCTGCTGGAGTAGGTTCTTTTAAAGATAAAAAGAAAGTTGAGCTCGCATACGCACGACTCGCTGACATCACTGGACAGAAGCCAGTAAAGAAAGGTGCAAAGCAGTCAGTCGCAGCGTTCAAAGTTCGACAGGGGGAGACAGTGGGTATCCAGATCACACTCCGGGGCAAACGAATGTATGACTTCCTCGAGCGTCTTGTAAACATCGCTCTTCCTCGAACAAAAGACTTCCGTGGTATTTCAGCGAAAGGTATCGACGAGATGGGTAACTACACACTCGGCATCAAAGAAAATACTATTTTCCCAGAATCAGCGGATGAAGAGCTCAAAGATGTGTTTGGACTTGCAGTAACTGTATGTACAAACGTTTCAAATCCACTTGAAACCAAAGCATTTTTGCTCCATCTTGGCTTCCCATTTAAGAAAGATGAGGGATATCCAAAGGTAAAAGCACTTAAGAAAAAGTAGAAATAGAATAGGTTGACTTGGGAACTCAATCCTGTTAGGATGAGACCCAAGCTTTATAAAAGCAATTAATCATACAATGGCAAAGACATCAGTAATCGCACGATCATTAAAGAAAGCTAAGTTTACTACAAAAGAAGTAAACCGATGTTTTCGATGCGGTCGAAAGCATGGATATATGAGAGATTTCGATCTCTGCCGTATCTGCTTCCGTGAGCTTGCCAATGAGGGTAAAATCCCAGGTATTAAAAAATCATCGTGGTAAGTTAGAGACTCTCTCGAGTCACTAATACTCCCATCGAAACAATATGACAGATCCAATCGCAGCAATGATTACACAGATACACAATGCAGGACAGGTCCGAAAGGAAACTGTTGTGTTGCCGTATTCTAAACTCAAAGTATCTATTCTCGATGTGCTTGCAAAAGCAGGCTTCATCAAGAGTGCAGCAAAGAAAGGTAAAAAAGTAATTAAGTTTATTGAAGTGACACTTGCATACGAAGCTGATGGTTCACCAAAGATTCGTGGTGTAAAGCGTGTTTCAAAGAGTTCAAAACGAGTATACATCAAAGCAACTGAGATCCGACCAGTTAAAAATGGTTATGGTATTATGGTGATTTCAACACCAAAAGGTGTGATGTCAGATGAGGCGGCTCGAAAAGAAAAGGTCGGAGGAGAAGCATTGTGTACACTTTGGTAATCTATAATACAAATATATGTCACGTATCGGAAAAAAAATAATTACCATACCAAAAGGAACAGAAGTAACATTTACTTCAGGTCTTTTCACGGTGAAAGGTCCACAGGGAACTCTTTCAAAGCATCTCGCTGATCAAGTGTTACTCGCGATTACTCCTGAGTCAATCACGCTTTCTCCTGTAAAGGAAACAATTGCAAACCGCGCTCTCTGGGGAACATACGGTTCTCACATCACCAACATGATTGCGGGTGTAAACACACCATTTGTAAAGAAACTTATCCTTGAAGGTATCGGATACAAATCTGAAGTAAAAGGTGCACAGCTCGTGATGGCTCTTGGTTTCTCACATCCAGTTAATATTGATATTCCTGCTACACTCAAAGTTACTGCAGAGAAAAACATAATCACTATCTCAGGTATCAACAAAGAAGAGGTTGGTGCGTTTGCAGCAATGGTTCGAGATTGGAAAAAACCAGAACCTTATAAGGGCAAAGGGCTTCGATATGAGGGTGAAGTCATTAAGCGTAAACAAGGTAAGAAGTCAGCCTAACAGCTAGATTAAGGAAAAAAGATTAAAGATTAAAGAATAAGAGAAATCCCATTCATAAATCCAGAATCATTAATCCAAAATCAAAAACAAAACCATGACTACAAAAATTTCTAAAACTACACAACGAATCAGACGAAAGCTTCGAATCCGAGCAAAGATTTCTGGTACAGAAACACGACCTCGACTCGCTGTATTTAAGTCAAATCAGCATGTGTCAGCACAGCTCATCGATGATTCAAAAGGTTTGACGCTTGTATCTGCTCACTCAAAAACAATAAAAGGTAAAACTCTTTCTGAGAAAGCGTTTGCTATTGGTAAAGATATTGCTGCAAAAGCAAAAGCAAAGAAAATCGAGACCGTTGTATTTGATCGAGGAGGTTTTATGTACACCGGAAACATTAAAGCAGTCGCAGAAGGTGCGCGAGAAGGAGGACTCGTATTTTAATAAAAAATTATTATGACAGAAGAAATCAAACCACAAACACAGACTGCTCCGGCAGATACTGCATCAAAAGACAGACGAGGTCCACGTAAGCCAAATCGTGATCGACGAGATACTCGAGAGCCTCGAGTAAAACCAGAATTTGATCAGAAGATCATCAGTATTCGACGTGTGACTCGTGTGGTAACAGGGGGACGACGATTTAGTTTCTCAGTTGCAGTGGTGGTAGGAGACCGAAAGGGTAAGGTGGGTGTGGGACAGGGTAAAGCAACCGACACTCCACTTGCGATCGACAAAGCTGCTCGTGATGCAAAGAAAAATCTCATAAAAATTCCTCTTACAAAAAACTTCTCTATTCCTCACGAAGTTTCTGCAAAGTTCTCTGGTTCACAGGTTGTTATCATGCGTGCACCTGGAAAGGGTATTCTCGCAGGTTCATCGATTCGAACAGTACTTGAGCTTGCTGGTGTAAAAGAAGTTGGTTCAAAACTCTTTTCACGAAGTAAGAACAAAGTAAACAACGCAAAGGCAGCTATTAAAGCGCTTTCACAGCTTCGAGCTAAATAAAGATTTAAATAAATGCCATGTTAAACACACTAAAGCGAACACATAAAAATAAGAAATCACGACAGATCGGCCGAGGAGGGGTGAAGGCTAAAACTGCTGGTCGTGGTACAAAAGGACAGAATGCTCGAGCAGGTCACAAGAAACGACCAGAACTTCGAGATTTCATCAAACGAATTCCTAAGCTTCGAGGACGAGGTGTAAATAGCAATACCTCTATTCAAAAAGCCTATACTCCTGTAACACTCGGAGCTATCTCTGATATGTTTTCAAATGGAGACAAAGTAACTCCTGCAACACTTGTAGCGAAGGGTGTGATTACAATGGTGTATGGAAAGAAACCTCAGGTTAAGATTCTTGCAACAGGTGATATAACTAAAAAAGTTACCGTATCTGGTTGTGCGCTCTCTCTTTCTGCAAAAACAAAGATTGAAACTGCAGGTGGTAAAGTGATAGCATAAGACTATGAAAAACTTTTTCTATAAATTTGGTCTCATACTACAAGATAAAGCGCTTCGTACACGTATTCTCTTTACACTTGGTGCGCTTATTGTATTTCGTTTTCTTGCAATCATTCCAATCCCTGGTGTAGATCAGACTGCATTGTCGTCTTTGTTTGCAAACAATGAATTTCTCGGACTTTTAAACTTGTTCTCAGGAGGAGGACTTTCACAGCTTTCTATTGTGATGCTTGGTGTCGGTCCGTATATTACCGGATCTATTATCATGCAGCTCCTTACCGTGATGTCTTCACGTCTCAAAGAGATGTATCAAGAAGAAGGGGATGCTGGTCGTGCAAAATTTGCTCAGTATGGACGTATGCTCGCGATTCCATTTGCCTTGATTCAAGGATTTAGTTTGATCAAGCTTCTTCAGAATCAAAATGTTATTGCTGCGATGTCACCGTTTGATCTTTTGGTAAACCTTGCCGTGATTACTGCAGGCTCAATGCTTTTGATGTGGATCGGTGAACTTATCACAGAATACGGTATTGGCAACGGTGTCTCATTGATTATCTTTGCAGGTATCGTATCTCAGCTTCCGACTACATTATCTCAGTTTGTGTATGTGTTTGATCCAGCACAAATCTTCTTGTACGGATTGTTCTTGGTGATTGCATTGATTGTGGTGGTGTTGGTGGTGGTTGTCACTGAAGCAGAAAGACCGATTCCGATTACGTATGCAAAACAAGTACGTGGCATGAAAGTGTATGGTGGTACATCTACCTATCTTCCACTTCGTATGAATCAGGCTGGAGTGATGCCAATCATCTTTGGTTCATCTATCCTTTTGTTCCCACAGATTATTTCTCAGTTTCTTGCAAACGTGGATGTTCCTGCAATAAAGAGTGTCGCGACAGCGTTGAATACATTTATCTCAAATAGTTGGGTGTATGCAGTTGCATATTTCTTACTCGTATTCATCTTCACATACTTCTATACCGCAGTAACTTTTGACCCAGACCAGATCTCAAAGAACCTACAGAAAAACGGAGCATTTATTCCAGGTATTCGCCCAGGACTTTCGACATCTGACCATATTGCAAAGACGCTTACTCGTCTCACACTCGTCGGTGCACTCTTCCTCGGCGTGATTGCAGTCCTTCCGCTTATTATCCGAGGTATCACAGGTATTACAGCTATTTCAGTGGGGGGTACGGCGCTTTTGATTGCGGTGTCGGTAGTTATCGATCTGATCAAAAAAATCGACGCCCAAGTTTCCATCCGGGAATACTAATAGCTGCTCTGGTCTTTTTCACCAATCTCATCGTCTAAAATTAAAAAAGGTTCTCGTCGTACGACATGTACGCCTGTGAGCCTTTTTTAAATTTATACGCGACCTTGGCGAAAAATCCTCAGAGTGTGGTTGTGTAAAACTAAAAGAAATCCGGAGCATCGCTCCGGATTTAATCAATAGATTAGGATCTAGTTACATCTCCCTGTATCCGATTGGCAACCACGCCTCCCCATCAGTGAGTATATCCATCCATTGGATGGAATCATCAAATAATTTAAGGATGCTGGAGTGAGAAGCGTTTTGTTCGAAAAAATCGAACGAAGGGATTACAGCATCTCTACCTTGGACGTTTCCTAAAGAGGGGATGTTGTGTTCAAGAACAGAGATTGCTGATTTCCGAAACTTTTCATTGTGATTGAGTTCGTGGGTTGCAGCACATACTGCCCCTAAAACATGAAATTTGGTAGCTGCGCCACTTGTTGCATTTACAGGTTTTCCTTGGGTGTCTAGACACCAGTTGCCATTCACCCAGGATTGTTTCTTTAAAATCTTTTGTTTGGCTCGCTTTAGTATGGATAAGACAGTGGCGTTGCCTTGTTCTCTTGTCATTAAGACCTCTTTTTTTAAATTAACATACCGTGCATTTTTGTCAAAAATTTTTTCTCTTCCGACTTTTTATACTTTCGACTATACTATATTCATGACACCACAAACCATATTACTTTTTGGAAGAGCAGGGTCGGGAAAGGGTACCCAGGCACAGCTTCTTATGGAGTATTTAAAAACTCATGATGCAGAGAGAAAGTGCTTGTACCTTGAGACAGGACAAAAACTTCGAGATTTTATTGTGAGGGACAATCATTCAGCACGTCTGACAAAAGAGGTGATGGAGACCGGAGGACTCATGCCTCCGTTTATGCCCATCTGGCTTTGGACAACGTTTCTTGTAGAGAATTTTACAGGAGAAGAGCACCTCGTATTTGACGGCCTCTGTCGTCGCCGGTACGAGTCACCGATTCTCGATACTGCATTGCAGTTTTACAAGCGAAAAAATGTGGTAGTGATTATTATCAATACTTCAAATGAGTGGTCTATGGAACGAGCCCTCGAGCGTGGGCGGTCAGATGACGACTTGTCAGAAATCAAAAAAAGGTTAGAGTGGTTTGATACAGAGGTTGTTTCGGCAATCCAGTATTTCAGAGAAAACCCAGAGTACACCATTATCGATATAAATGGCGAACAAACCATTGAAGCGGTGAACAAGGAGATAATGGAGAAGTTAAAAATCTAATTTCAAGTTTCAAATTTAAAATTTTAAAAAATGATACGGATAAAAAAACCGGAAGAAATAGAGATTTTAAAAGAAGGGGGTGCTCGGCACGCATATATTTTGCGTGAACTCAAAAAAATGGTTGCACCCGGGGTAAGTACTCAAGAGCTCGAAGATAAAGCTCGAGAGCTTATCGAAGAAGGAGGAGATAAAGGGGCATTTTTACACTATACCCCTCGGGGAGCAAAAAGAGCCTACCCCGCGGCCCTCTGTGTATCTATCAATGATGAGATTGTGCATGGTATTCCAAATGAAGACGCACAGATTCTCAAAGAGGGTGACGTGGTCACTCTCGACCTCGGACTGACTCATAAAGGTCTGATTACCGACAGTGCGGTTACGGTGGCTGTAGGTGAGGCAGGTGAGCGGGAACGCAAACTTATACTTCATACGGAAGAAGCCCTCGCTAGGGGCATCCGGGAGGCCCAGGGAGGCAACCATATCGGTGATATTAGCTTTGCTATAGGCTCATTTGCACGCTCGCTTGGGTATGGTCTTCCTGACAGTCTCGCGGGTCACGGGGTGGGGTATGCAGTGCATGAAGATCCCTACGTGCCAAATGAAGGGTTTAAAGGTCAGGGTGAGCGTTTGGTACCAGGTATGGTTATTGCGATTGAGCCGATGCTTACCCTCGGAGGGGACAAAATCGTGCTCGCAAAAGACGGGTATACGTATAAAACAAAAGATAAGTCGTGGGCGGCTCATGCAGAGCATACTGTTGTAATTACTGAAGGGGATCCGATAATTTTAACTAAATAGATCAAGAGAGTTTATTAATTAATTCACTTAGACTTCCGGATTTGAGCAAAGTTCTAGGCGGACTAGAGAAATAATTGGAGGCGTACATGTCGTACGGTGAGAATTATTTTTTGAAGTCCAACAACGAAATTTGCCAAATACGAAAGTCTTAACAATACTATGCACCCTAAGAAAGAAAAAACGCTGGTGATTATAAAGCCTGACGGTGTACAAAGAAGTTTAATAGGGGAACTCATTAAACGATACGAACGCATCGGACTCAAGCTTGTTGGATCAAAAATGCTTATCCCGACAGAAGAGATGGTAGAGAGTCACTACACGGTTGATCCAGAGTGGAAACGAAAAGCAGGAGAGAAAACAATTAAAAGTTATCACAGTAAAGGGCTTACACCGCCTACAGAAGATCCTATCGAAGCAAGTCAAAAGATTCTCGGACGACTCAAAGAATATATGTCATCTGGTCCTGTGGTTGCTCTCGTATGGCAGGGAGCACATGCGGTTGCTATTGTGCGAAAGATTACTGGAGGGACAGAGCCACTTTCTTCAGATATTGGAACGATTCGAGGAGACTTTGTCCTCGATTCATATGAACTGTCAGATACCGATAGTCGATCAGTGAGAAATCTCGTGCATGCATCAGGTACTGTAGATGAAGCAGAAAAGGAGATTGCACTGTGGTTTAAACCAGAAGAAATACTTTCATATCGACTGGTACAGGATGAGATTTTGTACGATGTGAATCTCGATGGTATTCTAGAATAATTGACAGAATAATACCAAAGTATATACTTTGGTATATATGGCCACAAATACAAAAACCTTACTTACAGTAAAAATTGATAAGACTCTTAAAGCGAGTGCACAGAAAACTGCTGAAAAGTTTGGTATTCCTTTGGGTACACTTGTAAATTCAATGCTGAAGCAGATGGTATTGAGACAAGAGGTTAGTTTTTCATTACAACCTTCAAAATCAACTATACGAGCTATTAAACAAGGAGAAAAAGAATATGAAAAAGGCGATTACCAAGTTGCTCATAGTGTAGAGGAGCTCATGGAACAGCTTAACTCATAGGTATATGGATGTTTTTCATCAAAAGAGTTTCAAAAAGAACTTCAAAAAACTTCCTCAATCAGTCAAGGAATCTTTTCAGAAACGAATGATGATCTTCTTAAGAGACGAGCATGATCCTTTGTTAAGAGCTCACAAATTAAATCCTCCCTGGGCAGGGTATAAAAGTATCGATATTACAGGAGATGTTCGACTTATATATAAAATTGAAGGCAGTGTTTGTAAATTATATCGTATCGGAACGCACGCTGAACTCTATGAGTAGTCAAGTTTGCGGAGGAGAGTAAGAAGAGTATAATGCATATAGGGTTGCTGTATATTTTCTAGCTAACCATTTTTCAGGGAGCCTTATATTTAATGAAATCGCGGGGCGAAAGTCGCAACATTCCATTGTGCGGGCACCCACCTAAGTATTTAACTTAGGGAATATCAGCAATCCTACAAAAATCCTCAAATCTGGCGTCCTACGTTGTTGAAATTCATTCTGCGACCGCTCACCTTACGACGAGTAAGGCTCGGATCACAAAATAAATTTCGCCTAGTAGTACATCCAGATTTGGGGATTTTTTGTGTAGGATTGTAAAGGGTGGTAGTTTTGAATTTCAGTCCGGGCACGGTATTATTATCTATATGCAAAAAAGTATACTTTTTCGAGCGATGTTTTGGGTTCTTTTTATTGTCGGAGCGTTAAATGCGATTGCATATAAGCTCTATCTCTTTTGGACTGTTATTTGGTTTGATATGGTAATGCATTTTCTCGGGGGACTTTTTGTAGCTCTCTTTTTCTTCTGGATACTGTCACTTTTTCAGTCAAAGCTTTCATATGGAGAAAAACTTATGCTCGGAGTAGTATTTACGATACTTGTCGGTTTGGTGTGGGAATATTTTGAATTAATTATTGGTGTGACCGATCTTGCAGCATTCGAATATTGGGGAGATACAGGTATGGATATTGTTATGGATACGCTCGGTTCGCTTGCCGCTGTATTATTTGTACATAGACTTGAAAAACAAAATGTCTAAGAAACTTGAAATTACATTTTGGGGAGGAGTGGGTGCTGTCACGGGCGCAAACTTCTTGGTGAGGGGAGAGTACTCTGCTTTTATTGTTGATTGCGGGTTACTCCAAGGAGTGCCAGAGTCAGATATGGAAAATACTGCTGATTTCCAGTATAACCTCGGGGAGATTGATTATGTGTTTATTACCCATGCTCACATGGATCATATCGGCAAAGTACCCAAACTTTTTAAAGACGGTTTTACCGGATCAGTTTTTTCAACACCAGAAACAAAAGAGATTGCTCGTATCATGCTCTCTGATGCGCTTAAGATAATGGAGCAAAATAAGCGTGAAAAACAAGAAGCATCTTTGTATGATCAAGATGATTTAGATAAAGCGTTGTCTCATTGGCGCACGATACCGTATCATACACAGACAAAAATCAATGACGAGTTTTCAGTATTTCTAAAAGATGCGGGGCATATCCTCGGCTCGTCAATGTATGAATTTACCTACGGCACTAAAAAAATCGTATTTACAGGAGATTCAGGTAATTCACCGACACCTCTCCTGAAAGATACAGAGAAAATCACCGATGCAGACTATGTGGTGATGGATAGTGTGTATGGTGACAGAAACCATGAATCAAAAGAAGTGCGTGATGCGAAATTTAAACGAATTCTGACCGAAGGTATTGCTCGGGGAGGTGCGATTGTGATCCCGGCGTTTTCACTCGAGCGCACCCAGGTGATTTTGTATGAGATCAACAATCTTGTGGAAGAAAAACAAATTCCATCTGTACCTGTCTTCCTCGATTCACCACTTGCTCTAAAGGTCACTGATATCTATAAGCGTACCGTAAAAGATTTTAATGCAGGGGTGCAAAAAGAAATAAGAGGAGGGGATGATATTTTTATGTTTCCCAAACTTCGCATCGTCCGAGATGGTAAAGAATCAAAATCTCTCGTCGAAGAGCCCAATCCAAAGATTATCATCGCCGGCTCAGGCATGTCTTCTGGTGGGCGAGTGATTTTCCATGAGATGAACTATCTCCCTGATCCGAAAAGTACAATACTCCTTATGGGGTATCAGGCAGTTGGCACGCTGGGTCGTGCGATCCAAGAAGCTCCCAAAGAGCTCGTCATTCAGAATGTAAAGATTCCTGTCCGAGCTCGCATTGAGATGATTACGGGTTATTCGTCTCACAAGGACGGTGAACATCTGATCGATATGATTGCGGATACAGCTCACACAGTAAAAAAGGTTTTCGTGGTGATGGGGGAGCCGAAAGCGTCACTCTTTTTGGTGCAAAGGCTTCGTGATTATTTGGATGTAGATGCACTCTACCCTGAACGAGGGAAACCTTATATTCTGGACTGTTAACAAAAAAGACCCCTGAGGGTCTTTTTTGTTATGCTGCAACTTTTGCTTTTGTTGCCTTTGGAGCTTCTGACATATCTGCCATTGCTACGATTTTCTTGAAAGTCTCTGGTGCTTCGAGAGCGAGAGTAGAGAGAATCTTTCGGTCGAGGAGGATGTTTTTCTTGATCAAACCTCCCATAAGTTTACTGTATGAAGTGCCGAGTTCTTTTGCGGCGTATGAAATTTTGACATTCCACATTCGTCGAGCGTCACCTTTTTTGTCTCGTCGGTGTGCAAAAGCGTATGTACCTGCATGAGAAATAGCTTCAAAAGCTTGCTTCTGTTTTGTTCCTCGTCCGTTTCGGTAACCTTTTACCATTCGGAGGGTATTTTTTCGTGATTTAAGCGCATTTACGCCCTTTTTAACTCTTGTCATGCTGGTGTTTTAGTATTTGTTATTAAATATTATGCGTTCGGAAGGAATCGTGTGATCTCCTTGTTACTCATCGGGAAGTTCTGTGAGCCTTTCTTTGCAAGGTTACCTCGTCCAGATACTTTTGCATTGAAGTGGTTTTGACCTTTTGCTCGCGCCAAAATCTTACCATTTTTGGTTACCTTCAATCGTTTTGTGTATGATTTGTTTGTTTTCATGTTTTTTGTTAAACATTCAAATTTGAACTAGGCCGCGTATAAATTTCAAAATATGACAAGCCTTACACGTGTAAGGTGCGAAATATTTTTAAATTTTAGACGATGGGATTGTTCATAATTTGGATGTTTTATTTATGCTTTCTCGATGATGAGACTTAGTCCTTTTGGGCTCTTTTTTGCAGGGTCTGCAATCTTGAACTCAACAGTGAGGAGTTTGAGTACTCGGTCCATACGTTCGCGAAGGAACTTTTCATCAAGGTATTTTGCCCGTCCTGGAAGGAAGAGATCTACCTTGATTCGGTTACCTTCGGCGAGCCATTCTGAAGCCTTTTTAGCTTTGAGCTCCAAATCGTGGTCTCCAGTACCGATTTTGACCTGAATGTTCTTTACTTCAACAGTGTGAGCCTTGGCTTTGGTGACCTTTAGCTTTTTGTTTTCAGTGTATTGAAATTTACCATAATCCATGATTTTTGCAACCGGTGGAATAGCTTTTGGTGATATTTCAATAAGGTCAAGTCCAAGTTCTCGAGCTTTGTCGAGAGCGTCCGCCCGACTCAAGACTCCGAGATTGTCCCCGTTGTCGAGAAGGACTCGGAGTTCAATGGCTTGGATTTGGTGATTTATACGTACGTTTGTGCTCAAATGTTCAAATTTAAATTACTAAAATTATTGTGTAAGAATACCATTTTTAAAGAAAAACACAAGTTTTTATGAACTCAAGTGTGAGGAAGGTAAGCCAGCTTGTTTGAGAGATGAGGGTGGCGAGAAATATGGAAAAAATAGGGAGTTTTTGGTTGCGGTCGGTCAGGTTGAGTTTCTTTTTGGTTACCTGCAAATATATACCATTGAGGCCGAGGATACCGAGGAGGATGAACTGGTGGGTGATAAGTGGCGTAAGTGGAGAAAAAGAGAGGGTACCAAGAAGACTCACGACAATACCGCTCCATCCTAGCCAGATCAACGGTTGGGTGATTCCGGTCATACTGTATACAAAATCCATCGATCGCTTTTTGAGTATCCAAAAGATTCCTGCAGTGTCAATCGTGACTACCGCACCGTAGCCGATGATGCATGAGATGAAGATGAGAGCTTGAAAAAGTAGAGGTGTCATGTGTGTATTATACACCTGAAATGGTAGTCAGAAGAGTGTGTAAACTTGCAGGGAACATGCGGAAATATTCTTCGTCACCTCGTCTGTCTTTTTTAACGGTATTGGTGAAATCAAGATGGAACCGGCACATGGTCAGTGAATAGTAGAGTTTTCCTAGCGTCATACCTCTTTGGAGCGTCGTTTCATCTGTGTATTTTTCCCCAATGTTCAACATGTGCGAATCAAGAGCGCTTTGAAATGATGGAGATGACCATGCACGTGCACGCACATTTCCATAGTCATACATAAGTGCGATGAGGGGATTTTTTGTATGGCTTACCCATTCGAAATCAAGGAGTTCAATCTTACCGTTTGGATGTTTGTAGGTGTTATCGAGTGACATGTCTCCGTGGACGAGATAGGTTTTGTTACGATCTGACTCTTTCCAATTTTCTGTAAATACTGAAAGTGTTTGCTTCAGCGGGTCTTTGATGTTTGTGTATGTTTTAATGATGTTTTCTACGGTATCAAAAACCATATCACCATTTTCTTTTTTGTGTGTAATACGGGTGGCAAAAAGGTTGTGTATTTTCTTAACGTAGTACTCTTTTGAAAAATCTAATGCTCGAGTGTATTTCCAAATTGTCGGATCAACATGCTCACCGATATGGTGAAATGAAAACAATGCTTCGACAAGATTTTCTATTTCTTTAGTTGTGAATTGTTCGTATGATTCTTTCTTATCATCCATAAAACCAAAATCATTTCCTGATTCTCGTGTTTCGAAAATAGCGTAGGCAACAGGATGCGATAGGTGAGAGTGAAGTATGTTTAATGTAGGTGCTGTGTAGGTAGGGTCACGATGGAGCATCTCTGAAATCTTTACCTGTCTTTCAAAGAGGGTAAATGTACGCCAGGTGCCATCAAGTACAACTTTTAAGAATCGTTTCACCATCTGACCATCTTCGCTTCTTTCAAGAATAATGTTCCCGTATCGAGTACCTTTCTGGTTACCTTTTAGTAGAGTGACGATATCGTTTTTTGTATAGGTAAACTTTTCTTTTTTGAGAATATTCTCGATGAGAGACGGGGTTGCTTTCCTGAGTAAAACGTAGTTTAAAATCGTGTTGAGCATACAATAATTATACAGCTCTTAAGAATATAATTCATCATGACTACCGACATACAATAAGTTTACGTTTTTCTTATTTTTTTGGTATTCAAAAATGATGCGCACTTTAAAGTTCACGGAAAAAGCATACGTATTATCAAGTGATCCTTTTAGCTTGTGTACCTTGAGTTTTAAATGATTCTTGATAGTTCGAAATGACTCAATTTCATCTTTAACCTCGTTTTGTAAGACAGGATCAAGATGTTTGTATCTGCGGATAAAATTAGGAGTGTAAAAAATAGTAAGCATGGAGGTTTGTTAAAAGCGCTTTGCAAGCGCATCTAAATCTCCGGTAAAAAGCTTACCTTCTTTTGCTTCTTGTTTTGCTTTGAGAAGCTCCATAATCAATGCATCTTCTTTGTATTTGAGGATTGCAGCACGAACAAGTTCGGCTTTGTTTGGCATTTTCCCAAGTTTTACTTGCTCGTTGATAAACTCATTAAGTTCTGTGCTGAGGGGGACAGTGATTGTTGTCATGGTTTTTGTATTACTAAAATATAGTACTATATTATAGTATATTAATAACTGAGTCAAGTATAAAAAAGCGAGCTAGGACGTGCGTCCTAGCTCAGGGGCTCAAGATAAGTCGTGTAAGACTCAATGATGTTTCTTTTACAACTTCAGCACCTCTTGTTTTGTGATGCGCGGGTAGGTGTCCTGCGCCCCGTACCTCCAGTACTGTTTTGCGGGCACCAAGACATCCATATAGTTTTTGTTGAGCTTTTGGGTTCACCCAATGGTCTTTTGTGCCATATACAAGTACAACAGGCGTGGTGATTTGACCGAGCATGGGTTGCAAGTTTCCACTCGCAAGCTCGTACGCTTCGCGACCAGAAATATTTTGGCGTTTTGCTAAGAGGATTTCTGGTTTCGAAACTCCGTTGAGTGCAAGTCTCGTGTAGTCTTTTTCCGTTACTTGGATGAGGTGACTCATGTACATGTGGTGGTAATACTTCCACATGATAGTCATAAGAGAAAAGCTGAGTGGGGAAATACCTCGTGGCATCGCCGGACTTACTGCAATTACTCCTTTGATTTTTTCCGGACACTGACTCGCTACTATAAGTGCTGCAAGTGCACCAGCGGACTGCCCGATAATGCACACAGGATCTCGTGCGCGTAAAACTGTTGTTCTAAGGGTTTCGACTCGATGTTGAAACCCACTCATCCCCGTTACATTAACGGGGACGTATGTATAGTATTCAGGAGGACCCAGTATTGGGTTGATCCATGGACGCAGAGATTCCTCACTGTCACCCAACCCTCCGATTAAGAGGAATTGCATTTTTACCGTCCTTTCTTTCTGAAAATACTATACAGTATTTTGGAAATAAGTAAAGGTTTGAAAAAAGAAAGCCGCCGAGAAGCACGGCGGCTTTCGGCTCTGCTGACGGGAGCCCTCGCTCCGTCGGCTTCGATGCACACGCAAAGCTCCGCTTTGCTCACTTTCCACAAATTACAAAAAAACTGCTTAAAGCAGTTTTTTTGTAATTTGTGGAAGTGGTGGCATCGAAGCCACGTGCATAGAGAGAATACGAACGGGTCTACACTACATAGAATATTTTGATGTTTAAATTTTTTCTCTAAAAAATATACAAAACAAGAAAAAATCGAGTTTCATTGTTTGAGTCACTTCCTGAAACAGGGAAGAGACCTGACCTCAAGGTTATATGAATGAGACACCGTATGAGATATCAGATGTATCACCCCCTCTTAGGGACGAAACTTAAATTAAGCTCGTGCGTAAGAGAAAGCAAGGTCGTTTACTCCAAAATATGGAGAAACAGAAGCCTTTGCTCGTGCAACAGTATTGTTTACACGTATGGTTTCAAGCGGTTTAAAGAGTAACTTGAACTCTGTAGTGCGCGAACGGATGCAGACTATGTCAAAACCTGGCACCCCCATTTTGAAAAGAAATTTTCTTTTCAAAATGGGAATCGGGTTTATCTTTTCAATGTACTTGATAATCAAAATTTAATCGAAACATTACTTTTTTGGAGCACGGATATTTTTCTGCTGAAAAATTCCTCAATCTCGGCTACCCGCCCTGCGAAGTCTCCAAAAAAATAATGATTTCGTTAAATTTTTTTATCTATCAACAAACTCTCGTCTCGTATTCCTATCAACCTCTCGTTTTTTGGTAGTCTCACGCTTATCAAACTTCTTTTTACCTGTGGCGATACCGAGATCTACCTTCAAAACTTTGTCTTTATTATACACCGAAATAGGCACTATTGTCAAGCCTTTCTGTGACTCGATTTCTCCAAATCGAGCAATCTCTTTTTTGTTGAGCAGGAGGCGTCGGTTGCGCAGCGGATCATACTCTTTGGGAGTATTACCGACTTGGTACGCAGGGATTTGCATACCGATCACAAACGCTTCGCCACCACGCACGGTCACATATGAGCCATCGAGTGAGCCTTGTCCATTACGCAGAGATTTCACTTCAAAGCCAAAAAGCTCAATACCAGCAGGTATTGTCTCGGTGATTTCGTAGTTAAAATGTACCTTGCGGTTATTAATCAGGCTCATAGGTCTAGTTTAGCAGAAATGATGTATTTCATCACCTAAATACGTTATAATACCCCCATGAATCCAAACACTAAACCATCAAAACATAAAGATAAAAAGAATGTGTCAAAGAAAATCCCTGAGCACAAAGGTCCGGGTGAAGTTTCTGTATTTAACTATGTTGCGACAATACTTTTAATTTTCCTCCTTTTATCAGGTGCATATTCATTTTTGAGTGGACGACAGACCGCCAAAACAGAGATTCCACTTTCACAACTCGCACTCGATATCAAAGCGGGGCAGGTGACTGAAATCGTAGTGCAAGGAGAGTCTCTCGATATGGTGTACGCAAACGGAGACAAAAAGTTTACAAAAAAAGAAGAGGGCACTGCACTCACTGATACACTTTCAAACTATGGTACTACTCCTGCAGAACTTGGAAAAGTAAAAGTTGAAATTAAAAATGAATCAGGGTTAGGTTACTGGGTGATGAATCTCGCTCCACTTTTGGTGCCGATTATTTTTGTCCTTCTTTTTATTTGGTACATGACACGACAAGTCAAAGGTGCAGGAGCACAAGCGTTTACCTTTGGACAGTCAAAGGCTCGCATGATTGATCCAAATGATCATTCGCAACGTGTCACTTTTAAGGATGTGGCGGGTGCAAAAGAAGCAAAAGAAGAGCTTTCTGAAATCGTCGACTTCTTGAAAAATCCAAAAAAGTTTTTGGAAATCGGTGCGCGTATTCCAAAAGGTATTCTTCTGATGGGTGCACCGGGTACGGGCAAGACTCTGCTTGCACGAGCGGTAGCAGGGGAAGCAGGTGTCGCATTCTTTTCAATTTCAGGATCTGAATTCGTTGAAATGTTTGTAGGAGTGGGAGCGTCTCGTGTGCGAGATCTCTTTATGCTTGCAAAGAAAAATTCTCCCGCAATTATTTTCGTCGACGAGATCGATGCAGTCGGACGTGTCCGAGGAGTCGGAGCAGGAGGGGGAAATGATGAGCGAGAGCAAACTCTCAATCAGATTCTTGTTGAGATGGATGGGTTTGAGCCCAATGAAAAAGTGATCGTCATGGCTGCGACCAACAGGCCAGACGTGCTTGACCCCGCACTCCTTCGTCCAGGGCGTTTTGATCGACGAGTGACTCTCGATCTTCCTGATCGAGATGATCGTGAAGCGATTTTGAATGTGCATTCAACGAAGAAACCGTTTGCAGAAGATGTAAATATAAAAGTGATTGCAGAGCGAACACCGGGCTTTTCTGGGGCAGACCTTTACTCACTCATGAATGAAGGGGCGATCCTAGCTGCACGTGAAAATCGCACCAAGATTTCTCAGTATGATTTGATCCGCTCTATCGAAAAGGTGATGCTTGGTCCTGAGCGAAAGAGTCATATTCTCTCTAAAAAAGAAAAAGAGATAACTGCATATCATGAAGCGGGGCACGCTGTACTCGCATCGCTCCTCTTGTACGCAGATCCAGTACACAAGATTTCAATCATTTCTCGAGGGCGTGCAGCGGGGTATGTGCTTAAGCTTCCGCTCGAAGATCGAAAGTTGCAGTCTCGAAAAGAATTCCTCGATGATATCGCGGTGTCACTCGGAGGATATGTGACAGAGAAAATGATGTTTGATGATCTCACCACCGGCCCTTCAAATGATCTCCAGGTATCGACGGCACTCGCACGAGATATGGTGACCAAGTACGGAATGTCAGATAAGCTAGGGCCGATTGCACTTGAGGGAAGTGGTGGAAAGGTATTGTTTGGCCGTGGAGTAGAGTCAGAAGGGTATTCTGAAAAAGTGGCAGCAGAGGTGGATGCAGAAATTTCAAAAATTATGAAAGAGGCGGAAGAGAAAGCAAAGAGCACTATCGAAGCAAACAAAAAACTTCTCGATGCAATCGCAAAGCGACTCATGGAGACAGAGACGATGGAAAGGGAGGAGTTTGAATTGCTACTCAAGACTCATGGTGTTACTCCAAAGAAGAAATTAGACATTGAGCATCAGGTATAAAACTTCCAAATTTGACGAAATTCTCGTTCCTAAATTAAAAATTCTCGTCACCTTACCACAAAGTAAGGCTTCTCAAATTTTTAATTTCTCACGTCGAATTTCATTCAAATTGTGAGAGTTTTAAGGGAATTAAAAACTGCACCAGTGGTGCAGTTTTTAATTATTTACCACCCCATCTCCATCGAGGCTTTTCACCTTTGCAGTAACAAATAATCAAAAGGAAGATAGTGTTGATGACAAAAGGGATCGCAATGTTTACGAGTGTATCGCTTGTTGAGTGTGTATAGAAATTGATATTTCGAGCGTTGATCCAGATTGCTGTGACATAGAGTACAACCACCGCCCAGCCTTGCCAGGTAATAGGTTGCCACCCCCAACCATACATTTTTGCCTTAAACCAGAGTTTGTCTTTTTTCATTTTTTAATTGTATATTCGCTCACTTTACTTGTCCACCCGCCTGGACTCGAACCAGGGACCCCAGAGGTATAAGCTCTGTGCTCTAACCAGCTGAGCTACGGGTGGAGTATATCTCACCATTCAAATTTACCTTATTTTAGATCTAAAAGAAAGTATAGGTGTTATCTCGGAAATTCATCTAAGAGCTCATTTGAATCATAAAACTCTTGAGCGAGAGAGCCAAAGGTGTATGTTCTGTTTCCGATTGTTATCACTGCACCGCCAGACTGTGGGTTTGCATTTGGCTTGGATCCTCTAAATCCAATATTGTAGAGGGTGGCAAGGATATCTACTCGATCTGAAATAGGGAAGCCAACAGATTTCCATTGTTGCATAAATTGTCTGAGATAGAGTCCGGCATACAAGTAGCTTCCGTAGTGGTTGTGTTGGTCGGTCATACGGATGAAGCGCTCATTTTCTATATCAGTTGTATGGAAATCAAGAAGATGTTCGTATTGTGTTCCAAGATAGTAAGGAGAAGATGTATTTTTTAAATTGCTCTCAATCTCTAATGCAGTTTCTCGTTTAATACCCATCACACCCCATGAAAATTGAGTCTGACTGCCGAGGATTTTGAGGGGAGCAAAAAACTTTTTGTATGATTCGCGGTCAGAATTAAACATGCGGAGTTGCTCGACGACGAGTTGTGATGCGATAAGGCGAGGGGATACTCCAGCGGTCGATGCTGCACGATAGAGTACAGCTTTATCTTTGATAAGCGCAGCTTTCAAAACCTTCCATTCTTC
>CAYJEE010000014.1:0-11613 GCA_964369145.1 uncultured Candidatus Saccharibacteria bacterium
TTTGAATAAATTTGTCTTCTGGATAAAAATCGCGAACGCCTTTGTAGCTTTCTGTTGATAGTTTGCTCATGGAGGTTATTGTAGCAAATATATTTAAAGTTTAAAAACTCTCTCGAAACATAACTTTTTTAGAGCACGCATAAATTTCTGCTGAAATTTTGCTCAGTCTCGGTCCGTCGACCTTGCGAAGTCTCCAAAAAAATTATGATTTCGTCGAGTTTTTAGTGGATGATTATGGTATTGTGAGTATATGTCAGTCATTACTATCTACAAAAAAATAGGCGAAACTCCGCTTGAGGCTCTCACTCGATTGCGGGAGTGTGTACCTGAATACAAAGAGGAAACTTTGTCGTACGCTGGACGTCTGGACCCTATGGCGGCAGGGGTGATGCTCGTGCTTGCAGGTGATGCCAACAAAGAACGGGAAAAATATTTGAATCTGGAGAAAGACTACTCGACGGAAATCTTGTTTGGTATTTCAACCGACACATATGACACATTGGGACTTATTACTGACATAGTGCAGACACCGTTTGAAATAGAAGAGTTTGAAACAAAACTTTCTGAGAAAGTAAAAGAAATGAAGGGCACCTTCAGTCAGAAGTACCCGGAGTATTCTTCAAAGCCTGTCGACGGTACTCCACTTTTTATGCATGCGAGAGCGGGTAAGCGAGTGGCGGTGCCGGCACATGACGTGACTATTTTTGGATCAGAATTAAAATCAGTTAAACTCATTGGCCGAGTTGAGTTACTCTCACGGATTGAAAGTCAGATTGGTTTGGTGAAGGGGGATTTCCGTCAGGCAGATATTATAGCGATGTGGAAAGAAAAATTAGAACAGTCTGAAATCAAAGAATTTGCAGTCGCAGAAGTCGACCTTTCGGTTTCTTCTGGTTTTTATGTGCGGCAGTATGCACACGACCTTGGGCTTTCTCTCGGTGTGCCTGCGCTCGCTTTGTCGATTTTGAGAACGAGGGTGGGGGAATGGGGTGTGGGGGATTGCGTAATATAATAAATTTATTACACCACACTTTTAAAAAAAGGAAGGGCACCTTCGTTTAAGGGCACCTTCGTTTATTATCCACAATTTGCAATTTTTCTTCCAGAGGAGTCTAATGGTAATAGATGTCAGGAGTTTAATTTCTAGAAAGCGAGAGATAACTTTGAAACCTGAACGACCAAAGAAACAAGGTAATCCCAAGCAACAGTTTGGGAGGTTGGTTCGGAGTTTTCGGGACGCGCATCATTTAAGGAGGGAACAACTCGCGAAGGCGGTTGGGAAAAATCTGAAAAAAGGATTTTTGAATGCTGTGGAGCATGGGTGTGCTCCGCGACGGAGGGGGGTACTGGTAAAGCTTATCGATGTTCTACGTTTACCGGAACCTGATCGTACAACGGCACTTGATCTGCTTGATGAGTTTTGTCCGAAGCGGTGGAAGCGTTTCAAATTGCACTCAAACTTTAAGATCCGAACGCGAAAACTTCCGCCGCGGCAGGTTCGGCAGAGCCTTCATCGTTAACTTTGTGCCCGGACACGCAAGTGTCCGGGCCTTTCCTTTGCTCAGCTTCATTGGATATTCACTTGCTTTATTTTCTTAAATGAGGTTGAATACTACTCAGAAGTTGGCTGTTGTTCTATTTCACACGAGGTAATGAAAATGAAGAAGAGTGTTGTTGTTCCGGCCACTCCGAAAGAGGTCGCCAAGGTCGCCCTTGGCAAACTGCTCACCACGCTCCGTAAGGCCAGTAAAGTGAGCAAGATGAGCGAGTTGTCCGAAAAGTCGGGCGTGAACAACCCTAATATTGTCCACAAGATTGAAGATGGTCGGGGGGAATACCCCGAACAAACGATCCGGGCTTTGTTGCCCCATCTGTCCGCTATCGATGATGGCAAGATGGCGCAAATCGAAGGGTACCTTCGGGTCATCTACCCCCCTGTCGCTAAGCGGGGTTCGGTGGTTCCTGCGGCGGCTCGCCTCGTTCCTGCTTTTGCTAGCTAAATCGCCAAAGGGCGGTTCGACAGTTTGTCGGACCGCCCTTGTTTTATTTTGCTGGCGTGGTTAAATAGTAAGTAGTCAGTTATCTTAATTACCGAAGAGGTGCTTGATAATGAAGGGTTCTGTTAGGAAAGCCAGGTTCAGATTTGGTGCATACCTACGAAGTTTGCGGGAAAGTCGAAAGATGTCCAGAGAAGAATTGGCGACATTGTCTGGTCTCAATAAGGGCCTTATCCGCGGTTTTGAAATGGGAACTGCGTGGTACGAGATGCCTCTGGTGACCAAATTTGTTGAGGCACTTGGAATTAATTTCTCAACCGTGGCAAAACAAATTAATGTTCATTTCAGGGCAATATCTATTCCTGTGCCCTCGACTGCACGGAAATTCAAAAGAGGTCCCGTTGTCCGGGTGGCACTCGCGTGCTGAATTGCAAAAAGCGGTCACCCTGTTGGTGGCCGCCTTTTCTTTTTATATATTAAGCTTTGTATTGCTTCTTTCTTAGTCTCGTTGATTGTGGAGTAATTTCAATATATTCATCTGCCTGCATGATTTCCATCGCGCGCTCGATATCTAGTTTGTATGCAGGAGCGAGGTATACAGTTCCATCAGATCCAGATGCACGCATGTTGGTGAGTTGCTTTCCTTTGGTTGGGTTTACGAAGAGGTCTTCACCTTTTGATGAGTTTCCGATCACTTGTCCCTCGTACACTTCATTTCCTGGCTCTACGTAGAGCACTCCTCGCTGCTGGAGGTTGTCGAGTGCAAACGCAAGACATTTGCCTTTAATCATAGAAACCATCGCACCGAGGTGTGTCTTTTGGATTTCTCCTACGTATGCTTGGAAGTTGATAAATCGAGAAGAGAGAATGCCGAGACCTTTGGTATCAATCACAAACTGTCCTCGATATCCGAGGAGTCCTCGTGTTGGTGCTTCGAAAATAAGTCGCTGGTTTCCGTCACCTTGTCGGATATTCATCAGTGTCGCTCGTCGAGCTGAGAGTTTTGCGATCACGGCACTTGCAAATTCATCAGGTACATCGATCACCACTTCTTCAAATGGCTCACTCTGCACTCCTTCGATATCTTTGATGAGTGCTTGTGGCTGTGACACCTGGAGCTCGTAGCCTTCACGTCGCATGTTTTCGAGAAGTACGGCGATATGGAGCTCACCTCGTCCAAATACATTCATTTTGTCACCGGTAAAATCTACTTTGAGTCCGACGTTCACCTCGAGCTCTTTCTCGAGTCGCTCACGGATTTGTCGTGAAGTCACAAACTTTCCTTCTCGTCCTGCAAATGGTGAGTCATTTACCAAAAATTCAAGTGAGATGGTTGGCTCATCGATGTTGATAGAAGGGAGAGGATCAGTATGCTGGTCTGTAGAGACGGTGTCACCGATGTAGATTTCTGGAATACCTGCAATCATCACGATGTCTCCTGAAGTCGCTTCCGCTTCTTCTTTCTTAGACATACCTTCAAAGGTGTAAAGCTTGGTGAGCTTTCCAGTAAGCCCTTGTCCGTTTGATTTCTTTACAAAGACAGTGTCGTTTGCTTTGAGTGTCCCTTGGTACATTCGGCAAATAGCCATACGTCCGAGGAAGTTGTCGTATGCGAGGTTAAATACCTGGAGCTTTGCCGGTCCTTCGTCTTGAGTCGAAGCGGGAGGGACGAGAGTGAGGATAGTGTCGAGGAGTGGGTTGAGGTTTGTCGCTGTGTCAGTGAGTTTCATTTTTGCGACTCCTTCGCGGCCGATCGCATACACTGTAGTGAAGTCGAGCTGAGCATCATTTGCACCAAGATCCATAAAGAGCTCAAGCACCATCTCATGTACTTCATCAGGTCGAGCTGCAGGCTTGTCGATTTTGTTGATCACGACAATAGGTTTGAGACCAAGCTCGAGAGATTTTTTCAATACGAAACGTGTCTGGGGCATCGGGCCTTCCTGAGCGTCCACCACCAAAAGCACAGTATCGATAGAGCGAAGTACGCGCTCTACTTCAGAGCCGAAGTCAGAGTGGCCCGGTGTGTCCACGATATTGATCTTTGTATCTTTATAAAAGAGGGAAGTGTTTTTTGCGTAAATAGTAATACCACGCTCTTTTTCGATCGTGTTAGAGTCCATCGATGCACCTTCTTCAGTCATGCCGTTTTGTCGTAGGAGAGCGTCGGTGAGAGTTGTCTTACCGTGGTCCACATGCGCAATAATTGCAATATTTCTAATTTCCATATATGTTACGTCAGGTCTTTTTGACCAATTTCATCTTCTAAAATTTAAAAATAATTTTCACCTACACATATCAGGTAGGCTCAAATTCTTTGTAAATTTTATAAGCGACCTTGGTCAAAAATCCTCTGACTTGTGAATTAACTATTAATTTACGAGTCTTTCCTAAAAGAGCCATAATTAAAGCATATTTTGGGGGAGTTTGTCAAAAGGTCAGGTGAGGGTACTTGACAAATACATATAGATGGTATATAATGTATACCAGGAGGTGCTACGATGGTACTATTTAAAGTTATCGTGAGGACTATGATAGTCCTCGTTGTTGCGGTGTTGCTCGCGTATGCGAACGACACCTGGAAGGATATCCAGTATTTCTCGAAGACAGGGGACTTGAAAGTCACCGCCTTCGAGAAAGCGGCGAAAGGGTTCCGACGATGAGTCGCCGGGCCTTGAGGGTCTTCCTGACCCTCTTTGTCCTTTCGGCAGTAGTCCACCTTGGGCTACTGCTCAATAAGAAGTACAACAAACCAAAACCGCTGGTGGTGACACCTGCGGTTTTTTCATATCCAGATTTTATTTTTGCTATATGTGTTGTAGAATTAGTATATGTTGGAATTTAATATTAAAGACGTTCCATTTTTTCATCTCTCTGATCCGATTCCATTTTTAAATGGAACACTTCCAGAACTTTCTTTTGGGTTCAATGGTGATTATGCAAAACTGTTATTGCTCGTCTTATTTCTTTTGTATTTTATTGGGTACAGTATTATTGCAGGTATTGTGTTTTACCATTGGAATACCTACGGGATGAAAACACACACCATTCTTTTGGCGAAGCTTGTTTTTACTGTCGTGTCATTGTTTTTCTTTGGATTACTTTTTGCATTAACACTTTCTTTATAACTGTATGGCAAATTATTCTATTTTACATCTAGATTCTGACGAGCATATTCTCCTCGAGGTCCGCCGACACTGGATTGTATTTATCGGACACGTGATTTCATTTATGTTTTTTTCTGCACTCCCACTTATGCTCTATATTCTTGCGCATATGTTTTCTTTTCCGTTTATCCAAGCTCTATCTTCTGGTCCGATAATAAAAATAATCGCTTTATTTTATCTCCTCTGGCTCTTGTCTTTTTGGCTTTCATTTATCATCACATGGACAAAATATTATCTCGACGTCTGGTATGTGACCGAAAAGCGTATTATTGATATTGATCAACAAAGGATTTTCCATCGGGAGGTTTCAAACCTTCGGTTCGATAAAATCCAGGATGTGACTGTGGAGGTCAAAGGCTTTATTGCGACATGGCTTGATTTTGGAAATATCAGAGTGCAGACAGCAGCAGAAGATAGTAAAGATTTTTATATGACCTATGTGTCGTGTCCAGAAAATGTAAAACGGGTGATCTTTGCTCAGCATAATGTGGCGGGGGACAATGCCAAGATAAATGATTCTGGATTGAAGATTAAAGAATAATACATCATAATCTTGTTCATTAATCTTAAATCCACACTTGCTACCGCAAGTGTGTTTTTCTTTTTTATTCAACAGTGTTAGAATACTCCCGTTGTTTAAAAATTAATATCTAACACAATGGCTAAAATTTCAAAAATAGTTGCACGAGAGATTATTGACTCACGAGGAAACCCGACTGTAGAAGTCGACCTCACTTTGGCAGACGGCTCTTTTGGTCGGGCTGCAGTGCCCTCTGGTGCATCGACAGGAAGTCATGAAGCGGTAGAGCTTCGAGACGGAGATAAAAAGCGATACGGTGGTAAGGGTGTACTCAAAGCAGTTGCAAACGTAAATGGTCCACTTCTAAAAGCGCTCAAAGGTAAAGAGTGGAATCAGAAAACACTCGACATGGCGATGATCGCCCTCGATGGTACAGAAAACAAAGGAAAGCTTGGGGCAAATGCTATCCTCGGTGTCTCTCTGTCCTTTGCAAAGGCGCAGGCAGAGTCTCTCGGAAAGCCATTGTGGAAATACTTTAAAGATATTTCAAAGACAAAAGAGGTGCGACTTCCACTTCCGATGATGAACATTCTCAACGGTGGCGCTCACGCAGCCAACTCAACTGACCTTCAGGAATTTATGGTAATGCCAGTCGGTGCAAAGTCTTTTGCTCAGGCGCTTCAGTGGGGTACAGAAGTATTTCATGAATTGAAGAAACTTTTGAAAGCAAAGAAACTTTCTACAACAGTAGGAGATGAGGGTGGATACGCTCCGACACTCCCAACCAACGAAGCAGCGATTGAAATCATCCTCGAAGCAATCAAAAATGCAGGCTACGTCGCAGGAAAAGATATCAGTATTGCGATCGATGCAGCGGCAAGTGAATTCTATAAAGACGGCAAATATCACCTCACTTCAGAAGGTAAAGTGCTTTCTACAGAAGAAATGGTGGCATTTTATGCAAACTGGGTTGCGAAATATCCAATCGTTTCAATCGAAGATGGTCTTTCAGAGGACGACTGGGCAGGATACGCACTCATGACAAAAACTCTCGGAAAGAAAACTCAGATTGTTGGAGATGACCTTTTCGTAACAAATATCAACCGACTCAAAAAAGGTATCGATGAGAAATCTGGAAACTCAATCTTGATCAAGCTCAACCAGATCGGTACTGTGTCAGAGACAATCGACGCGATCACTATGGCTCGAAATGCAGGGTACACATCTGTCGTGTCACACCGATCAGGTGAGACAGAAGATACAACTATCGCAGACTTCGTGGTGGGTCTCGGAACTGGACAGATCAAGACAGGATCACTCTGTCGTTCAGAGCGAACAGCAAAATACAACCAACTTCTCCGAATCGAAGAATCTCATGGAAAGAAAGCGGTGTTTGCAGGAAAGAAAGCATTTACAGTTTAATCATCTAGAAAAAAGTTTATAAAGAAAAATGTCTGTGACTCGTGAGAGTCACAGACATTTTTGAGCCCTGTGGTCCCATTGGCGCCAGAATCTTCCGCTCGCTTTGGTTACTTTGATGTCAGGGTCAACAGATTGGGAATGGATTTGGTGTTCCAGTCGCCGGAATTGTTTTTTGGTATTTTTTTCACGGCGTAATTTTAGTCGAACTTCTTTTGTCACAATTTCTCCTTGAAGAACAAATTTCTCATTCAAACTACCGTATGACTTCATGTGTGTCAATATTACGTTTTTTTGATTTTTTGCGTTATAGTATGGGCATATGAAAACTCACAAACAAGTAGCACTAATAGTATTGGATGGTTGGGGATATCGGGAAGACAGTAAAGACAATGCAGTGGCAGCTGCTCACACACCAAACTTTAAAAAATATTGGGATATGTATCCGCATTCACTTTTGCAAGCGAGTGGTCTCGCTGTAGGGCTCCCCGAAGGGCAGATGGGAAACAGTGAAGTGGGGCACATGACTATCGGTGCCGGTAAACCGCTTGACCAAGACCTTGTCCGTATTCAAAAATCAATCGATACAGGAGAGTATGAAAACAATCCTGCATTCACTGCGCTCTTTCAGCACGTTATAGATAACAACTCGGTGCTGCATGCGCTCGGTCTCGTCTCAAACGGTGGAGTGCATTCTCACCAGGAACACCTTTTTGCGTTTTTGCGAGCGGCACATAAAGCAGGTATCAAGAAAGTAGCGATTCACGTCTTTACCGACGGACGAGACACAGCGCCACAAAGTGCAGGTGAATTTATGAAAAAGCTAGAGGCTGTGCTCGATGAAGTAGGTAATGCATTTATTGCGTCTATTTCAGGACGTTTTTATGCTATGGACAGAGATAACAACTGGGATCGTTTGAAGAAAACAGAAGAAGCGCTTTTCGAATGTAAAGGAAATGTCTGTACGATCAAACCATCCGCATATCTCGAAGATTTGTATAAGCAAAATCTCGGAAACAAGAGTCTTGATGAACATATCGAGCCGATTGTCTGTACTGACCTCAACGGTGAAAACTGTGCTATCAAAGACAATGATGCTGTGTTTTTCTTCAACTTCCGCTCAGACCGTGCACGTATGCTTTCAGAAAAGCTTATCGAAAAAGAAAGTACTCACAATATTTGCTTTGCAACACTGACAGAATACAGCGCAGAGTTTAAATGTCTCGTTGCTTTTCCTCCGATCAAGATCGACACCACACTTGCAAAAGAAGTTTCTGATGCAGGTATGACTCAGGCACATATTGCGGAGACGGAAAAGTTTCCTCATGCGACGTACTTTCTAAACGGTGGTTTTGAAGGGGAGTATCCAGGAGAAACACATATCCTACTTGATAGTCGAAAGGATGTGCAGACTCACGACTTGGCTCCAAAGATGCGAGCAGAAGCTATTGCTGATAAGACCATTGAGCAGATCAATGCAGGGACGAATTTTATTTTCGTAAACTTTGCGAATGCTGATATGGTGGGACACACTGCCAACGTACCTGCGATTATCGAAGCGGTAGAAGAGGTGGATAGACAGCTTGGGCGAGTGGTAGAAGCGATGAATGCAGTAGGGGGCGCTGTGTTTTTCACAGCTGACCATGGGAATGCAGAAATAAATATCGACCCGGTAACGGGAGAAAAGCATACCTCTCATACGATCAATCCTGTGCCGGCAGTTCTGACTGATGCTGAATTAAAGATTCATGATGGTACACTCGCTGATATTGCACCGACGGTGCTCATGGTACTTGGACTCACGGTGCCGGATTCGATGACGGGGAAAAGTTTAATCTAAAAATTCCAAAACAAACTCATTGACATGAGTTTGTTTTCTTGTATTATATTTCGGGTACGGAGTTTAAATTTAGTTCTTTTGGAGGATGTGTGAGTCAATTAGCTTTTGTATTTATTGGTCGACCTGGATCTGGAAAAGGTACCGCGGCGGAAAATTTGAAGCAAAAACATGGATTTGTTCACTTGTGCTCGTCTAAAATTTTCGAACGGCGCAAGAGGGTCGATCCTGTATTTGCGGCTCGAGTCAGAGAACTTAGCGAGGTAAAAGACAATGGAGGGTTGTTGCCCGATGAGTTCGTTTGGACTGCTATTTCGGACGAAATTCTTCTTGTTCCTGACGGAAAAAACATTGTGTTCGACGGATGCACCCGTACCGCTGAGCAAATGAGACTTCTGCTGAATCTTCTAGAACGTCTCGGCTTCATGGTGTTCATTTTCCTGCTTGATGTGGTTCCCGATACCTGTAACAATCGAATGATTGCTCGTGCAAAAGGAGCACCAGTCGATGAGAAGCGGGTCGATGACAAGAAGGAGGAGAGTCGACAGCGGCGTCTACGGGAGTTTGAAGATCATATCTCGTCTATCGAAAACTACGTCAGTAGTTGTGGTCGTGTGATCTATGTCATCGATGCGAGCCAGCCCGAATTGGACATCATCCTTGATATTGAAAACTACGCAGGCCTCCCTACGGAGTCTCTGTTTGTCGTTTAAAACTCAAAAGGGCGCTGCGACAATGTCGCGGCGCCCTGATTTTTTATACCTGTGGATTTTATCTACTATACAAGCATTCTTTTATGTTATTATATATGTATTACTATGGTTTTGTAAATTCTGGAGTGAAATGCAACTTTCTTGCTTTTAATCACTTCAATATACCACATTCTCTCGCAACCTCATTGGCGCTCCGATACTGGAGCGTTTTTCTGTATTTGTTGTTCAGTATCTCAATCTTTTCTTTGAACACTTCACTCCTCACTTTCGAAAGGTCTGTACCTTTCGGAAAGAACCATCTTCGAGTCAGTCCAATACTACATTCAATGAATGGTTTCTGTCTTGGAGAGGCAGGATCACAGAAGTATGTTGGTATCCCAAACTCTTCATGATATTGGTTCTCAATACCTTGATCAAGAATCATGAGATCACTGTTGTTTTCTTTGTGTATTTTCTTCATCACTCGGAGTGTGTGTTTTGGTCGAAGACTTTGTACTCGATCTCCTTTGAGGAGTTTGCAGTCCACCCACCCCACCAAGACCGCACTTGCTTTCGATACCTTCTTGGGAGAGAGCATGGTGTCTCCTTGTGTTCTGATGCATGCATCCTCTGGAATGCTGTGTATACTGACCATATTAGGTATGGTGTGACGTTTGTTGTCTGTATGTGGCTTCTTCTTGCATCTCTTGGTACAGAGGTACTTGCAGTACCTCTGTCCGAAAGGGCTTCGAAGCCATCGATATATCGCATCAGATGATACTCGGATACTCCACTTCTCTCGAATCATTCTTCCTGCAATTTCGTCGGGTGATCGACACACCTTCATCTCCTTGATGATATGTGCTCGAAGAAAGGAGTTCTGTTCAATCTTCATACCTTGATATTTTGAATTACTTCTCCGCACCCCTGCTTTCTGTTCTGCACTTGTTGCGGAGTACGTACCACTCTCTTTCTTCCGTCTCTCGATCTCTCGAGTGATGGTGCTTTTGTGTACTCCAAGTACCTCTGATATTTCCTTTTTTGAGTGACCTTTGGAGAGCAGAGCTTCGATCCGATCTCGGTCAAAAATGCTCAAATGCTTGAATGCTTTTCTCATATATTTGTATGTTACCTGAGTTGCATTTCAAACAAGAATTTTCATTTTAAATAATAAAAATATGCGAAAAGGTTTTACATTGATTGAGTTGCTGGTGGTGATTGCCATTATCGGTATTCTTTCTTCTGTTGTGTTGGCATCACTTAACACTGCACGAGGGAAGGGTGCTGACGCTGCAGCAAAAAGTAATTTAAATAATATCCGCGCTCAAGCTGAAATTGTATATGATTCAGTAACACCAAATAGTTATGCCACTGTATGTGCTAATGCGAATGTGGTAAAAGGGATTGCCGCTGCAGCAAGTGCTGAGGGTTTGACATGGACATCGACAGCAAACAACGCTGTGACTATATCATGTACAAACTCTGCTGGTGCATGGGCTGCATGGGTAAACCTTGCAAAAGGTTCTACACCAACAAACTACTGGTGTGTTGATAGTACAGGTACATCAATCCAAAAAACACTTGCTCCAACTGCAGCTACTGCAACGACTTGTGTAGGTTCATCACCGGGAGCTGCTTGGTAGCTTTGGTGTTTTAAGAATCCATCAAAAAACCTCCTTGCGGAGGTTTTTTTGTTAGTGATCAGAAGAGTGCTTCTAAGCAAATGATGTCGCACCACAAGGGTACTTCTTGTTTTCAACAGCAGTTGATACCCGAGAGCGGTACTAAAACGGATTACCGTTAAGAGATTAATGTCGCACCACAAGGGTACTTCTTGTTTTCTAAGAAGAGTACTTCTAAGAAAACAAAGTCGCACCACAAGGGTACTAATTAATCTCTAAAACGGATTACCGTTAAGAGATTAATGTCGCACCACAAGGGTACTAATTAATCTCTAAAACGGATTACCGTTAAGAGATTA
>CAYJEE010000014.1:11713-17613 GCA_964369145.1 uncultured Candidatus Saccharibacteria bacterium
GTCGCACCACAAGGGTACTAATTAATCTCTAAAACGGATTACCGTTAAGAGATTAATGTCGCACAATGCTTACATTTTCGTGCCTCTTTTGGTATTTCAGAGATACATTCAGGGCATGTTTTTGTTGTAGGTTCAGCAGGTACCTCTGCTTTTTTCGTGAATGTGGTGAGTCGATTCAAAGGAGTCACTACAAAGAAGTAGATTGATGAAGCGACAATGGTAAATGAAATCAGTGCATTAAAGAATTTTCCATACATAAATTTACTTTCATTGAGTGTAAAGAAAAGTCCTGAAAAATCAGGTGCCTGAAAGATTGCGGCGATCAATGGCGTCATGATGTCAGCCACTAAAGAGTTTACTACTGCACCAAACGCTCCTCCGATTACTACACCGACTGCCAAGTCCACCACATTGCCTCGTAAAATAAATTGTTTAAATCCTTGTAACATAATAATATTGTTCTTTTTATAATACGTCCATTATATAACATACCTGTGGATTGTACACATTTTTATAAATAAGGGTGTGATATAGTATATATACTTTTATGTCACGAGGATTTACACTCATTGAGCTTTTGGTAGTGATTGCAATCATTGGCATGATGTCATCTATTGTACTTGGTGCCCTCAACAGTTCTCGAAGCAAGGGGTCAAATGCAGCCATTAAGTCAAATATGAACAATATGAGGTCTCAAGTTCAGCTTTTGTATGAATATGGTCCATTCAACTCCCCGGCAATTTGTAGTAATGCTGCAATTACTAAGTTTGCTGATGCGGCAAGCCAGATAAGTCAAGGAAATAGTACTTCAGATGTGTGCGGAACAGGCGGAGGTGTAGGGATGACTTCGTTTGCAATTTCAGTGCCACTTAAGGTTCCTGAAAATGGCAACAATTATTGGTGTGTGGACAGCACGGGCACGTCAAAAGGGCATGTAAACCCACTTGGCGCGGGGAGTGTGTGTCCATAGTATTATTTATTTATGAAACTTATACGTGGATTTACACTCATTGAGCTTTTGGTGGTAATTGCAATTATCGGAATACTTTCTTCTGTGGTGCTTGCGTCGCTCAATACTGCACGAGGAAAAGGTGCGAATGCTGCAATCAAGCAGAATATGAATTCACTTCGTGCTCAAGCGGAAGTGTACTATGATTCATCACCGACTGGTTATACTGGGGTGTGTGCTGATACGCAGATTTTAAAAATTAGAGGAGCTGCAGATCTTGCAAGCGGAGGTACGACTACCTGCAACAGCAACGCTACAGACTGGGCAGTATCGTCTCCATTGAAGGTTGCTGACGGAGCAAATAACTATTGGTGCGTCGATGGGTCTGGTGTAGGGAGAGGTCATCCCAACGTGCTTGGTGTAGCGACGGTTTGCCCATAAATCTATAGAGTTATATAAAAGACGACGCATGTCGTTTTTTTTATATTAGGTGAAGGTGGATAAGTGTGTCATAAAACAATTTTAATTGTTTATTGTCAATATTTATTATATAATAATTAAGTCGCAAATATATCTTATTGCATATCACTTTCATGTTCATAGTCGACTATGGCGATACTCTAACCCAATCCCATAATGAAATTATCACGACATGTATTGTAGATATTGGTTTGCCCGTTTCTTTTAATTTCTAATTTATTTTTCTATGAAACAAACAACGCTTAAAGCGAGCATACTTGTAAGTGCGCTTATGCTCGTGCTTCTTCCGACAGTGTCATACGCAGATGCGATTAATCGTCAATTGGAAACAGGTATGTCAGGATCTGATATATCAATGATGCAAACATTTTTTGCTAAAGACGCTACGATTTATCCTCAGGGTCTGATTACTGGTTACTTCGGTTTCCTTACAAAATCAGCAGTTGCAAACTTTCAGACTCGAAACGGTATTGCATCTGTAGGACGAGTAGGACCCGCAACACTTCCTGTACTTAATGCACAGATAGCTGCAGGAACTGTGGTGACTAGTGGTGCAGCGGCACCGATGATTACTGGGGTCAATGTAAACCTGGGTACAAACTATGCTTCAGTAAGCTGGAATACAAATGAATATGCAAAAGGTGTTGTGTACTACAGTACAAGCCCATTGATTACATATGAACGTGTTAATTCTGTCGATGTAAGTGGAAATATCGCGATGACTGATGAAAGTATGCGAACTTCACAGACTGTATCAATACAAAATTTGCAGTCAAATACAACTTACTACTATATGATCTACACTACTGACCAGTCAGGAAACGTGAGTGTGACTTGGCCAGCAATGTTCCATACAAATCAATAGTATGCTTACGACAATTGCAATTGTTTTAATCGTATTGTGGCTTCTCGGTATTGTGACATCGTATACTATTGGCGGACTTATTCATATGTTACTCGTAATCGCAGTGATCATGATTCTCATCCGACTGATACGAGGTGACAAGATTATGTAAGTATGATGGATGTATAAATACGAAAATCACCCCGCGTGCAACCAAGGGGTGATTTTTGTTAGTTAAAAATTTTACTGAGGTATGCGTTTATTTCTCGCTGGTCGAGATCATAGTAATATTTTTTCTCTGTATAGAGTTTTGTTGCAAGCTCTACACCGACAAATCTCCAGTGCCATGATTCAAATGTATAAAATTTGTTGCCTTTTGGGTATGAAAGTACAAAGCCGTATCGGTGAGCGTTTTCGAGAAGCCATGGGTAGGCGCTAGATTTTTCAAAAGCCCCCAAGTCTTCTCCGTTTTGCGGAGTGGTAAAATCAATCGTGCTTCCTAGTTGGTGCTCTGAGTAACCTTGGTCAGCAGAAAATTTGTTGGCTGCGGTGGTGCCGTATTGGATTTTGTAGTTTGCCTTGAGGTTTGCTTGTGTTCCAAATGATCTGTATCCAGAAAGTACTGAGAGGGGAATGTTGTTACTTCGTGCATCCCGGATCATGTTTTCCAGGTAAGATTTAATCGTAGTGTGGATTTTCTCAGGTTTTTCAGCTCGTGCGAGATACTCTGTTCCGATATCAGACAGAGATGCTGGTATGTAGTTTTCATTGAGAAAGTATACATTTGAATATTTTTGAAGAAGCTCTTTGTCGGTTTGACTGAGTTTATACAGATCGCCGACGGTAGAAGAGATTGTTGCGATTTGTTGTTCGTATGAATCATTGCGGACTTGTTCTGTACGAAGCGCGCTTTGTAAGTCGGTATTTTCGATATGAGCGGAGCTCAGAGATTCTTCTAGTTGCGCAATGGTTTGAGAAAGAGCTTGGGTGGTAGATGCAAGCTCTCGTGAAGTCGTCTGGTAGGCCTGAGTGAGGGTGTACGAGTAATACCCGAGATATCCTGTACCGAGCACCCCGATACTTACGAGTGCAATCCACCCCTTTGTGAAGGGGAAATGACGGCTTATGCGATGAGTATCGTGTGTATGCATAGTATCAATACTACCATATCTCCATCAGAGAAGTGGGGCTAGATGATTGTTTTCTTCTGTTGTATTATAGAGGTATTCACTAATTACACAATATGTTATATCCAATCTATGTTATTTTGTTTTTCTTGGTTATCTCAAGTATTCGTCAGATCAATCAATACGAGCGAGGGATTAAGTTTACCTTTGGTCGGTTTACTTCGATCATGGAGCCGGGATGGAGAATCGTCTGGCCGATTATTCAGACTTCTCAGAAAGTTGACGTGCGTACAAAAGCGGTCGATGTGCCCGATCAGAATGCCATCACCCGAGACAACGTATCAGTAAAAGTAAATGCGGTGATCTACTATCGAGTGAGTGATGCGGCAAAGGCGATTATTGAAGTGGAGGATTTCAAATATGCGATTTCTCAGTATGCACAGACTACAATGCGAAATATTGTCGGTGAAGTGACGCTCGACGAGCTTCTCTCAAGTCGAGACAAGATTGCAGACCGAATCCGGGAGATTGTGGATAAAGAGACAGATGCGTGGGGACTCAAGGTGCAAAATGTAGAGCTTAAGGATGTAAGCTTGCCTGCAGAAATGGAGCGCACAATCGGTAAGCAAGCAGAAGCGGAACGTGAGAAGCGAGCGGTGATTATAAACTCAGAGGGGGAGCTCGCTGCATCAGAAAATATCGCAAAGGCGGCAGCAATGCTCGCACACACTCCTGGAGCACTTCATTTGCGCACACTCCAGTCGATAAATGACATGTCTTCTGATCAGAGCAATACAGTGGTCTACATGGTACCGGTGGAAGCACTCAAAGCACTCGAAGGGTTTATGAAAAAATAGAAAACAAAAAACCGCTCAAAAGCGGTTTTTTTGTGCAAGGTTATACACTAGGCTTGATCTACGTATTTTTTGAAATTGTCCAAGATCGCTTGCCAACCAAGCTTTTGCATTTCAGGTGGGTTTTCATCTTCTGGATCAAAAGTTTCTATTACTTTATACGCATCTCCTTCTGGTACAAACTCAACTTTTACTTTTCTCCCGTCTTCCATGATGTATTCAAGGAGCTTATATTTTTCGATGGCGGTATAAGTTCCTTTCATATCAAAACCGTGTGTGCCGTCTGTACTTTCCATACGAGTGGTAAATTCTTTGCCAACTGTGAGGTCTTGAGTGGCGCGTGGAGCGCACCAGTCGTTAGAGGCAAAACACCAGTGTGTAATATGCTCGGGTGCAGTCCAGTATTCCCAAATTTTTTCGATTGGTGCGTTGAGTAACGTTTCTACGGTGACGGGTGTTTTCATGCTCTAAATTATATTATTCTTTTGTAATACCTCTTTGTGCCCAGAATTTTGCTCTTGTGCCATCACGAAGCTTGGTAGTGTATGCAGCTCTCTGAGGTTTTTTTCAGGATTTGTTGGGTACATATCAGGAGCTCCTTCCATGTCTATATAATACTACAATTATTAGTATTTAAAATTTTTTGAAATATTTCGTTTGTTATTTAAACCACATCTTTTGCCAGCCTTCCATCATTTGTATTTCTTTTGTCTGTGCGGTGATAATCTCTTGAGCGAGTTTGAGGAGGTCTGCTCGTTGTGAATTTTTTAGTACTGCTTCTGCCATAGTCACTGCACCTCGGTGATGCACAATCATTTCAGAAAGAAATGCTTTATCAAATTCATCACCTGTTTTTCCATCTAAGCCCATCATCATTCCATTCATCATGCTGTGCATATTCATTGCCCCATCGTGCATCATTGCACAATCAGACATTTCATGTTGACCACGCATATGTTTACAAGAACCAGTCTGTGAATCAGACATGATAGAAGGGAACAGGGAAGAAAGTAAGAGTCCAAAAAGTACGCCAATAATTATGTAGTATATGTTCTTAAATTCCATAAAAGATATATTAGTTGAGTAAGGTGAAGAAGTTATGAGGTAACTTCCTTGGGTACAGTATACTCCTTTTTTAAAAAGTGCGGCAGATTACCTTTTATGCAATATCAAGCAAATCAAGGGTAATAAAGGTTTGCAATCTATCGTATTTTTGATACTATTTCTGTATCGAATACGAATTCGATACCACATTCCGCGGTAGCTCAGTGGTAGAGCAAGCGACTGTAAAAATTGCAGCTTCTTAGAGAAATCTAAGTTGACAAATGAGGTGAATTCGGGGAAACCCACAGGTGTAAAAACCAGGGCAATCCCGAGCCAAGCCTTGAGAGAAATTTCAAGGAAGGTGTAGAGACTATCTCGCAAGAGAGTACTCGGTGTAACAGCCCAGGAAGCGCCTCACTCCTAAGTCCAAAAGGATATGGAGATGATATAGTCCATGCTTTCAGTAATGAGAGAAAACATGTAATCGCTTGGTCGTAGGTTCGATCCCTACCCGCGGAGCAAATAAAAGAACACCCTCGTGGTGTTTTTTATTTGCTCCGCGGAGAAGATGTGCCGAAGCACATCTTCGTGTAGGGATCGAA
>CAYJEE010000015.1:0-12537 GCA_964369145.1 uncultured Candidatus Saccharibacteria bacterium
TACAACAGACTGTAAATCTGTCGGCTTCGGCCTACGAAGGTTCGAATCCTTCCCGGCGCACAAATGAAAAACCCCGAAAGGGGCTTTTTCATTTGTGCGCCGGAGCAAACCTCTGGGAGAAGTTTGCGTGAAGGATTCGAAAAGCGGAGCGGGGTACCCATCGAGCACGATGGGTCGCGAGCTGCGGACACGAGCAAAATTTTCGACGGAAAATTTTGACTCGCGGAAGAATCCTTCCTAGCTTAAAAACCTGTGATAGTTTTTTGTGAGCGACCCAAATTTCTTGAGCAGAGCGATTAGAAATTGGAAGTACTCTTGTGGTGCGGCGACAAACAAAAAACAGAACAGGTGTACAGAAACTGTAAGTTTCGAAACTCCTTCCCGAATTTAAACCCAGAAAGTGGTTTTTCATTTGTGCGCCGGAGCAAACCTCTGGGAGAGGTTTGCGTGAAGGATTCGGAACTAATTCCCGGCTTCCAAATTCTTTTTCTGATATAGAAAAAACCGCCTACGTGGCGGCTTCCTGCATATATGCATACTATAAAAACTTGATCTTATTGCTTCTTGCAAAAGCAGTAACATCTATAAGGTTGTACCCCCGTCTACCATGAGACTTCGTCACGCTTTGGTACGGAGCAGTTTGCTCTTTAGACTCTTCGTCTTTTTGTCAGGATGTAGGCCTTCATATTCTGGTCTATGAATACACTCATCTCAGACACCTTATATGTTAAGTCAATCTAGTATGCATACCTCACACGAGGATTTTTGGAGTCAGGGTTTCCTCATATAACTGAGTGTGTGTCGCGATATCGCGTACAAGATTATCCATAACACACGGTACACCATTAAAATACTGGTGTCAATTTGCCTTTCTACCCATTTTTGTGTATAGTAGTCTCACTAAACGAATATATTTATGTCATCACAAGATCGACTCATCCCATTGAGAAACAAAGAGAGCGGCGAGGTATACTGGACTTCTAAAAACAAGAAGCTTGTAGAACGCAAAATCGAACTCAAAAAATACAGTAAAAAACTCCGAAAACGAGTGTCTTTCAAAGAAACAAAGAAATAAAAGTTTTACAAAAATTCGCCAAAAGGGCGTTTTTTTGTTACTCTATTAGTAAATATTGGGTGGTTAGTTAAGTGGTATAACAGCTCACTCCAAACGAGCTGTCGGGGGTTCGATTCCTCCACCGCCCGCAGTAAGGTGAGTAAAAGCCTTTTAGGCTTTTACGTGAGGAATCGAACAGATTGCCGGTTTACGCGGCGAGCACGCCGTGTCGGCAATCTGGTGATCGACTTATTTTCATTAATGAAAATAGAATGCCTTTGTGGTACAGAATTTTTTAAAATGACGATTTTAAAAAATTCGAGGTCGAACTTCTTCCACCGCCCGCAGAATATATAACATAAAGACCTGCTTGCAGGTCTTTATGTTGCAGGGGCAGGTCGTTAATTAACGGATTGCGAGGTTGTGAGATGGCACAGAGATCAGAACGGGTACAACCACTATGGTAGGTCCACATTCTTCAGCACACACTTCACACATTCCAGATCCGGTGATGATGCCAGGTTGTACACCTGGGATTATGGGGCAGTAAGGACAAAGCTTAGCTACTTGGTTCATAGCACTCTCCTTATCCATTAAATCACATATCCAAAATCTTCTCCACCTTCACTCCCCGAGAGCCTTTCAATAAAAATGTAAAACCTTCAAATTTTTGTTCGGTAAACCAGAACTTAGCTTCCTCGCTTGTCTCAAACCAGATGAAATCCCCAGAGACATTGATCAGTGCTTTTTTGAAAAAATTACCAATAAATACACGAGTAGCAAGTGGGGTTGCGAGCACAGACTCGACTACTTTTTTATGCTCCTCGTCTGCATAATCTCCAAGCTCAAGCATGTCTCCGAGAATTACTCCTTTTGAAGGCGCATCCGAAGCAAGAAAACTTTCCAAAGAAAGCCTCATACTGGTCGGGTTTGCATTGTAGCAGTCGACAATAAAATCAATGTCATTTTTTTGGATAAACTGTGAACGACGTGCACTCGGAGTATAGTCACTGACTCCCTGCAATGAGTCTTCTCTTTTTACATCAAAATATTCAGCAATTGATACAGCAAGTTCGACATTCTCTTTATTATAGTTTCCAATCATTTGAGTTGTATACGAAATACCGTCACAAGTAAATGAAAGAAAAGTTCCTGGAGTATTTTTCAGGACGTAGTCTGGATACAAAATTTGCTCAGTTTCACTAGAGTCTTCCAGTAAGTCAGTATGTCCTTTGTGTACAAAAACCTTCGCTCCATTTTCCTTTGCCCAATCGTAAATTTCTTTGTTAGCCTTCCTACTTCCTTCTGGCGAACCAAAACCTTCCAAATGGTCCATGCCGTTATTGGTCACGACTACATGAGTAGGTTTGAGTATGTTTAAAAGCTCGAGGTGTTCGCCGGGGTGGTTTGCTCCAATTTCAAAAATGCCAATCTCTGTGTCACGAGGCATTGAGAAAAGCGAAAGTGGGACACCGATATGGTTGTTGAGACTACCTTCGGTGGCGTGTACTTTATATTTCTGACCTAGGGTTTTTTTAAGCAGCTCTTTGCTTGTTGTTTTACCGTTTGACCCGCCGAGAGCAATGATGGGGATGCTAAAAGATTTTCGGTATAGACTTGAGAGCTTCTGGAGGCTCTGGAGCACATTTTCTACTATATATACATTCTCTCCAGCTTTGCTTGTATCCTCTGTAGCTACCGCAATTGCTCCTTTATCCAACGCTTGTTGTACAAATTGGCTCCCGTCAAAATTATCGCCCTTGAGCGCAAAATACACAGATCCCGAAATATCTTTCCGGGTATCGGTTGAAATATGATAGTTATTTTTTTCTATTTTTTTTATAAGTTCATCCATTGTGTTTTGAGTCAGTATAGTATTATTCCGCGATTTGGGAACTGATGGTGTATATATCTCCGGCCCCAATTAACATAACTACCGTGTTCTTATCAAACTCTTGTATAATTTCAACGGCTTTCTCGTGAGTTGGGATGAAATGACCTTTTGCCCCTATCTTTTCAACAAGCATTTCAGAGGTGATCGAAGGATCAAATGCTTCACGGGCAGGGTAGATGGGCAATATATATACCTCATCGACCATATCGAAGCTCTCAGAAAATTCTGTAAAGAGTGACTTGGTTCGACTAAACAGATGAGGTTGGAAAACAGCAATTCGTCTTATATCTAGATACATTTCCTTGAGTCCCTGCAAAGCGGCACTGATTTCATGTGGATGGTGGGCATAATCATCGTATACAGTAGCACCGTTCTTTGTTTTACCTTTTAGGTCAAATCTTCTCCATGTTCCATTGAACCCTTTGAGTGAAGAAATTATACTCTCTTTTTCAATATGGAGAAAACTTCCGACTCCATACGCTGCCGCCGCGTTCTCTTGGTTGTGAACGCCAGGGATTTTAAGAGGAAACTTCTGTTCGTTACATTTTGTGTAGTCAATAATACTACACTGCAATCCTTCTAGAACAGGCCCCAGATAATGACTTGAAGGATTACAAATAATAGCTCCAGACTTTGGAATTCTTAAGGCAAGTTCTCTGAACGCGGATTGAATATCTGTGATGTCTGAATAATAGTCTAGATGATCTTCGTCTATATTTGTAATGATCAGGATTGTTGGATATATATTTAAAAATGAACGTCTGTATTCGCAAGCCTCTACCAGAAAATAATTACTTTCTCCAACAACCAAGTTGCTACTCGTACCACTTGGATTTTTTAAGAGACTACCTACGATAACTGTTGGATCAAAATGTGCATCGATGAGTACATCACTGAGCATCGCAGTTGTAGTAGTTTTTCCATGTGTGCCGGAGACCGCAATCGTGTACATGTTCTTTGAAAGCACGGTAAGCATCTGTGGATACGTGGCAGTTTGTACCTCTCTAGATTTTGCTTCCAAAATTTCTGGATTGGAGTCTGGGATAGCAATGGTGTGAATTAATAAATCCACATCAGATGGTACATTTTCTTTTCTATGGCCGATAGTTACCTGTATGCCAAGTTTTGAAAGTTCTTCGGTCACCAATGACTGAGACACGTCAGAGCCAGAAACGCTTTTTCCTTTTATATGCATTAATCTAGCAATGGCAGAAATACCAATGCCTCCGATTCCTATAAAATGAATCTTTTTGATTGTATCTAGATTTATTTCCATTTTTTTATTATATCTAAGAATTGATCATTTCTGTCATATTCATTTTTAAACATTCCAAACGAGGCGAAACCTGGACTAAATAAAATGGCATCTCCCATTTTTGCTACCGCAAATGCATGTGTCACTGCACTTTTTAAATTATGTGTCTCTGTATAGGAGATATCTAGGTATTGTTTTAGTCTTTCGGATCCATTGCCGGAGAGCAGGACGAGGTGAGCACAATCTGTGCCAAGTATTTTAACAAGTTTCGAAAGTTCCAGATTTTTGTCTGAGCCACCAGCAATTAAAATAATATTTGATTTTTTGTATGTTGAACGTGTTGCGCTAATTCCTGCTATAGCTGCGTCAGCTGTAGTAGAGTTGTTGTCGTTGATAATGTGAACTCCTTTTTTTGTGCCCAGATACTGCAGGCGACCCTCAAGGCCAACAAATGATTTGAGTGCTTTTATGATTCTCACTTTCGATAATCCACAGTGCTTCGCAACAGTGTATGCATATGATGCATTTTGAATATTATGGTCTCCAAATATATGCATTGATATTTTTGAGACTTCTTTTGTTTCAGAGAGTAGTATATTACTTTTTATCTTTTTAGGAAGTACACTCAGTGTGTTCTTGCTCGTGACCAGTACGTCTTCTTTTTTCTGAAATTTAAATATATTACATTTATCTTTCAGGTATTTTGACATACTGTCTTTGTAATAGTTCATGTGGTCAGGCATAAAGCTCGTAAAAACGGCGATATGAGGAGATATGTGTTCATCACCAAATCCTTGACACTGCCAGGAATCGAGCTCGAGGACTACCGTATCTCCAGGCTGCACGTCTTTAAGGAGAGGTAGTGTTGCTTTCATGCGCATATTACCGCCCAGATATATTTTTGATTTGAGATACGCCTCGTTTTCTTTGAGAATGTGATATATAAGGGCAGTTGTCATTGATTTCCCTCGGGTGCCAGTAATACCAATGATAGTTACTCGAGGTTCTGTTGCCTGCACGATTTTTGCAAAAAGAGAAGCATCCATTACAACTCTAACTTTTGATTTTCGTGCATGCTCTATATACATCGAATCCATGGGAACTCCTGCGGCTTTTACGACCAAGTCTACATTTTCAAAGTCCTTGATATCGTGTTTACCAAGAACGTATCTAATATTATATTTCTTCAGTAGCTTCAATGAAGTAGCAAGCTCTTTTTCATCTTTCAGATCAGTTACAGTCAGTGTTGCACCACACTCTGCTAAAAATTTAGTAACTTGAATTCCTCGGCCAAGTACACCGAGTCCCATAACAGTAATCTTTTTACCTTTAAATTCAGTTGAATATAATGTTTTTTTCATATCTTTGTAAAGTTTTTCTCCAGCTCTTCTTTGTCAGAAAAGGGGATCGTTTTATCTGAAAATATTTGGTAGTGCTCATGACCTTTTCCAGCAACGAGTACGATATCACCTGGAGCCGCCAGGCTGTATGCACGAGAGATAGCGTCAGATCGACTTGTTAGACATTCATAATTTTGTATGTTTTTTGGGATTTCTTTTGTCATATCCTCTATTATTTTGAGCGGATCTTCACTTCGTGGGTTGTCGGAAGTAAAGATTGTAAAGTCAGAAGAATGTACAGACAGAATTCCCATTGGGGATCGTTTGGAAGTATCCCGGTCACCGCCGCATCCAATAACTGTTATTATTTTGTGTTCATTGGAAACTAAAGTTTTCAGTGTTGAAAGGATGTTGGACACCGCATCTGGTGTGTGAGCGTAGTCCACGATAGCGTATACGCCAGAAGGAGATTTCATAAATTCAAGTCTGCCGGACGGGGGAGACAAAAGAGGGATAGTGGAAATGAATTGTTCCTTTGGGATACCTAAAAGCAGGGCTGCGGCATAAATCCCTACAACGTTGTATGTGTTGAAAAGACCAAGGAGCTTTGTGTGTAGCACATCGCCGTTTACAGAAAAAGCCACTTCTTCCATTGACTGATTTACTATTTTACACACAAAATCAGAAATGTTGTCTTCTCTGATTGAGAAGAAATATTTCTTTGCATGGGTATCCGAAAGCATGTACTCGGCTGAGGGGTCGTCTTTATTTGCCAAGGCGAATGCTGTATTTGATAGGGTATCAAACAATTCTTTCTTAGCTTTAGCATAATCGTCCATCGTTTTATGGTAGTCCAGATGGTCTTGAGTGAGGTTTGTGAAAATCACCCCGGCAAAGTGTAGACCAAAAATTCGTTTCTGGTGTATAGCATGAGAAGAACATTCCATAAACGCATAGGTACATCCCTTTGATACAGCTTTGGATAAAAACTCTGCCAGTTTGATGGGATCTGGAGTGGTATGAGTTGTTTCAAAAACTTCATCATTAATCTTGTTTTCGATAGTGGAGAGCAGGGCAGCATTGTATCCGAGAGATCGGAAAAGAGTAAAGAGTAGAGTGGCAGTAGTTGTCTTGCCGTTTGTCCCTGTGACACCTATAAGTTTTAATTTTTGCGAAGGTTTGTTGTAAAAATTTTGTGCAATCTTTGCAAGTATCATTCGACTTTCATGTACTCTGATATATGTAATACCTGCTATCTTTTCTGTATGTTCATTTTCATGCACGATCACGCATGCTCCATTGTGTATTGCGTCTTGAATAAAAACACTTCCGTTTTTTGAGTTTCCAGGAATCGCAACAAAAAGAGATCCAGGGACCACTTCTCGTGAATCAAAACATATAGAGGAAATATTAATTCCGCTGTCTCCACTTATGTCTAGAATATCTACAGTTTGTATGAGATCGCTTATTTTTTTCATATCTAGAATTCGTTTAATAATGACACCTCTGCTCCAATTGAATTCAATCTCTCAGCAATATTTTCGTAACCTCGGTTGATTGCGTATACATTTCGGAGTATGGAAGTTCCTGTGGCTCCGAGCATTGCTACCAAAATGATCATAGATGGTCGAAGTGCGGGAGGGCACACAACTTGGTTTCCTTTGAGCGCAGTGGGTCCGTTTATAAATACTCTGTGTGGATCTGCAACAATAATATCGCTACCGAGTCGGTTTAATTCGTTAAAATATACCGCACGGTTTTCCCACATCCAATCATGGATGAGAGTCGTACCTTTTGCTTGAGTTGCGATTGGCACAAAAAATGGCAGGTTGTCTGTGTTAAGTCCAGGATATGCTGAGGCATGAATTTTGTCTTTCAATGCAGTAAGTTTAGATGGGTACACAGTAATATCACATAGTCGTGTATGTCCATTGAGTGCTGAGTACACCTTACTTTTAGTGTATTTTAATCCCATTTTTTCAAGTTTGAGAAGTTCAATTGAAAGAAAATCGATCGGGCATCGTGTAATATTTAGTTTTGAAAGAGTCACAATCGCGGCAGCCAAAAACATCATCGATTCAGTAGGGTCTTCACTATTCCAATATTCAATTGGTTTGTTGATTTCTTTCACTCCATGGACAACAAGTGTATGTGTTCCGATTCCATCTATTTTTACTCCACATTTTTCTAAGAAGAAACATACTTCCTGGACCTGGTAGTTAGGTGGAGTAAAACGTAACGTAGTGTTTCCTGGAATGAGAGCAGCTGCAATAAGGATATTTTCTGTTGCTGTATCGGATGCTTCGAAAAGTACAATGTCTGCGGGTTTTAGTTTTGTATTTTTAATAGTGTAATGTTCCTCATTTGTAGTAATGCGTACCCCAAGTGACTCAAGGCCGTATCTATGTGCAGTAATAGTGCGTTGTCCCATTTTGCATCCGCCAGCGTGGGGAATTTTAAAATCATTTTCAAAATGAATGAGTGCACCGATCATCATGAGAACCGAGCGTATTCTGCCAGAACTACCCGCGTTCAGTTTACTTAGGTTAAATTTTTTTGGTGGAGTGATCCGTACTGTATTTTTCTCTGCCCACTGTACTTTAACTCCAATACTTTCAAAAATTTCGATAATTCGAGAAATTTCTTCAATTCGTGGAATGCCATGGAGTGTTGTTGTTTGTTTGTTGAGTAGGGAAGCACAGAAAAGCCCCAGAGCTCCATTTTTAGATGTGTTAGTTTGTATTGTTCCTGAGAGTGTCTTGCCTCCTACAATTTTAAAATCATCAGTAGTATTTTCCACTTTTACAAAACTTTTGCCGAGAAGAGAGCTGATTTTTGATAAAAGTTCAGCTGTTAAGTTTTGATCACCTTTTTCCATACGCGCAATTGCACTTTGTGATGTTTTCAGTTTTTTTGCAAAATCATCTTGAGTGAGTCCCGCATCTTCTCTCATTTGTTTTATGATTACTCCGATTTTCTTTGTGCTTTGTTGTGTTTTCATATTGTATGTATACAAAACATATTATATCATTTGTGATATAAACTTTACAAAAGCTGTGGATAAATCTAAGCAGTACATATGAACATACAAAAAAATATTTCTCTTGCAGGCTACACAACATTGCGTCTCGGCGGAAGTGCCGCGTACTTTGCGGTTGTTGTTTCTGATTCTGACTTACGTGAAGCTCTAAATTTTGCTCAATCACAAAATCTTTCTGTATTTCCACTTGGTGAAGGGTCAAATATTGTAGTTTCGGATCAGTTAAAAGATTCATTTGTGATAAAAATGGATAATCGAGGTATCGATATTATCAAAGAAGATAACGAGACAGTGACTCTGCGGGCCGGAGCAGGAACTTTGTGGGATGATTTTGTCGAATATGCTGTATCGAGGAATTTTTCAGGAATTGAAGCGCTTTCCATGATTCCAGGTACATGTGGGGCTTCTCCAGTACAAAACATTGGTGCATATGGTCAGGAAGTTTCAGATACGATCAGTGTTGTACGTGTTTTTGATCTTGATCAAAATAATTTTAGAGAAATACCTGTTCTTGATTGTAAGTTCTCGTATCGAGATAGTATTTTTAAAAATGAATTAAAAGGTAAATGTATCATTGAATCTGTGGTGTTTGTTTTGCAAAAGTCTGAGCCGATCATCCCAAAATATCCACATGTCGCGGATATTTTGGGAGAAATACACTCTCAAAAATCAACAGATTCACTGGGTATGCTTATACGAAAGACTATTCAAAAAATTCGCTCACAAAAATTACCCGATCCTCGCATCATACCGAGTGTTGGATCATTTTTTAAAAATGTTTTTGTTGAGAAGACTCACTACGAAAAATTGTTGGAGAAATTCCCAGACATACCATGTTTTGTTTCGGGAGATAGATATAAAGTACCAGTAGGCTGGCTCATAGAAAAAGCCGGATACAAAGGATACTCAGAAAATGGAGTGGGGGTATATGAGAAAAATGCACTTGTACTTATCAACATTTCCTCATCTTCTACAAAACCAATACTGGATTTATCTGAAAAAATACAGAAAACTGTACTAGAAAAATTTGGACTGCAAATCGAAATGGAACCCGAGATTGTTTACTAGTAATTTCTACCTAGTTCTTATAAATTCCTCAACCACTTTTTGAATCAATTTTACTTCAGTCGGTGAGTGCCAGTGTATCCTTCCATCTCTCTTAAACCATTGCATTTGGCGTCTAGCATATTGGCCGATTTCGATGGTGAGTCGATTGAGCATTTCTTGTTTGGTGATTTTTTTCTGGAGATATCGTGCGAGATGTCGGTATTCCAGTCCAAGTGCTTCCATGCGTTTGTATGAAAGCCCTTCCACATGCAGGTTTTTTGCTTCAGCGAGCATTCCTTTCTTCATTCGGGCAAGAAGGCGGGTGCGGATTCTTTCACGCAAAGCATCAAGTGGGAGTGTGAGTCCGATTTGGATAAACTCATAATCGCTGTTTACTTTTTTTGCTTTAGGTACATTACCGAGTGTTTGAGCAATTTCAATTGCGCGGATGAGTCGAACTGGATTTTTCGCATCAATATTTTTAGCGCGTTTCGGATCAAGTTTTTTAAGTAATACAAAAAGCTCATCTGTAGTTTTTAAAGAAAGTTCTTTTCGTAGGTTTTTGTTTGCTGGCACATCAGGAAGAGTAATATTATCGACAATCGACTGTATGTAAAAACCAGTTCCGCCACAAATGATAGGGAGCTTGCCTCGTGAGATAATATCTTTGATTGCTAACTCAGTATGTTTTTTCCAAAGTTCTACACTGTAAACTTTTTTAGGATTTACCACATCGAGCAGGTGATGGGGAACACCCTGCATCTCTTTTTTCGTAATTTTCCCAGTGCCGATATCAAGTCCAGTGTAGACTTGTCGTGAGTCAGCAGAAATAACCTCACCATTGTATTGGCGAGCTATTTCTACAGCAAGGTCGGACTTACCCACAGCTGTGGGTCCGAGAATTACTAAAACTTTTGGTTTAGACATTTGAGTGTAAAAAAACCATTTATGTGCAGGGTCCGGTGAGGCGTTCGCTCATCACTACTTGCCACCCTGCACATAAACGGCTAGCGATCCGTTTTTCTCAAGGCATGCCAACCCTGACGGAAGTCAATCAACAGATGTTTATCGACATGTGACCATACTAATCCAAAATTGATTTTTTGTCTAAATTACAGTATTGTTTTACATATCGCCGGGGTGATGAAATTGGTAACCATGCGACACTCAAAATGTCGTGAGCGCAAGCTCTTGAGAGTTCGAGTCTCTCCCTCGGCACATATGAAAGAATCCCTTTAGGGGATTTTTTATATGTGCCGAGGAGCAATGCAGAGCATTGCGTGAGGGACTCGAACGGATTATCGGTGAGAAGCTGTTTTACAGCTTCGCAAGACCTTGCCAGAGCTTTTGTAATCAAAAGATCGACAAGGTGTACTGCTCCAGTAAGGAGGATGAGCACAGCAGTGCTTGTCGATAATCCGGTGACCAGAAATTTTCAATTCGACGGAATTGAAAATTTCGAGGTCGAGACTCTCTCCCTCGGCAAAATTCAAAGTGACCCTAATAATATCTATATTTTAAGCCATATATACACATATCTATTTACAAAGTATGAAATCTATTGACAAATAAAACAGTAGGTGCTATGATTAACCAAGGATAACGATTGGCTCACAGAGTTTAGCGAAGAAGTTTTAGTAAGAGTTATCTTCGGCATAAGCGGAGTATGTGAGTCATGGTGAACTCTCTTTATCTTAGGACGTCGTTGATTGGTACCTGAGATAATATTCAATATCAACTTGCTATTTGAATTGCCCGAGAAGACGAAAGCTGTACTCGGTAAGGATTCAAATAGGACAACTTAAAACAGTTTTCTGAGACCTGGACGGTCAAACGGTTCAAGAGGAGTGCTCATAGGAGAACCTCGCCGAAAGTAGTCCTGCTAAGGAAAAGAAAACCTGGCTCCGAAAGGAGTGACGGCCCACAATGCGCAAGCAACGTGGGTCTTTTCTTATATAAAAAAATTTGTTCACTCCATTCTTTCTTGGTATTATATATGCATTAGAATTCATTCGTAATCATTCGTGTTTTAATTTCCTATATTCGTATGAGCCAATTTTACCAAGACTCAATTTTTTGGATCGACGTTGATAAAATCAAACCAAACCCTTTTCAACCTCGAAAAGAGTTCGATGAATTACAACTTAAAAGTCTCGCGGACTCTATCCGTCAGTACGGTGTGCTCCAGGCACTCGTCGTGACTCGCAAAGAAGTAGAAAAAGAAGATGGAGGTATTGCAGTAGAGTATGAGCTTATTGCTGGTGAGCGACGTCTTCGTGCGTCAAAGCTCGCAGGGCTACTCCAGGTGCCCGTGCTTATTAAAACAGGTGAGGAAAATGATTTGATGAAGCTCGAGCTTGCAATCATCGAAAACCTCCAACGAGAAGACCTAAACCCGGTAGACCGTGCACTTGCATTCAAAAAACTTGTCGATCAATTTGGCTTCAAACATGTCACTATCGGTGAAAAGATGGGAAAGAGTCGTGAGTACGTCACGAACTCACTTCGTCTGCTTGCACTCCCTGAAGACATGCTCGAAGCGGTAAAAACAGGTAAAATCACTGAAGGGCACACACGCCCACTTCTGATGCTCGGAGACCGTCCAGAAGAGCAGAATACGCTTTTTAAGGAAATTATACTGCGTCGTATGACAGTGCGTGAGGCGGAGCGTATAGCGCGTCATATAGCCCTTGAGAAGGCTCGTATCAAAGGCGACATGCTTGATCCGATTACACGAGAAGCAGAAGAAAAGCTCGGTCGCACTCTCCAGACTCGTGTATTTATCGAAAAGAAAAATGAAGGTCCTGGTGGACGTATCACTATCGCATATTTTTCAGATGAAGAACTTAAAAAGATTTTGGATATTATCAATACCAAAGCAGCTGAGTCTCCGATAAAAGGGGTACA
>CAYJEE010000015.1:12637-16721 GCA_964369145.1 uncultured Candidatus Saccharibacteria bacterium
TGTTTCTTTGCAATCGTGGTCTTTACCACCTCAAGCCATTTTCGTGATGGTTTTGCATTGGGGCGAGTTTCTACAAATACAAGATCACCATTGCGGAGTGTAGTAGTGATTGCGACAAACTTCCCATTAATCTTTGCACCAGAAATATGATTACCAACATCGGAGTGAATATTGTATGCAAAGTCGATCGCAGTCGAATCTTTCGGAAGATCGATCACATCACCTTTTGGGGTAAAGACGAAAATACGCTCTCCAAAGAAATCTGACTTAATCTCATCGATAGCGGTATCTGTAGCGCCGGCATCATTGTGGTATTCCACAAGCTCTTTTACCCACTTAGGAACATCGTCAAAATTTATTCTCTTTGATTCGATATGAGCATTTCCTTCGAGAGTTTCAGAAAAAGGCAGTATTTTTTTGACCCACAAAAGATTTGGATTTGTTGTTTTCTTTTTTGAGCCGCCACTTTGTTTGTATGAAATATGCGAAGCAATACCATATTCAGCTTCTTGTTGCATCTCATCTGTCTTGATTTGAACTTCGACAATGCCTCCGACACCATTAAAAATAGTGGTGTGGATTGCTTGGTAGCCGTTTGGTTTTGGAAAGGCGATATAGTCTTTTATACGCCCAGGGAGCGGTCGCCATGCACTATGGATAATACCGAGGACTTTGTAGCAGTCGGCGACAGTGGGCACCATGACACGCAGTGCGAGAAGGTCGTGGACTTTTTCAACATCCATTTCTTTTCGTTTAAGTTTTTTGTAAAGTGAATACAAACCTTTTACACGATGGTCAATATGAAAACTCGTCACTCCATTTTTAGCGAGTTCTTTTTTGAGTGACTTGTTAAATTTTTCAAGCATATCCTCCTCTTCACTTCGTTTGTTCTTGAGGAGTTTAAGAGTTTTTTCGTATTCCTCGGGGAGGGCGTATTGGAAAGCATGATCTTCAAGCTCACGATTGAGTTTTCGGATACCGAGACGATAGGCGAGTGGAGCGTAGATTTCCAATGTTTCTTTTGCAATACGAAGTTGTTTTTCCTTGGGAACAAACTGCAACGTTTGGATGTTGTGGAGGCGATCAGCGAGTTTGATGATGAGGACACGGATGTCCTGTGACATCGCCACAAAAAGTTTGCGGAGGGATTCGTTGTATCGCTCGGTACCTCGGTACTTGAGCTGACCGAGCTTGGTCACACCTTCGACGAGAAAGCGGATTTCTTTCCCAAATTCCTTTTCGATTTCTTCTCCAGTGACGCCGACATCTTCGACAGCATCATGGAGTAGTCCTGCGGAGATGGTGGTTGCACCCATCTGAAGCTCGGCGAGGTTTTTTGCAGTGGCAAAAAGATGGTTGAAATATGGTTCACCACTTTTCCGCACTTGGTCTCGATGTGCATGCTGAGCAAAATCGTAGGCTTTTTTGACCAAAGCAATATCTGCCGATGTGGGAGAGGGGATGAGGCTGATGATGTCTTGTATGTCGTTCATGTATCCATTGTAGTGATATTTGGTAAAAAAGGAAGCGATATATAAAACGAAAGGCCGCCGGATTTCTCCGGCGACCGCAAAATTCATATTTGCATGACTCGATAGTACACTCTCTTGTCATCTTCTACGTGAACCCGAAGTGTTCCCTCGTTGATGAGCCGGTCTAACTCTTGAAAGACCCATTGTTCTTCTTTGGGTGTCTGTGTGACGACGTGTCGGCAGACCTCAGGGAAGGTTGTCGGAAATATATCCGACCTGTCCGTGTTTTTGATAAAAAGACAGCCGTCAAAACGGTGTCTTAGATCCGCAAGTGCCTTTTTGTGGTGGTACTTGTCCCTAATGACAAACCCCAAAATACCTCCGATTAAAAAAAACAAAACTCCTATCAAGATAGTCATTTAGATCTCCCAAAATCACCATACCAGACCAAAAGCTTTTGTCAACTACTTTGCCTTTTTCTTAAACCCTCTTCGTTTCTTTTCTTCAGCAAATATTTCGAGCGCACGGGGGAGTTCAATGGTGTACACATCATCGGTCTTGAGAGATCGGAAATCTTTTTCATGGACTACATACGGACCAAAGCGGCCATTGTTGGCACTGATCGGGCTTCCGGTCACCGGATGCACCCCGAGTACTCTCGGTAATGATAGGTATACCAAAGCATCTTTGAGTGTCACTGTACTCAAATCTTTATCTTTTGGAATACTCGACATTTTTGGTTTTTTCGCACTCTTAGAACCTTTACCTTTTACTCGTTCTCCCATTTGTACATACGGTCCAAAGCGTCCAGTCATGATAAAAATCGGCAAACCAGTTTCTGGATCATTGCCAATTGGCTCATCTTTTTTAATTTCCACACCTTCGAGAGTCAGTGCGCCCTCACAGTCTGGGTACCTGTTACATGAAAGAAACTTTCCTCCTTTACCGAGCTTGATCACCATCCCTGATCCACAGATAGGACATTTAAATTGAGCGTCTGCATCACCGAGAGTAGTTGCTTTATCGAGTTTATCTTTTGCTTTGAGGTGTGCAAGAAATGGCTTATAAAAATCTGAAAGTGTATGAAGGTATGTCTCTTTTCCTTCTGCGATCAGGTCGAGCTTGTCTTCCATCTCTGCAGTGAAGTCATCGTTGATATATTCCATGAAGTTGTCTTCAAGAAAAGACGACACCACATCGCCAGTGTCAGTCGGTACGAGCGCTTTGTTTACTTTTTCCACATACCCGCGCTCTTCGATTGTTTTGATAATCGATGCATACGTCGAAGGTCGTCCGATACCTCTTTTTTCAAGTTCTTTCACAAGCCCTGCTTCTGAATAGCGGTTTGGTGGTTCTGTATTTTTTTCTTCGGTGTGGATTTCAACCAAACTAAGTTTTTCATTTGGCTCTACTTCTGGTACCTGTACATCTTCACCACGACTTGCCGGGTCTGCCTTCATCCATCCGTCATAAGTGATACGTGAACCGTTTACAGAAAAATCTGGAGATTTGCCGCCACCGACTTCTACAGTGATTTTAGTGCGCAGTGTCTGTGCATCTTTCATTTGACTTGCGACTGTGCGAGCCCAGATGAGATTGTAGAGTTTTTCTTCGTCACTGTTTTTACCTGCTTTTTTGTGCTCCATGTGCGTAGGTCGGATCGCTTCGTGAGCTTCTTGAGCATTTTTTGATTTGCTTGCAAAGGTACGGAACTGCAAATAATCTTTGCCATATTCTTTTTCCACCACAGTAGCGATCTGAGCGAGAGCTACTTTAGAAAGAGTGGTCGAGTCGGTACGCATGTAGGTGATATGTCCTTCTTCGTAGAGTTTCTGTGCGAGACCCATAGTACGCGATGGTGCGAAGCCGAGTCGAGTCGAGGCTGCTTGTTGGAGAGTAGAGGTGATAAAAGGAGGCCGAGGCGCTTTTTTCACATCGCTTTCTTTTATATCTTTTACAATCCAGTCTGAAGAGTTTCCGATTGAAAGGATATTCTCCATTTCTTTTTTGTCAGTTGGTTCGACTTCACAGGTTAGAGTAAACTGTCCTCCTTTTTTGTTTTTAACATCGGCAGTGATCACCCAAAAGACATGTGAGACGAATGCGCGGATCTCACGCTCGCGCTCCATGACTATACGCAGTGCAGGGGACTGTACACGGCCAGCCGAAAGGCCATAGCGGACTTTTTTCCAAATAATACCTGAGAGGTCGTAACCGACGAGTCGGTCGAGTACACGTCGCGCTTCCTGAGCCTCTTTGAGATTTTCATCAATGTCACGAGGATGTTTCACTGCTTCTACCACTGCATCTTTAGTGATTTCATGAAAGACTACACGGCGAGGTTTTTTGATCCCGACTGCTTGTGCGATGTGCCATGCGATTGCTTCTCCTTCTCGGTCGGGGTCGGTAGCAAGGAGAATCTCGCTTGCACTCTTTGAAAGTTTTTTAATATCAGCAACTACTTTTTCTTTTCCTTTTGAGATTTCGTAATGCGGAGTAAAGCCGTGTTCGATGTCGATTGCTTTTTTGTTTGATTTAGGAAGGTCGCGAATATGTCCCACAGATGCGACGACTGTGTATTCACCATCAAGATATTTTGAAATAGTCTTTGC
>CAYJEE010000016.1:0-15966 GCA_964369145.1 uncultured Candidatus Saccharibacteria bacterium
CATATAACAAATCCAAAATCTTCGCTTGTATCGCCTGTCGCCCATAGTGGTATAACTTTCTTTCATTTCAAGATGAAGGATTTTGTACTTTCTACTATAAAAGTCCGAGATATCTTTTTTGGTCCATACTCGCTCTGTGATTTTCTGTTCCGGTAAGATATACGTATCTCTCTCAGGCCCTGGGAAGCGCTTGAGGAGCTCTTTTGCATTCGTATCACCATCTTTACAGAGTGCTTTCACATACACATACCCACCCTCTTTGAGCACCCGATACATTTCTTCGAGATACATTTCTCGCTCTGCATCATTCAATGAGTTGGATGAGGTGACATCGAGGGCAACATCAAAACTTCCATCCTCATACATTAATTTGACTCCGATTGATCCGACTTTTAAATCTACAGTAGCACCTCTCGTCTTTGCATACTCAAGACCATGCCTAATAGCAGTTTTTGAAATATCCAAACCCGTAGCTTCAAACCCAAGCTCAGTTGCATAAAAAGAATTGCGACCAGTACCGCACCCGAGATCTATTAGTTTCTTACCATCAACCACAAACTTTTCTTCTTTTTTGAGAAATGTGAAGAAGCGCACTGTGTCCGCTTGAGGATCCATCTCTTTTGTCAGAAAAGTCGGATGTGCGTATTCTTTTTCCCATGGATTAGGCGGCATGATCATGTAATGGAAGCTCCATAATCGAAGTTGTACCCTTTCCGATTCCTTCTGATTCGAGCCACACTTTTCCATTTTGAGCTTCTACCATTTGTTTTGCAACATAGAGACCAAGGCCAGTACCGACAACATTTTGTCTATTCGCATCTTTTGCTCGAGTAAATTTATTAAACAATTTTGGAATATCTTCAGATGAAATACCGATTCCTGTATCTTTGAGTACAAGTCGTGCAACACCTTCATGACGTGTGACAGATAGTGTGATACCTCCAGAAGGAGTATATTTGATCGCATTATCAATCAGGTTTCCGATCACTTGTTTTATTTTATTGTTATCTGCATATACCGTCGTATCCTCTTCATGCGGTATAAAATCAAAAGACAGCCCCGCATCTTCAATATTTGGCCGAAGCTCAGTCACCACTTGTTCTGCGACTGCACGCAAATCAAAACTCGACAACTCATACTTCATGCGACCTTGTTCGATTCGAGAAATATTGAGAAAATCATTTACAATCATCACGAGGTTTTGACATGATTTTGCAATAATATCGACAGGTTTTGCGATAGCTTCAGGCACTTCACCATAATCCCCTTCGAGGATAAGAGAAGTGTAGCCTTTGATTGCGGTGAGTGGAGCGCGAATCTGGTGTGTAGCCAATGAAAGGAACTCTGACTTAAGTTGATCCAATTCTTTGAGACGATTATTGGCATCCTCTAGATCAAAAGCAAGTTTCTCCACTTTTTCACGCTGCATCACTTCTGCTTCAACACTTTTAATGAGCAGAAAACCTATCACCACAGATGTAAGCAAGAAAATCATATTGACCACGATATCCGACATACTCGATGATATCAAAAGTCGAATAAAGAGTGATACACAAAGTGCGTAGACGATAAACTGAGCCGCGACGATTTTTAGATTAAAAAGTTTATGTTTGAGAATCGAGAAAGAAATAGCTCCAACCATAGTAATAATACCGACTTGACCGAGCCAGTTTAACTCAAAATAGCCCACGAGAGGCATGATGAGGTTTGTACACACTCCTACAACAGTCGCCACAAACGTACCGACAATCACATAACTAATTTGTTGTTTTTGAATACCTTCAAATTTAATATATTTATACAACAACAACCCGTAACACAATGTAAAATAGGAAATAATATACAGTGCAAAAAATGAATGGTAGAACAAACTAAATACAATTTCTTGTTCAGCTCCTTTTGATGCCACAGTATCGAGAATCAGTGTATCTGGAGTAAGTGCGAGTGCAAGAATCGCTAAAAAAGGAAACAGGAGATAGAACTCTGATTTACGAGGAAGATTAAATTTATCTTCCGGAAAGACTCGAATAAAAAAGAGGAATGCATAGGGTATTGTCGCAGCCGATGCATACAAAATACGTGCGAAAGCGGTCGCCTCAGTAAACCCTGCCATGCTCCGGAAAAAAAGCATTGAGAGTCCCCACAACGTAGCTGCAATAGAAAACAAAAAGAAATATTGATTGACCTTGCTTTGTCGTTTTACCAAAAACACAAAGATACCCAAAAAAAAGTTAAGTACAAGTACTACGAGGACTGCTATGTTGATAGGATCAAGAACAAATTGCATGTTTTTTTTGAAATACCTTTTTAACCTTCTTGAGTTTTGCTTGTGTGATAGACTCTTGAAAATTTTGAAATGCAGCAACCTTAAATCCAAGCTCTTGCCCCCACTGTGAAATCTCATCCACATGAGCCAATGTTGCGCGTCTCACTACATAATGATTATTCCATGAATGGCTTGCAAGAATCAAGAGCTCAGCCATACAACAAAAGTTATCTGTTCGATGTTTTAACCCATAATTAAAATTACTATTGATCCCTGGTGTATGCACCACACCTGCTTCAAGCACAAGAACGTCTGGAATTTTGAGTACATCAGGGTGAATATCAGACGGTTGTGCATCATCTACAATCACCATCCCTGGGGTCACGAGGTCAGGAGTAATCAGTGCCTCGGTCGTATTGGTCGCAGTGATGACCATGTCGCATTTTTTTACAGAAGTAATATCTGAAGTAACTTCGACGGATACATTGGGATTGAGCGCATACAGTACAGAGAGATGATCTCTCACTGACTCAAGTTTTCTCTCCAGATCGATAAGCACGATACGCTCGTACCCGGCGCGCACAACAATATCAGCGCACAACATACCCACTGATCCTGCTGCACCTACAACAGCAATCGTGACATGTGACTTCTGGGCTTTAAAAAGTTCTGCAACTTTAAAAAGAGTTTCTGTCACATTGTATGCGGTATACGCATGACCGGTTGTCACATTGATATTTTGTATATCGAGAAGCTCGTGACCTCCTGCTGATAGAGATGAGGTGAGTCCACCAAGCCCCACAAGCACGACTCCTTTGCCTCGCGCGAGATGTATCGCATCTCGTATTTTTTTGAGTGCTTTAGGTCGATTGTTCATCATCTGTTCTGCGGTCATGGTAATACCGAGTACATAACCTTTCACCGGCTTTTTATCACCGACAGTTTCTAGTCCGGTCACATGTGACAATGTAATCGGCCACAAATTTTCCATTATCCACAACCCAAAAGCTTTTGGGAGAAATTTAAAAAATGGATATTTTCTATAAATATCCCGGTAGCTTCGAGAGTGCACCAAAAAAGCGAAAGAGTAACCTTCGTTTTTTCTGAAAAAAATTTTACTCCTCAAGAGAGCAATCAAATCTGTAAAAAGCGACGCGGTAATACGAATCATGATGTATATCCGTAGTATACTACAAAATTTATATTCGTCATGTAGAAAACCCTTATAATTAGGCGTCCTTATGGATACTTGACAAGAAATACACAATGCTGTATTATATATACAGAGCTTCGGCTCGAGACATCTGGTGGAGCTACCCCACCCTTCTCCAAAACGAAGTACCCTTCAGCCCCGTGCACGACCGAATGCGCCGGGGCTTTTTTTATACAGAAAAAACTTTCCGTATCCAATCAAGAAAGATACCATACGGTCTTCCCGTAAATCCTGATATGAGCGTAGCAGCGATACACGCAGATATTACTTTTTCCATGGGTGCACCAAGAAATGTGAGTACCAAAAACACGAGAGGAACTCGATACAATAAAAAGACAATTGTGTCCCGAACAATTTGTTGCCATCGAGGAGACTTCCACTCACCAAGTCTTTTACCGATCCATACCCGTGTCCGGTTGTAGGGCTCTACAGTGATCATGTTTGGAATGATCATAATTAGTCTCCCTTTTAAAAACACCATGAGTGCAATCCCCGAAAAAACCACTTCTACAAAAAAAGCTGTTGCAATAACAAAGGTATTCAATGCAATAAAATCAACAATAAATTTTTTAATCTTCATGCTTTTTTATTGAGTATTATCTTTACTTAATCTGTCAATCTCTCGCATTACCTTCTCCCCTGCTTCAGTAAAAGATTCTTTTGTTGTTGGTTCATTAATCACGAGAGACAGTGGCGTACCTACCACGAGTACAACTTTTCTTTTTCGTAAGAAAAAATCTTTTAACGTCATCTTATAAAATGTATTGATTGCGACAGGGACCACCGCAGCTTTTGACACATATGCGAGATATCCAAGACCTCCTCGCGCAGGACCGAGTTCCCCATCTTCGGTACGTTTACCCTCAGGAAAAATACATACACTGTATCCTTGCTTTAAAAATCGTTCGTGGGTTTGGAGCGCATACGCATAGTTTTGTTGTCCTGAAAATACAGAAAAGGCACCAAGTGCATTAAAAAACTTTCCTCCATAGAGAAAACCTCTCCATCCAAATGTTTTATATCGCTCTTGTGATGCGGCGACAAACACCAATGGAAAATGCCGTGACATAAATGGGAGCATGAGAGGAAATGTGGTCGCATCGAGCTCATGTGTATGATTCATCGCAAAAATAAAAGGTCCCGGATAACCCTCGAGTTCTCCCACACCTTTTATTTCAATACGAATAAAAATTTTATAGAGCACAAAAAAAACCACATACCCTACCTTTTGAAGTATCCACGGCACTACCATATCTAATTTTTTCATTATTCTGTCTGAGGAAATACTTTTTGCTTACACGCTTCACTACAGCACACCATCCCCTCTTCATCCCGGCATCCTTCGCATGCAAGAATTTTTTTATTACATTGTTTATTCCGACAATTCGCAAAAGCTTCTGTCTGCACACCACATATATCACACACCCCCACAACTATGTGCTTTTCTTTTGGATCAAAATCCATCGTGACCCGTTTATCAAATACATAAAGTGTGCCCTCAAACTCTTGTGCGGGAAACTTTTCCATAAAGTTTACGATACCCCCGTAGAGCTGGTATACATCTTTAAAACCTTCTCGTACCAAAAGTCCCGACGCTTTTTCGCATCGTACTCCACCCGTACACACTGGAAGGACAGTCTTTTCTTTGAGATGCTCGATGAATGCAAGTGCGCTCGGAATATCTCGGAAATTTTGTATTGGCATAAGCACAGAGTCTTTGAAACGTCCTACCTTAAACTCATAGTCATTGCGCATATCAATCACATAAAACTCTTTTCCTGACTCATACCATTCCTTGAGCTCTTCTGGAGTTAGATGTTTACCTGTGATTTGATTTGGATCAATATCATCTTCGAGATGGAGAGAAACGATTTCTTTTCGAGCTTTCACTGAGAGTTTAGGGAAAGCGTCTCCAGTGCCAACACTTTCTTTGAAATGAATATCGAGAAAACGAGCATCTGTCTGAAGCTCTTCGATATACTTCTCCACATGTTCTGTCGTACCTTCGAGAGTCACATTGATACCTTCATGCGCGACAATCAAGCGACCTTTCAAACCGAGGTTTTCACAGACGCTTCGTTGCCAATCCCGCACTTCTTCAGGATTATCAATCTGAACATATTTATAAAATAATAAAATCGTAAACTCTGGTTTCATATATTGGTATCGTATCACAATTACTCCAAAAATCGAGAGAGGAGTCTGTCGAACACCGAGTCAACTCTCGATACATCGTCTCGAGAAAGTTGTTTCAAAATAGATTCAATTTCTTCATCAAGAATTTCTTCGGCGTTTTTTACTACACCACGACCATAAATAGTTACCTCGAGTACATGCTCTCTTTTGTTATGTTCTCTATCGAGACGTGAAATCAGCCCAGATGAGACGAGGGATTCAATATGACGAGATACTGCAGCTGGTGTAATATCTCGTTCGCATGCAACATGTCGCTGAGAAATCTGTGGATTATGTGCTACATGCACCAAAATCATGCACTGCGAAAAAGAAAGACCGACATCGTGTTGCAGACGACGATCAAGCGCTTTTTCAGCCAAAAATACAAATTTATAGATTTTTAATATTGGATTTTGATGCATAACTGTATTTCATCCACACACGTTTTCATTTTGATGGGAGTATCACTACATCACCAAGTGTCAAACCTGAGATAACTTCTATAAAACCTTCTGACCCTTTAAATCCAGTGATCACTTCAACTTCGACTTCTTTCTTACCAACCTCTTTGAGTGCGTATTTTTTACCCTCACGGTCGATAAGTGCATACTCCGCAACCTTTACTACATTTTCCTTTCGAGCGGTGATAATTTCGAGATTGGTTGATAGTCCTGTCTTGATTTCAGGATATACTTCTGTAAAAGAAATTCGAACTTTAAAGTTTACTACTCCATCGATGATGGTTTCTCCTGGCTCAATATACGTAACTTTTCCAGTGAATACTTTCCCTAGAAATGCATCCATAGTCACCATCACTTCATTACCTACACTTACTTTACCCACACTGATTTCTGACACATTCGCTTCGATTTCTAGATTGTCACTCGAGATAACCGATACGACCGGTGTCCCTGTGGTCACAATTTCTCCCTTTTTCGCGTCTTGTTTTGTAACGATTCCTGTCAGTGGAGACCGAAGAGTCATCTTTGAGAGCAATGCTCCTGCAGACTGCAATGATGCTTCATACTGCATCACCTGCGCTTCTTGTGCACGGAGTTCTTCTTGTGAAGTACCCGCTTGTTTCAATGTGAGATTTTTCTGAGCGATCAATAATGTTGATTTTGTGGTGTTCAATTTTTCTTCGGCAGATGAGATACTGCTCTGAGCAGCGATGAGTCCTGTACGCGCGCTCGAAACTGCAGCTTTATATCCATCGACTGTAGTTGCGGACAATGAAGAGTTTGAAGACAGTGCATTTACAGCGATTGCAACTTTATCAACAAACATTTTAATCGTAGTGAGGTCTCCAGTTATTTTTACAATTGTTTCTCGTGAAGTATCCGAAGGATTTTGATCCCATGAAGCCAAGAGATTTTCTATCTGATATCGAGAAAGATTGATATCATTTTTAAGCTGAGTATCATTGACCGTAACATTTATCTGAGGATTGTTGGTGCGTGGATTTGAAAATAATGTATCAACATTGTTGCGTACTGCATCATCCGCTTTTGCATAACTTTCATACAATGCAGATCTCAACTTATCCTCTGCGTTTGCAAGCGCAGTTGTTGCATTCGAAACTTCACTCTGTGAAATTGCAATCTCTTCTGGACGAGAACCTCTTTTGAGCTCATCGAGGCGAGCCTGTGCTGATGCAAGGTTTGCTTGTGCACGGAGATAGTCCGCATATACTTCCCCTGAATCAAGCGACACAAGTGTCTGTCCTGCCACCACTTTCATACCGAGAGTAACCGGCACACTCGCTACTTTACCACTTCGATCAAATGCCAAATCCACTTCATCAGCAGGTTTTACTTTACCAGTAAGTATCACTTTTTCTACCACATCACCTTGGTCGACTACCATAGTTTCTTTTGCGGCATTACTATTTCTAAATACAAAGAAAAGAATAATAAGGAGTACAATTCCTCCGATGCTACTCAGTTTCTTATGTGTCTGTATGTATTGTTTTATGTTTGAAATCATAGAGATATATTAATGTTTAATTTTTTTGTAACACGTCTTCCGTAATCACTCCATCTTTTAAAATAATCATTCGGTCGGTCAGTCGGGCGTATTCAGGCTCATGAGTAACCATTATGATCGTCTGTCCCTGCTTGTGGAGCTCGATAAACGCATCGAGCACTGCATCCGACGTCTCCGTATCCAGGTTTGCAGTCGGCTCATCAGCAAAGATAATCTGTGGATTGTGTGCGATAGCTCGTGCGATCGATACACGTTGCTGCTGCCCTCCTGAAAGCTGGCTCGGAAGATTGTTCATCTTGTCTGCGAGTTTGAGCTTCTCAAGTGCTTCTACGGCTTGGACCTGTGCCTGTTGTTCACTCTGACCTTGCATCAAAAGCGGAATAAGCACATTTTCAAGAGCAGTGAGTTCAGGGATCAGTGCGTAGTCCTGAAAGACATACCCAAGTTTATTGAGTCGAAACTGTGTTCGTGCGTCATGAGAAAGCTTACTCACATCTATTCCGTCGATTGTGATCTCTCCCGCATTTGGGTGATCAAGAAGTCCAAGCTGGTAAAGTAATGTTGATTTACCAGATCCTGATCGTCCAGTAATCGAAAGAAATTGACCTTTGGGTACAGACAAATTTAGCCCTTTGAGTACAGTGAGCGTAGATTCTCCACTTTTAAATGATTTAATGAGGTTTGTAACTTGTATCATTGTTTTGAAATTTAAAATTTGAAACTTGAAATTCGTCCTACCTTCCTAGGATCGCATCAAGCGTATTCCCTTTCACCACCAATCGTGCCGGAATATATCCTGCGAAGATTGTTGCAACAATAAGCAGTAAAGCTCGATTGATTGTGTTGGGAATCTCTGCGACCAAGATACCATCTGAAAACGGAAAGTTGATCGGATGCGCATCGATAAATGGTACGAGGAGTCCGTAGAGAATGATGAAGCCGAGAATAATACCCATACATGCATAAAACACAGACTGAAGAATGTATGAAAATTCGATTGCTTTTGAATCAATACCGATACCTTTTAAAATACCGATAAATTTTCGACGAGTGATCGCATTGATATAGATAACAATAAAAATAGTAATAGACGCTACTACGAGACCAATAGAGCCCACCGCGTTTCCAAGAAGCGCAAAGGTGTCTTGAATATCCTTAAGGAACTTCGGAAGCGCTTCATCAGTAGTCTGCACACGAGCATTTTTGGACACACCACTGGTGATGAGCGCTTTTTTTACAATCTGTGGATCAACTCCTGGTTTGATTTTGATTGCGATTTCATCGACATTGTAGTCAGATCGTCCGATGAGTGTTCGCAGTGCACTATCGAGCATCACAATACGCTGATCAAACTCTCCTTTATTTTTTATAATTCCGACAATAGTTACTTCTTTTGTATAGCCATTGATCTTGAGACGGACACGGTCTCCCACTCCCACATTATCCAAAAGAGAAAGTCCCGGAGACTCGATAGGTAGATATTTTTTAAGTAAGTTTGCACCGACGACAATCGCGTCCGTATCATCTGGACGCAAAAAACGCCCTTCGATAATCGCATCTGAAATACCCGTAGTCTGGTCTTCGAGTGTTGGATTGATACCGGTGACTACACCGCTTGAAGTGTTCGCTTCTTCGGTAAAATCAATACGCTCTTTATAAGTACCCTCGAGAGTTCCTCCTTCAGCATAACGTGGTGAGTATGAGAGAAGCCATGGAAGATTTTGGACAATACTAATAATCTCCGTACTACCTTCAATATAGTTTCTCTTTGGAAGATTTGAAATAAAAATATCTCCTGCGTATTTTTCTTTAAATACATTTGTTGAAGATTGAATAAGACCGACGAGTACTCCACGCACCACTACGAGGTTTAAAAACGTGAGAGTCATCACAAAGATAATCAATGCAGTCGTCCCAATACTCGATCGTCGTACCTGCCGAAGTGCCAAGAACAGACCAAGTGAGAGTGAAGTTTTAAGTGTGCTTTTTGGAGTAGTGTGTTCCATTTCTACATAATACCATAAACAGTTAACATATCAACAGTGCTAAAAGAAACTAACGAACTTTGTACTCAAAGTGACTATAGTTTCTTAATGCCGTCAATCTGCACCCATTTCCTTTTGACGGCTAACGACCCAATACTTACCCAAAAGCTATTGTCTATTTAGTTCCCTTACAATTCGCCGCTGGGGTGTAGCCTTTTGCTCGGGCAAGTGCTGCCGAAGCAAATACCACCCTGTTTTCAGGTTTAATACGACTTAACGCTCCACACCACGGTAGATAGTACTTTGACCCATTTTTAGACCCGATCACTTCCCCTGATTCCCCCGAGCCCGGCTCGGGGGAAGTAGTTATTGAGGGTGTTTTTATGGTTTGAGAGGCTTTGGTTTGGCTTTTTACAATAGATACCGGAGAATAGTCTTTTTGGAGCGCAGACAGCCTCCCGAGACCAAAAAAGAGGAGTCCTCCGAGGATAAGGACGAGAAGTGTAAAAAAGGGCTTGATTTTTAAGGCAAAGTCTTTTATACTAGTCATTACTCAATATTTTATCAGAGAAATCACACTAAAACACTATGGCAACCAAAAAGGCCGGAGGTTCAACTAAAAACGGCCGAGATTCGAATCCAAAGTATCTCGGAGTAAAGTTGACTGAAGGCCAATCAGCACAAACAGGTTCTATCATCATCCGACAGCGTGGGACAGATGTTTTGCCTGGTAAAAACGTAGGAATGGGCAAAGACCACACTCTCTTTGCACTTAAAGACGGTACTGTATCTTTCGGTACCAAACGAAAAACTCACTTCGATGACAGTGTTGTCGTAAAGAAAATCGTTCACGTTATCTAATACACTCAACAAAAACACCTCACAGAAATGTGAGGTGTTTTTGTCATATCAAAAATTTAATTGATTCTTTTGTTGTACATGAGCCAAAAATATACAATTCCTGCATAGCACGAGTCAGTGCAACATAAAAAAGATCTTTGTATATTTTTTTAATCTCATGTATAAGTTCAGGAGGGATTCGACTGTCACTTTGGATGTCAAACATATGCTCTGTTATCCCCACAATACAAACCACATCAAATTCAACTCCTTGAGACTCATACATAGTGTAGACTCGAACATCTGATTTTTTATCTTTTGTTAAATGAAGATATCGATCTACACTTTCTCGATCTTTTCCGATAATGCCAATACTTTTTCCTGGATTATTTTTTACTATAGTATCAATCTCACGCATCCACTCGTCCTCCTGAGAAGATACATACTCTGCCACTTTTTTACCTTGTTTTATTTCAGCGGGGATATTTACCGCGTACCCAAGGTTATGTATATACTCTAAAATTTCTTTTGTATTTCTATATACTTTTTCAAGCTTAATAAGCCTTTCATCCGATATAGTTTCCCCTACATCAGACCATTTTGATATTGAGCCAATACGCACTTGTTGAGCGATATCCCCCACGTACAACACAGCTTCCGTTTCGGGTTTTACCGATTCTTTAAGACACAACAGCTCTGCTGGTAAATAATTTTGAAATTCATCAACCACAATCATCGCGTACTCAAGCTCAACAACCTCTGTTTTCTCCTTATAATCACCTTTCTTTGTTACTGTTGTAAATGTCCGAGAAACAGAAAATTTTGGATGATGCAGTTTATACTGCCGAAGCAAGAGAGTGATATCTACCCGATCAAGTGTTTTTTTATTTTTTTGTTCTAAAAATATTTTATAATTTTCTTTTGAAAGAGTATTTTTGTATAAGCCATCGAGCATACTAAAAAAATCTTTCTTCCATAAAACTTTTTCTTGAGCAGAAACAACCTTTAGTTTTTCATGCTGGTATATACTCATTGCAACCGTAGTAAAGGAGTTTGAATATTCTAAACATATTATATCTTCAGGTATGACAAGTATTCGTTTTGCCCAATCGACAAAAGTAGTAATCGTCACATGCGTAATACCCAGATCAGGAAGAAGGTGGGAGAAGTAATCTTTTGTATGACTATCTTGCACAAACACTATAACCGACCTCTGTTCATACAAATGAGAAACTTCTGGAGATTGCAAAAGATATGCAACGCGGTGAAGTGCAAGTGTTGTTTTACCAGATCCTGCGGGACCAGAAATCACCAACTGACCAAAATGATGCGATCTAATCACCGCATCCTGAGCCTTTTCCATCATCGATACAATTTCTGGAAGCACAAAACCTGTTTTACGACTTGAAAAGTGCTCTTGGTATACGAGTTCTCGAGGTACACCCACTGCCTCCGTAGAAAAGAAGACGATTTTTCCATCGACAATCATGTATTGATCTTTACTCAATAGTTTTACCGATTGATATTCACCACCTATTATAGGGACAAACAACACTGAGCCCGGGGTTTCAAACCGAACAGACGAAACAGGTGAGACCCATGAGGAAATACCCTCCTCAATAAACTGATGCTTGGAAAAATATATAATTTTTTTCTCTTTATCTTTTTCATACAAAACTTCACATTTAGCAAAAAAAGGTGACCCAAACAGATCTTCTAATTCACGAAGTCGAATCTCTTTATGCCCCAACAAATTGAAATAAACATACTGATCTTCAAGCGGCATTCGCTTTATCTGAGCAGGCTCCTTTTTACCAAGCTCTTTTATTTTTTTCTGTTCAAGAGAAACTTTCTCTCTCACATTTTCAATCTTAAGTTTTAACGCATCTATAAGCTCTTGTTTGTTAATCATATGGTTTAAAAAATATTAAAAAATGTTGAGTTCTTCTCAACATTCCTTACCTACCTATTTCACCCCCTCAATCGAGAGTTTCAGATTTGCTTTCTTGCCGCCGGCTTCGATCACCACTGTATGATTTCCTGTTTCTTTGAGTGGTTTGTCGAGAGCGATAAAGTCTGGGTGAATTGTGACATTCGCTTGTTTTTTCACCGCTTCAACAATCTCATCTTTGTGTATACCAGCAAAGAGATGACCTTTTTCGTTTGCTTTACCAGAAATAGTAATCGTGAGCGCAGAGATAGTCTCGAGATTTTTTGCAAGGAGTGCTTCTTGGACTTGTCTGTCAGCATCTGAAGTGTTTTTCAATGCTTCTATTTTTTTAACATTTGCCTCTGTCGCAGGAATACCAAATCCTCGAGGAATGATAAAATTCTGTGCATGTCCATCTGCAATGTTTTTAATCTCATGTCTTTTGCCCACTTTGGCTATATCCTTTAAAAGTATTATTTTCATAGATGCTAGTATATCATAAAAAATATATACGAAAAGCCGTCTCATCTGAGACGGCTCCTAAGTATTCGAAGGACTGCTCGCGACTGTCGCCGACCATGTGTGGCGACGAAAGCGAGGAATGGGAGAGGGAGTAGCCCGACAAAAAAGCTAAAGAAAAGAATATCATTTGCGGTAGTCATATCTGGCGTACATTATACACCACAAGACCTTTATTTGTCAAGCTCCTTGATCGCCTTATCCATCTGAGGGTCTTCGCCTGTTTTTCTGTATTTTTCTATATCGAGATCCACTTCAAACTGCGGTTCGATACCTGCCTGAGAGATTGAGTGTCCATTTGGTGTGAGCCATTTTGCAATAGTTACCTTTAGCGATGTTTCAGGAGTGATTTGGATTAGTTCTTGTACTGATCCTTTTCCATATGTCTTTTTTCCCACGAGAAATGCTTTGCCGTGTTCAGACAGTGCGCCTGCAAGAATTTCAGATGCTGAAGCAGATCCCCCATCGATAAGGATTGCAAATTTTAGCTCATCACTAAAGATGTTGTATCCCCGACTTCGATATTCTTGTGAGAATGTAAGATTTTTTGACTGTTCTGCGACGATAAGCTTGCCTGAAGGGAGAAACCAGCTCGCCATATCAACTGCTGCCTCCAAGTATCCACCTGGGTTTCCTCGTAAGTCGAGGACGAGCTTGTGTTTTCCTGATTCTACAAACGTACGAAGTGCTCGACGAAACTCATCTGCGGATTGTGCTGAAAATGAGTACATACGGATTACAAAAACATCACCAATAGATTCTGTTTTCATTGCGGGCACCACGATCACATCTCGCACTACTGAAATTTCAATCGGATCATCATTACCCTCGCGCATTATACTAAAAAGTACCGCACTCCCTTTAGGACCTTTGATACGCTTGATCGCTTCTGCTGTACCGAGACCTTGTGTTGTTTTCTTATCAATTGCAATAATTTTGTCCCCCGCTTTTATCCCCGCTTTGTACGCAGGAGTATCTTTGAGTGGAGCGATGACCGTAAGGACACCTTCTTTTACATCCACTTCCATACCCACACCTTCAAATGATCCGCTGATTTGTTCACCAAAAGATTTTGCCTCTACCGGAGGAAAAAAGACAGTGTAGGGATCCCCTGTGGATGCAGCGAGACCTTGGATCGCACCGTATACTTTTTCTTGAGTGGTAGGGGTTGAGCTTGTAGTTGTCGGAACGTATTTTTCATTGATAATATTCCATGCCTTCCAAAACGCATCAAAATCAACGCTCTGTGGACTATCTTTGTGTTCAAGTCCTGTAGCGAGTGCCACCTGAGACGTGTTATGTTGACCAGTTTTAAACCCGAGGAAAAACGTAATAATCAAAACCGCAATAACCACTGCAAGAACTTGTTTGTGTGCTAAAAGTTTTTCTTTCATTACGTACTATTATTACACACCGATGACATGTCTGGCGAATTTCTTTGTTGAAAACCTTTTAATCAGTTGCAACTATTGTTACAATGATTTCATATGATACAAAAATACACATGGAATAAAGAAACATGGGTCGATATTGACCATGGTACTTCCGAAGAAATCGGTTCAGTTGTAGCTGAATATGATCTTGACCCATATGTGGCCAAAGAGATTTCTTCTCCCACACCAAAACCGCGCATTGAATTTCACAAAGATTATATATATTTGATTCTCCATTTTCCTGTGTTTAAACACACTCACGGTAACAAGCTCAAACAAGAGATTGATTTTGTAATCGGCAAAGATTTCCTCCTCACGACCCACTACGATACAATTGACCCGATTCTCAAACTCTCAAAAGAACTTGAGGTGGAAGAAATCCTCTCAAAGAATAATACAGCTTCTGGTCACCATGTGTTTGGTATGCTGTTTCGAGAACTCTACAGCTCTATCAACGACGAGCTCTCTTATATTGAATCGTGGACTGAAAGTATCACTGAAGAGATTTTTGATGGGCAAGAAAAAGAGATGGTCTTTGAAATATCAGAGGCAATCCGCACACTTCTTGATTTCAAGAAAACCACAGATACTCATAAAGAGATCCTTGAATTCCTCAAAGAAGGAAGTGCTCATATTCTCGGAAAAGACTTCGCTGAAGAAATCGAAGCTATCCTCCTCGAATACCATCGAATCCGTGACATTATCCATGCAAACATTGAGATACTCCGAGAACTCAGAGAAACAAACAACTCTCTTCTTTCTACCAAACAAAACGAGACAATCAAAACACTCACTGTAGTCACTATGATTAGTTTCCCTTTTATGCTCCTTTCAGCCCTCTTTACGATGGATCTCGGAGGAAGACCACTTACCGATAATCCTTTTGGCTTCTACATGATGTTTGGTCTGATGTGCTTTCTTTCCCTTTTATTCTATACTGTCGCAAAACATAAAAAATGGCTTTAAGATTTTATGGACATTTATCTTCACAACACATATACAGGAAAAGATGAACTATTTACCCCTTTACAGAAAGGGATGGTTTCGATGTATAACTGCGGGCCCACTGTCTACAACTATGCACACATAGGCAACATGCGAAGTTTTGTGTTTGCGGATACACTTCGCCGGATGTTTGAGTGGAATGGGTACAGAGTCAATCAAATCATGAATATCACCGATGTGGGACACCTCACGAGCGATGGTGACGTAGGTGAAGACAAGGTAGAAAAGATGGCACAGAGTGCGGGTAAAACAGCGCGCGAAATTACGACATTTTATACGGATGCGTTTATGAAAGATCTTGAGGCTCTTAATATCAATCCTACACACATCACCTTTCCAAAAGCGACCGATCATATTCCTGAGCAGATTGCGATGATACAGGATCTCGAAGCAAAAGGTTTTACCTATAAAACTTCTGACGGTATTTATTTTGATACTACAAAATTTCCAGATTACGGAAAGCTTGGACACATCAACCTTTCCGGTCTCGAAGAAGGTGCACGTATTGGTGAAAATGACGAAAAGAAAAACCCAACCGACTTTGCTTTGTGGAAATTTTCTAGCCCTAAGCCCGGCTTAGGGCTACACAAGAGACAACAGGAATGGGAAAGTCC
>CAYJEE010000017.1:0-13228 GCA_964369145.1 uncultured Candidatus Saccharibacteria bacterium
TGAGACGTACTTGTCAAACAGATGCGAAAGCAGAACATAGTGAACCGACGGTCCGTTTTAGAGGCGGCCGGAGATTATCGGATAAAAGCTACCCTGGGGATAACAGGCTGGTTGTGCCTAAGCGTCCATAGCGACGGCACAGTTCGGCACCTCGATGTCGGCTCATCTTATCCTGGGGGTGGAGAAGCTCCCAAGGGTTTGGCTGTTCGCCAATTAAAAAGATACGCGAGCTGGGTTCAGACCGTGGAGACAAGAAACTTCGGTTTCAAGTCTCCACAATCTGAATCCTTAGAGGTTTTTTCGTTTGAAAAGGAAAAAGAAATTTAAGAAATTTCTAGATATATAAAAAGAGATAGAACAATCACATCACGGCGGCATTTTACGGAAACGTAAAGTTGAGAAGCTGGGTATTTCGGTAGAATCCATTTCTAAGTGGACAATGCCGAGGGTGACTAATAATTTAGTTACTTGTAGAGACTACATACCAGCCATCCATGTAAATGGATGAGCGCATAGTCCGAACCTTCGAGTAATCGGAGTAACATAAGCGTGAGACAGGTTGGTCTCCTATCTACTGCAGGCGTTGATTCTTGAGAAGATTTGCCCCTAGTACGAGAGGACCGGGGTGAACTGACCTCTGGTGTATCTGCTGTCTTGCCAAAGGCACCGCAGAGTAGCTAAGTTGGGAAATGATAAACGCTGAAAGCATCTAAGCGTGAAGCATACTTCAAGATAAGGAATCGTTTGAGACCCGTAAGAGATGATTACGTGATAGGCACTCGGTGTACGCATAGCAATATGTTGAGCCAAGGTGTACTAATTAGTCGATTCTTATTAGGAAATTTACGAACCACTCCACTTTGGTGTGGAGGTTATGTTTAACACATTCATGCTCTGTTATCTGATATTAATTGTCAGAGTTTTTTAGTACATTGAGTTTTTTGTCTTGGTGATTTGTCGCAGATGGTCCGCCTTACAGGCGCTGTACACCTTTCGCATTTTGCTATTTATTAAAATCGCAAAACGCTCAAGGTCTTGCGCTTGGGTCCCATCCCAAGCTCACCTGTTCTCACTCAATTAATACAATCAGTTGAAAATTTAGTTCTGGTGATTCGTCGCAGAGGTCACACCTGTTCTCATTCCGAACACAGTAGTTAAGCTCTGTTGAGGCGATGATACTCCGCAAGGGGAAAAGTAGCTAGTCGCCAGAACTAAGAATTCAACTCAAAAACACTTGGTTACCCCAATTGTTTTTGTTATAATTGGAATATGGTAAATATCAGGAATTTTTTGTTGAAGTCTTCTGTAATTGTTGCAACTCCTCTTATTTATTTTCTCCCTTTTACGTTTGGTTATTTTCTTTATCTTTCACCAATTTTCCTCATTACACGTATTTTTGGTATATCGGAATTTATATTCCTAGGTAAGCCTGGAGATTTTTTCCCAACTCCCAATATAAAAGGTTGGGTATTCTTAGTCTTGGCATGGATGATAACCGGAGCATTTTTAGGTTTTTTAGTGTATAAACTCCGAGAGTTTCATGCTAAAAAGAAAAACGAATCGATTAGTTTGAATTTTAGTGCCCTTATTACAGTTTTGTTTTTGCAAATATTAACGGCCATAATCTTTCTTTTTTTACCAGTATAAGTAGGAAGTAGCTAGTCGCCAGGACAAAGTATTCAATGGAAAAACCACTTACATTTGTAAGTGGTTTTTCTTTTAGTTGGCGTTTTATTTTGGTATCATATACACATGATTTCTTGGTCATTCAAACGACAGCTCTTGTATCTTGCACTCCCACTTTTTATACTTCTTAGTCTTTTTGGTGTGGTGTTTTTTAAATATCTCTATGTAGCGCCTTCGTGTTTTGATGGGGTAAAAAACGGAGATGAGACAGGACGTGATTGCGGAGGTTCATGTCAGTTGTTGTGTACGTCTGATTCACTTAAGCCGGTGGTATATTGGGCAGAATCTTTCAATATATCTGGATCGGTATGGAATGTGGCGGCGTATGTAGAGAATCCAAATACGACATCCGAAGCAAAAAAAGCAGGATATGTATTTCGGTTATATGATGAAACGGGTATTGTAATTACGGAAGTTTTTGGCGAGACATTTATTCCAAAAAACAAAAAGTTCTTAGTATTTTATCCAAGTGTCAATACAAATGGAAAGAATGTAAAACGAACCGAGTTTGATTTTACAGGACAAATCTCATGGACGACTACGTCTACACGGAGTCCTGACATAAAGGTGACTCATGGATCGATCGAACGAGCATCTACCACTCCGCTTATTTCAGGAGTGATAGAAAACACAGGTGCTGTTTCCAGTGGGCCTTTTGAGGTTTCAGTTATTGTGTATGATGGGCGAGGGAATGCAATCGGAGCGTCTCGTACATATGTAGAAAGTATTGCAGTGCGTGATCGTAAGGAGTTTGGTTTTACATGGCCTATGCCTTTCAAAGAGACTGAAGAGGTGTGTGAAGTGCCTTCTGATGTGATGCTCGTACTCGATCGTTCGGGGAGTATGGCGAGTATTTCACGTACACCACCTGAGCCTCTTTCAAGTGTAAAATCGACCGCGATTTCATTTGTAGAATCACGAAAAACAGATGATCAGGTAGGTGTCGTGTCATTTGCAAACGAAGCCTCTGTTCCTGTTGACCATGTACTCTCTGCTTCTGTTAAAGATGTTGCAAAATCAATCGAACGTATTTTTATAGGTACAACATCAGCGCAAAATACAAATATTGGGGATGGTTTTATAAAGGCAACAGAAGAGTTGCGAAGTTTTCGAGTACGACCAGATGCAAAAAAGGTGATTGTCCTCCTGACTGATGGTGATCCGACTGATCCTAAAAAACCAGGAGAAACAAATTATCCTACATTGTTTGCAGAAGCTGCTGCAGATACAGCGAAATCAGAAAACATTTCCGTGTTTACGATAGGGCTCGGGTCTCTGGTAAACAATGACCTACTATCGCGTCTTGCATCGACACCTTCTTTTTATTTTAAAGCTCCGACAAGTGCTGAGTTATCGAAAATATACAATACAATTAGTAAAAGTATTTGTACGCTTAAACCAAATATGATTGAGGTTATCACTATTCCTGTATCTCGATAAACTATATGAAACGGATTGCTACAATATGGAGCGGGGTTGATTGGATACTCACGTCATGTGTGTGTTTGATCGTGTGTGCCGGTCTTGTGACCATGAATTCATTTGTGGGCGATACTGCATTTTTCGACAAACAGCTGGTCCTTTTTTTTATTTCATTTGCACTATTTTTGGTAGTAAGTCTTGTTGACTGGAGATTTTTAAGGAGAACACAGGTGATCATGATCATCTACGGTATTGCAGTTGCACTCCTTAGTCTTTTGTTTGTAGTAGGATCTGTGTTTAAAGGTGCGCAGAGTTGGTTTAGTGTTGGTGGGTTTACCTTTCAGCCGGTTGATAGTGCAAAGCTTGCAGTAATCCTCGTACTATCAAAATATTTTTCTCGTCGGCATGTAGAAATTGCGCATGTAAGACATATTATTGTGTCCGGTTTTTATGTGGGTATAATTTTTCTACTCGTCTTTCTTCAGCCAGACTTTGGCTCTGCGATTATTATTTTTGCTACATGGCTCGGTATGGTGCTTGTGTCAGGTATTTCAAAAAAGCACCTTGCACTCGTCGCAGTCCTCGGGGTGGTCTCGTTTGGTTTGCTCTGGGGTTTTGTGTTTAAACCGTACCAAAAAGCACGTATTATGACCTTTGTCAGTCCACTCTCTGATATTAGAGGCTCAGGGTATAACGCGTATCAGTCGGTGATCGCAGTAGGTTCAGGACAATTATTTGGCAAAGGTATCGGATACGGAACACAGTCAAAACTTCAGTTTCTTCCAGAATATCAAACAGATTTTATCTTTGCTGCGTTTGCTGAAGAATGGGGATTTTTTGGAGTAGTTATTTTGTTTACATTGTACGCAATTGTTTTCGTACGTATGCTTCGTATCGCATCGAGAGGCGGATCAAACTTTGAAGTACTTTTCGGGACAGGGTTGACGATTCTTTTTATGACACATGCCACGATTCATATAGGGATGAACATCGGTCTGCTTCCGGTGACCGGAAACACCTTACCGTTTATGAGTTACGGAGGGTCTCACATGTTAAACGAATTTTTAGGTCTCGGTATACTCATGGGGATGAATAAATACAGTCGCGCAGTGCATAAGGATCTTTCTCAAAACGAAATTGTTGGTGTAGCATAGCTCCATATTTGGCGAACTCCTTTGTCGGAATTCCGATTGATGACCGCTCACCTTACAACGAGTAAGGCTCGGGATCATCAATTGGTTTCCTTCGCGGATTTCATCCAAATCTGAAGCTCTAAAATACAAAATGCCTTTTAGAAGTTCCCAGTATAAACTTTTATAGTTTGAGATATCTGAGTTTCCAGAGAAAATTCTTTTTCTACTTTTGTTTTCAGTTTTGTGCCGTATTCTTTTCGTTTATTTGTTTGAGAAAAAAGGTGACCAAGGGCTTGGTAAATCTCTTCATTGTTTGGTCTGACCAACACCCCATTTTCTCCATTGGTAATAATCTCAGGAATACCGCCGACACGAGATGCGAGGACGGGAAGTCCAGCATATCCTGCTTCGAGTATGGTGTAGGGAAGCGCTTCGGTGCGTGAGGTGAGTGTAAAAATATCAAACGCTTTGAGGTATTTTTTTGCGTTGGGAATTTTTCCAACCAAAAAAACTTTATGTTCCAGTCTGTGGTCTTTGATGAGCTGCTCGAGACTTTTTCGTTCTTCACCGTCTCCGATAATAAAAAACTGAAAAGGGACTGTAATACGTGCCAAAGCTTCAATGAGCAAATCAAGGCCTTTGTTAGGGTGGAGCTCAGAAATTGTACCGAGCCACAGCATCTCAGTATCACTTGTGGGGTATTTTGTTTTAAAAAAGATGCGAGCTGTGTTTTTTTCTTCCATATCAAATGCACTCATGCCGTTGTAGACGACACATGTTTTGTTGCGTACTGATCGCAGGCCAGATACATCATTTTTTGTTTTTTTTGATACACAAATTGTGCGGTCAGAAAGGAGAATAGTTGCCCAATGTAGACACAGGAAAAATTTCCGGATGATCCATGGACGACCTTCGTTTGAGCTCCAGCCATGTCCGGTAAATATAATACGCGGTACTCGAGCGATGCGCCCAGCGAGCGCTCCCATAAGTCCAGCTTTTGAACTGTTGGTGTGTAAGATATCTGGTCGAAGCTCTTTGAGTTTTTTGGTAAGGGTGAAAAACGCACGCACTTCAGAAAGAGGGTTTATGTTGCGGGAGAGGTGAGGGATTGTTTCGACAGACACCCCTTTTTCAATAAGCCTGTTTTTGAGTTCGTCGCCAGTGCCACAAAGGACGATTGATTCAAAAGTTTCCTGGGGGAGGTGTGTAGCGAGGGTGTGCAGATAGTGCTGAGCGCCACCAAAAGGTTCTCCTTTGGTGATCAAATGCACAACTCGTTTTTTAGCGTCTTCTTGCATGTCCCTGTATTTTACCATACTATATACTGTATATTCTATGACTATTTCAAATAAAAAAGAGGTTATCCTGCTTTTTTTTGGGGACATGCTTTTTTACTTCCTCGCATTATTTGGTACGCTCGCACTTCGTATGGGAGAAGTGCCATCTCTTGCGCTGTATATCACACACCTTGTCCCGTTTAGTATTCTCTTTGTCGTATGGTTTTTGGTGTACTATATCGCAGGGCTATATGAAAGACATACACTGATTATCAGTTCGCAGCTTCCGAGCATTATTTTTAATGCACAGATCGCAAACTCAGTATTGGCAGTAGTATTTTTCTATGCATTTCCTCAGTTTGGCATTACGCCAAAAACAATTCTTCTTTTGTTTGTTATCAATTCTTTTGTACTAGGAGTACTCTGGAGAGTGTATGGAGTTAAAATTTTTGGCTTTAAAGAAAAGGAACGAGCACTCTTGATTGGATCAGGGAAAGAAATGAAAGAGTTGTTTGAAGAAGTAAATCACAAAGGACGATACATGGTGGAGTTTGTTTCATCGATCAACGTGGATGATGTCGCGGATGTAAATATTCAAGAAGACATTGTGCAAGCAATCTACAAAAATAATGTAAAACTTGTAGCGATAGAGTTTTCGAATGAAAAAGTGCGACCACTTCTCCCGCATCTCTACAACCTCATGTATTCAAAAATCCGCTTTATCGATTCGCACAAGATCTATGAAGATGTATTTAATCGTATTCCACTTTCGCTGGTGACATACAGCTGGTTTCTTGAGAATATTTCAGTCTCACCGAAGTTTACCTATGACTTTTTGAAACGAGTGTTTGATATTGTCTTGTCTTTTGTGCTGGGGACTATTTCGCTTCTTGTGTATCCGTTTGTGATTCTTGCGATTAAGCTCGATGATGGAGGAAAGTATTTCATCTCTCAAGAGCGCGTAGGACACAACAACAAGCTTGTGCGGATTATTAAGTTTCGTACGATGTCTGTGGATGACAGCGGGGAAGGTGTCGGTGCTGATCGTAAGATGAAAGTGACACGCGTCGGTGTGCTCTTGCGTGCGACACGTATCGACGAGCTCCCACAGCTGTGGAATGTATTTTTTGGAGATATCTCTCTGATCGGCCCTCGCCCGGAGCTGCCAAACCTGGTCAAACTCTATGAAAAAGAAATTAGTTTCTACAATGTCCGCCACCTCATCAAACCAGGACTTTCTGGCTGGGCACAGCTCTACCAAAAAGACCCGCCAAAATTTGGCACCGACTACGACCAAACAAAAGCAAAACTTTCCTACGACCTTTTCTATATCAAAAATCGATCATTCTGGCTGGATATTAAGATTGCACTTAAAACTGTAAAAACATTGCTCTCGCGAAGCGGAGTTTGACAGTTGATATAATTTATGTAAAGTGTTATTTGAAGGAGTCTTGAATGTTTTCTTTAGTTTTTATTTCAAATGATAGTCAAAGGCAAGATATTGCGCCAGGAACACCATTTCTCGTAATTGGACCAAAGGAACTTAAAGCAGAGTGTAGAGATTTTATGCGCAGGGAATCATCTGCTAGTGATTTTGAATCGGTAGGTTCTGATGAATCTGGTCCTATTCTCTGGCAGGGCACAACCTATCACAAAAGTCGTCGAATTCAAACTCGAGTTCATTTGGTAATGACCTCAAGGATACCCAAGTAGTAATCACCTCGTCTGAAAAACAGTAACTCTAGTTTTTCAGACGAGGTGATTTGTTTGATAGGTCGATGTGTATCTGCACCCGGCCTTTGTGTTACAAAAATTCAAATTCTCACTAAAAATCTTGTCTTAAGTTATGTAAAAGAATTTCCCCAAGGGTGACCCTTGGGGAAATTAATCTAGTGATATTATTTAGCTATGACGACAAGAAAAATTAATTTTGTTGAAGGGGAATATTATCATATTTATAATCGAGGTAATAGTAAGCAGATTATTTTTCTGGATGATCAGGATAGGAATCGGTTTATTAAGCTACTTTACTTATGTAATTCAGGAAAGAGTATTCGTTTTCGAGAAGATGTTGTTGAAAAAGGAATTGATGCTTTTGATTTTAATAGAGGAGAGCGAATCGTCTCCATGGGAGCATGGGTCTTAATGCCAAATCATTTTCATATCTATATTTCCCCAAGGGTGACCCTTGGGGAAAATGGAGTTGCATTATTTATGAATAAACTGAGTACTGGATATTCAATGTATTTTAATAAAAAATATAAAAGGACAGGATCTTTATATGAAGGAAAATTTAAATCAACTCATGTCGAAAGTGATGAGCAGGCAAAGTATAACTTTTCATATATTCATTTAAATCCAATTAAATTAATTGACCCACTTTGGAGAGAGAGTGGGATACAAGATATTAAAAAGGCACTAGAATTTTTAAATACGTATAGATGGAGTAGCTATATAGATTATAAAGGAATTGTAAGACCAGAAAATAAAATTATTTCTCCAGAAGATTTTCCTGATTATTTTTCGGACATTAAAGTTTTCGAAGAGGAGATTTTTGATTGGTTGAATTATGGGAATAAGTAAACTTTCCCCCAAGGCCCGGCCTTGGGGATCCAAAATCGATCATTTTGGTTGGATATTAAGATTGCACTCAAAACTGTAAAAACACTGCTTTCACGAAGTAGGGTTTGACAAAACGCTGTATAATGCTACTTTATTTTAAAGGAGATTTACATTGTACTGGGTAAATGTTCGTGTTATTTGGGGCGGTGACGAGAGAGTAATTAAGGTGCTTCGGTATGCTAGGGTGCCCGTTGCCGGTGATCAGATTGAGTTGATGCCAAAGGTTTTTGCTTTAGTGTCCTCAGTAGTTCTGTACAGTCATTTCGTTGATAGTGGACCGGTTGCTTTAGTAGATGTTGATGCTCACACTATTAACGATTATGCTTCTAACGATTATGCTTCCCGTGGTTCCGCTCACTTTCTGAAAAATGGGTGGAATTTGACTAAATAAATCACCTGGGGCCAGATGCAGGTATACTGCGCTGGCCTTTGTGTTACAAAAATTTAAAATTCACTAAGATCTCGTTGAAGCAAGATTTTTCTGAGACATTGCACAGGAGTTTAGAGAATAAGGAGGTAGTCCGACATTATTCTCTTGAACGACGAGCATAGTAAAATCGTACCAACGATTTATACGTGTCTCAGAGAAGTCTTGCTGAGAAAGAGATTTGTAGTCAGCCATTGTTGCTTTTTAGGTATAAATCCCTATAATAAGCCCCATATGTTTAAATATCGCGTTTGGTCAGTGTTTCTTATTATCATAATCGCAGCGCTCGGATTCTTCGTATATGACTCGCAGGTAAATCCTCAGTCAAAGTTTTCTAAATATGCATTTACTCTCGGACTCGACCTCAATGGTGGAACAGAACTTGTGTATAAGGCTGATGTGTCTCGCATTCCAGAATCTGAAATCTCTGGTGCTATGTCATCTCTTCGTGATGTAATCGAACGGCGCGTCAATGTCTTCGGTGTATCTGAACCAGTGGTGCAAGTAGAAGAAGCGGGTCTTATCTCAGGACAAAAAGATCAGCGACTGATTGTAGAGCTTCCGGGGATTGCAGATGTTGAGCAGGCGATCAAGATGCTCGGCGAGACTCCTCGTCTTGAATTTATGCTTGTGCGACCTGAGGCAAAAGGTCTTTCACAAGAAGAGCTTGCGACAAAAACAGTTGACGAAGTGTTTGCATCTACAGGCCTCACGGGAGCACTTCTCTCAAAAGCGACACTTGAGTTTTCTCAATCAAGTCAGGGTATTGCAGGTCAGCCAATTGTAGGGCTTGCATTCAACGGAGAAGGAAAAGATTTGTTTGCAAAAATCACTCGAGAAAACAAAGGACAGATTCTCGCTATCTTCCTCGATGGCGCACCGATCTCTACTCCAACAATCAACGAAGAAATCGCTGATGGTAAAGCAGTGATCTCAGGATCATTTACTCGTGATGAAGCGAAAGCACTCGTGCGCAACCTCAACTACGGAGCACTTCCTGTGCCTATCGAACTTCTTTCTACACAAACAGTTGGACCATCTCTTGGTATCAATGCACAGCAGGCAGGTGTAAAGGCTGGAGTCGTAGGATTTATTGTTCTTGCAATCTTCCTCGTACTCTACTACCGACTCCCCGGACTTGTATCTGTTGTATCGCTCCTTATGTATATTGTCGTATCACTCCTTCTCTTTAAACTGATTCCAGTGACACTTACTGCGGCAGGTATCGCAGGATTCATCCTTTCTATCGGTATGGCGGTGGATGCAAACGTCCTTATCTTTGAGCGATTTAAAGAGGAACTCAAAAAAGGAAATACGATCAGTGATGCGATGAGTTTTGGTTTCTCACGTGCATGGCTCTCTATCCGTGACTCAAACATCTCTTCAATGATTACCGCTGGAGTACTCTTCTGGCTCGGTACTTCTGCAGTAAAAGGTTTTGCACTTACGTTTGGTATTGGTGTGCTCGTATCAATGTTTACAGCGATTACAGTGTCACGAACATTCCTTACTGCAATCAGTCCAAAATCAGATTCAGGGTTGAAGCGATTTCTCTTTAGTAATGGATTCCACGTAAAGTAATTTCAAATTTTAAGTTTCAAATTTCAAAACTGAAATTCGAAACTCAAGAATTCAGAAGTTATTTTAAAATTTAAAATTTAAAATTAAACTCTATGTTTATCGTCAAAAAAAGAATTATATTTTTCATCATTTCACTCCTCCTCATCGCGGGCTCTTTTGGAGTGATTGCAAAATACGGGCTGAACTACGGTATCGACTTTAAAGGAGGGTCGATACTCGAAGTGACTTACGTGGATGTCGATGGGGCAGTAACACCGACCTTGAGTGAGGTCAAAGATATTCTCACTAATACAGGTCTTTCAAATACACTCGTGTCTCCACGAGGTGAAAAAGGATATGTGATCAAGATGAGAGAGCTTTCTTCTGAAGAAAAAAATGAAGTAATCCGGGCGCTCACTTCTTCTGGTGTAAATCCAGTAATGGTAGAGAAGTTTAATGCGATCGGTCCAGTCGTCGGTGACGAGCTCCGATCAAAGGCGTACATGGCAATCGCTGTGGTGCTCATCTGTATCATCCTCTTTATTCTTTTTGCATTCCGAAAGGTAAAAAATCCATTGAATTATGGTATCGCAACTATCGTGGCGCTTGCGCATGATGTGATTATCCCGACAGGTATTTATGTACTCTGGTCACAGCAGACTGGTGCAGAGATTGATCTCCTTTTCGTATCAGCACTCCTCGCAATCCTCGGATACTCTGTGCACGATACGATCGTGGTGTTTGACCGAGTACGAGAAAATGCACTTAAAAATGCGGGTGTAAAAAATGGTCTTTCATTTGAAGAGGTGGTCGGTAAATCAGTCACCGAAACAATGGCACGATCTATCAACACATCACTCACTACAGGGATCACACTTCTTGCTCTCTACTTTATCGGAGGTTCAGCAACACAAAACTTCGCATTCATATTGCTTGCGGGTATTGTGGTGGGAACGTACTCATCAATCTTTATTGCGAGTCCGCTTCTTGTGACTCTTGAATCTTGGCGAAAAAAATAGACGCCCACATTTGGGAAATCTCATCGTCTAAAATTTTAAAATATTCTCCGTCGTACAACGAGTACGCCTGCAAATATTTTAAAATTTTATACGCGACCTTTCCTCAAATCTGAACGTCTTAGAATTAATATTTCGATAAAAACCGGGCAACCGGTTTTTTGTTTGACAAGATGGGATAAATTGATAGGTTTAGGAAAGGAGGTGACTCATGCCTGAGCCACGATATGATTTTTGCCTTGCGGTCGTTCGTAAGCATGGCTACGGGGGTTTTGAAATCCACAAAGTGTTTCTGGTGTATGTGCCAGAAATGCCGCAACAAGCAGGAGATCGAAGGAGTTGGTTGCGTAGCCGTGAAAGGATTGAAGATATATCTCGACAGATCAGTTCGTTGTTGGGAGGAGCATCTATCAATCCACGTATGCGCAAGTCTGATTACGGAGAACTGCATTTGTGGGCTGTTGTGCCCATGCTGTCTGTTACCTCAGCGCAGGTGATGAGGAGTGCGCAGTACGACAGAGTGCCTCCACGGTATTACTGTATGGTCTATGATGCCGCGCAGATGTCTGCGTGCAATCTCTCCGAGTTTTTCAGAAAACTTTGTGTAGAATTTCATAAAAGAGGAGGAGGACAGTTTGTAGTAAAACAAAACAAAAAAGAGGTTTCTGATTATCTTCTCTGAAACCCGCAGAAGCACGGCACAGCCCGTCTTCTGCGGGCTTTGTGTTTTATGTAAAAATGAAATCCCCGCCGGTCGAGCCGGCGGGGGAGGTGAACTATTGAGTACAACCGCTTCGAAACCTTTCCAGTGTCCGTTTATATTCAACGGCGTCTGGATCGATAATTTTTGCCTCGAGGTTTTGCTGGTAGGTCAACCCTCGGGCCAACCACAAACGTTCTGTTTTCTGCCGACATTGATCGGTTAGGATATCGCCGGCATGCAGCCGGTCAACGAGAAAAATATTCTTCCCGCTGACAATTAAGGTGCCGTGTTTGAGGGGGCTCTCCTTAAGGAGGGCTGTTTTCCTGACGATTTCTTCTTGGGTTGCATCGGGCTGGCGCTTGAACCATGCCCAATCCGATGTGAATGCTGCGAAAGCAGCGAGTACTAACACGAGGGTACATTCGAGTTTCATTTGGTCTCCTCGTACTATAAAACACTAATTAAACTAATATGTCAAGTACTTTCCACGCCCTCAAATATAGCCCTAAAAACAAGGGGTTTTGGGGTGGAAAACGTGCTTGACTTCCTTTCGAATCTGGCTATACTGTATGGGTGCTTAAAAAGCGGCTAAACCTGCAGAAATAAGCACAAGAGTTCGTTGACATTTCAATATTGAATTAAGAAGACTGATGGTTCGAAGCTTCGGCTCTGGACCATCAATGAATGAGAATGCAAGTTCTCAAATTTCTTTTGATTTCGGATAGTAGTGAAAACTTTCAACACTACGATCTTTTACAATTCATCACATCACCACCCAGCACTAAATCTTGAGCTACAAACACTGACCAAAACACTACACTAAGTAATTACTGTTTTTTGTTTTGTTCCGTTCTACATAAAATTTGCTTTTGCAATTTTTACCAAGAGTTTGATCCTAGCTCAGGATGAACGCTGGCGGCGTGGATAAGGCATGCAAGTCGAGCGCCCCGCAAGGGGAGCGGCGAACGAGGTAGTAACACGTTGGTACGTACCCTTTAGTCAGGAATAACTAGTCGAAAGATTAGCTAATACTTGATAGTCTCTTCGGAGTAAAGATTTATCGCTAAAGGAACGGCCTGCGGAGTATCAGCTAGTTGGTAAGGTAATGGCTTACCAAGGCTATGACGCTTAGAGGACCTGAGAGGGTGACCCTCACCGATGGTACTGAGACACGGACCATACACCTACGGGTGGCTGCAGTCGAGAATCTTCCGCAATGGGCGAAAGCCTGACGGAGCGACGCCGCGTGATTGATGAAGTCCCTCTGGGATGTAAAGATCTTTTAGAAGGGAGAAAGTTTATTGATAGTACCTTATGAATAAGGGGTTGCTAAACTCGTGCCAGCAGCAGCGGTAATACGAGTGCCCCAAGCGTTATCCGGA
>CAYJEE010000018.1:0-11498 GCA_964369145.1 uncultured Candidatus Saccharibacteria bacterium
AGGCTTTGGGTCGTATTATTGCGTCTCGTACAATGACTGCTTTCAGAAAAGATGTTACTCAGCATATGTATGGAGGAGATATTACTCGAAAAATGAAACTCCGAGAAAAACAAAAGAAAGGGAAGAAGAAAATGGCAGAAAGAGCAAAAATAAATATCCCTCATGATGTGTTTTTGAAGATGATGAGAAGTGAGTAAGGCGTGGATAAGTATCTTTTATTTATATATGTTTAATGCACTTGCAGGTCTATTGGTTTCTTTGACAACAATCATCTCTTTATTGGGAGGTGTAGTAATATCGATATATAATATCCGGGCTCAGAGTCAGGTGGCACAGGCGGTAAGTTCGGAGGTATCAGGTATACAATTTACCATTAATGATATTGGATTGCAGACATTGACTTATAATGGGCAAAATTATCTTAGTGGTCCGGCTACTAAAAATGGTATTGGAAGTGTTGTTATTGGAAGTGCATTATTTCGATCACCGGATGGTATAGAAAAACCGTATGGGTATTTACCTAACACACTTGGTGATTTAAATGTTGTGAATGCATTACGTAGCACAAGTACAAATCCGTTTGCTTATAAGCATATATATCGTCAAGGAGAAGAAGAAAGTATTACATTGCAAGTCTCTTGGGTTACACAGGATAGTCGTACATTAAAGATTGATATTGATATAACTAACAATGATGCAACAGATTCATTAGCTAGAGTAGCTATTCCACATTTATTACCATTGGTGTTACCTGGTGTACCACTTCAACCTCATACAAATTCATCCCAATCAGCAAACCCATTGAATAGTGGTTATCCTACATTGTTTGTTAATAATACATGGGGAAGTGTTGCATATTGGATGGGAGATTATTCTAGTAATGCAAATCTGTATTCAAATGTTAATCAGAAAAATTTTGCTCCTATTGTAAATTCTTATTCAAGTAATAAATCAGGATACAAGGAAGATGTGATCTTACCTGGACAGACAAAACGGTATACAGTATTTATGCGATTTGGATCTAGTGAAGAGACTGCAGCATCCCTTGCTCCAGAGCCACTTGCATTAGTTCGTCAGGCTTACCCATATATTGTACGATGGTCTGATCGTCGACCTATTGGCTGGTGGTTTATTTCAGAGGGTACGCAACGTTCAAATATTAATCCTCGTGGGTATTTATGGGATGCAACACTTAACGTATCTAGTTCAACAATATTTAAAGATAGGGTGTTACGTAAAGCAGATGAAATTATTACACGGTTTAATGCAATGGATCCAAGGCCACAAGGAATTCTCGTATGGGATCTAGAAGGTCAGGAATTTAATCATGCATTTACATATATAGGTTATCCAAACAAGTTACCACAAATTGCTCCTGAGATGGATGCTGTTGCTGATGAATTATTTAAGAAATTTACAAATGCTGGTTATGTAGTAGGTATGACATTACGTCCGCAAAAATTTGGTACAGGTAATGAATTACCAAGAACATGTAATTTTGATGCTAAAATATCAACACTATCTGATATTTTTGTAAAACTCAATGAGCCGTTTAGGTTGCGTGGGTTTGTATGTTCTGCCACAAATATATGGACTAATGCGGGTCAAAATTGGCCAGGAACTCAAACATTTATAAACGATGATGATGAAATTTTAGAACTATTACGTTCTAAAATCAGCTACGCACGGAATCGTTGGGGAGCAAAAATATTTTATGTGGATAGCACAGGATACGGTGGTGGAAGTGTCATTTCATTTACAGTATTTCGTAAGCTACAACAAGAATTTCCTGACATTCTTCTTTTTCCAGAAAATGAAGATATTAGTTATTTTGGTGCCTCTGCCCCTTACAATCAAGTAAATATGGGTTCTGCAGATACGTGGTCACGAGTTAAGGAAGTGTATCCAGAAGCCTTTTCATTAATTCAAGCAATTAATGATGTGAATTATGCAGATCCTGTTATGTATAATACAATGGTTCAATCAGTAAAGAATGGTAATATTTTACTTATTGATGCGTGGTATGATGGACCTAATAATAAAAATATTCTCAAAATATATCGTGACGCCTTAATTACTGATTCTTCGACACGTACTCCTCATGTTGTTCAACCTATTCTTCCTATTCAAAACCAAAATATTACAAATGTGCAACCTAGTACACATCTCTCTCTGTCCACTTCATACATATCTTTTGCTCCAATAACACTCACGTTGGTAGGCAACAACCCCGCCTACATACTCAAAGGGACTCAATACTTTGACCCAGGAGTTCAAGTGAGTGGAAGTACAGATTATCTCTTTAATATCAAAGCAAATATAAACGGTAAAGATGTTGGTACAATAAATGATATTCAATTAAACACTCAGGTTATAGGAACATCGACTATCATATATTCAGTCACTGATTCTCAAGGTAAAGTTGGTCAAATAACAAGAAACGTCGTGGTTCAGGATAATGTGACTCCTACACAAACACAGCAAATTGTACAATCACTTCCATCAGTAGTTGTTCCTTTTATATCACGTACAATCTCAATCGGCTCAAAAGGTACAGATGTTATTGATCTTCAGAAATTTCTTATTACAAAAGGGTATTTATCGACAGATACAAGTCCACTTGGATATTATGGAAATGCTACTCGTGAAGCAGTAAAAAAATATCAATGTAAAACTATGAAGTTGTGTACAGGAGATGAATCAACTACAGGATATGGAGTAGTAGGGCAAAAGACACGAGCATTAATCAATACTTCTTCTGCAAATGGTTCTACAGGAGCTTCTTCAATCACCACTTCTCCCTCATTATCTAACTCTGCAGAAGATAGTCGAATTAAAGCATTGATGGAGCAAATTGCGAGTTTGGTAAGACTTGTTGCTTCTCTACAAGAACAGTTAGCAAAACTAAGAAGATAATTAAAATATCTAGATAATATTTCTAAAAAGAAGGTTATTTTCTTGAATTATGCAATCAAAGGGATTATATATGCAAGAGTCATACTTGCGATAATGAGTACTACAAGTACAGACCAGCCGATTTTTATGTATTTTTGGTTTCTTTTTTGGAATAGCATGAGTTTTTGATCTGGTTTGTGGTTTCGGACTCGCTTTAAGTGAAGTGGTGTTTTGGTGTCAGATAATGATTAATATCTATTATCTGATAGTATATAGTAATCATGCTTGATTTTCAACAAAAATGGAAGGTGAAGATTTGGATGTACTCTGTGTGGGTACGCTGGGTTTTGGTAGGTGTTGTACTTTACAGCATTTTTTCTGTGTATACGGTATACCAAAAAAAACTCGAAAGTGAAAGGGGAGTACGTGATGTGCAAAATAAACTTCGAGAGCTTGATGCTAAACACACGGTGCTCATTGGTGATATAGATAATCTCCAAACAGAAGAAGGGCTTGAAGCTGAGATACGAAATAAATATAGTGTGGCAAAAGAACAAGAAAATGTGGTTGTTCTGGTAGAAAATGAGACTGGAAGTAGTTCTTCCCAAAAAGAACCATCTCAGAGTATGTGGCAAAAAATAAAGGTATTTTTGGGTCTGTAAAGTGTGATATACTAGGTACACATTATATGTAATAGATATACCATGAAAAAAGTAACAATATATTCAACACCAACATGTCATTTTTGTAACTTAGCAAAAGATTATTTGAAAAAAAATAATATTCCTTTTGAATCATTTGATGTATCAACTGATCGTGCAAAACAGATGGAGATTTTGGAAAAAACAGGTCAGATGGGAGTACCCGTTATCTTGATTGATAGTGAGGTGATTGTCGGCTTTGATAAGCCTAAAATCGACGAACTTCTCAACATAAATTAATAAAATTACCACATCTACGTTGTTGTGGTGCAAATTTGTTCACTCACTGTACAACAAGTATGGCTCCTTCACAAATTCTTCCACGCCTAGTATTTGCGGCAATTTAATTGATTTCTGAATGCTATATTGCTTTAATGATTAAATTGCTGCTGTAGTTCAATGGATAGAACGAGAAGTTCCTAATTTCTAGATGCAGGTTCGATTCCTGCCGGTGGCACCATAAGAAAAAACTCCTGGATTAGGAGTTTTTTCTTATGGTGCCAAGGGGCGGGCTCGAACCGCCGACCTATCCCTCTTCAGGGGATCGCTGCTACCAACTGAGCTACCTTGGCAAATTTAAACTTACTTTCTTATAGTATCAAAAATTAGCTTTTTTGCAATTTTCCACAGCTTTAGTATAGCTTATAATGCTATACTGAAATAATGAGAACTGTTACAGTATGTAAACTTTGTAAAAAAGATTTTAAAAATTATGAGTATAAGAATAGAACTCGTTGCGGGACATGTAATACAAAAATTAGAAGATTTCGTGCAAAAGCTGCTGCAATTAAATATTTGGGTGGAAAATGTATTAGATGTGGCTGGAGTGGGAATCAAGCCGCAATGCAGTTTCATCATCTAGATCCCAATGGAAAAGATTTTGTTATTGGAAATGCTGCAAATAAAAGCTGGGATACTATAAAAATTGAGATGAAAAAATGTGTACTGCTGTGTGCAAATTGTCATATGATTGAGCATAGTACTAAAAATAACGCCGCGTTTCTAGAAGCGGCCTTAAATTACAAAGGAAGAACACTTCCGGTTTAGTTTACTGATTATACGAATCCAAAAAACCTTTTACGGTATCGAGGTTTGACTGAGCTCCGGAGTATACACTAAGAAGCTGGTCGATGTATGGTTGGATAATCCAGTATGCGCCGATTGCTGAACCGATAATAACTGTCCAGTACACAGCACGCCACAAGGTGGCCCATCGCTGTGATCGGCGAATTGCGCGAAGCATTTCGTTATTTTCTTGCACTGTTTGAGCTATGTTTTGTAAAAGATTTCGTTCTTCTGGTGTCATGGAGATATTTAGTATTTTTAAAATTTCAGATCTCGGTGAAGTTCGAGGCGTGAGCTATTTTTGTGACCAAGATGTACATAAGTACATTGCGGGAGCGAAAATAGTGAAGCAACAAAGAAATTCACCAGATGTGGGATTTTTAGTTAGTTACCCTTTACTTTAAGTCTTGCCTGGCGATGCTTATCTATTTTAGGGAGCTTAATGATGAGTAGTCCGTGTTTTTCTATAGCATCTGCTTCTTCTACGTCTACTTCTGCAGGAAGCATGACTGTGCGGGAGAAAGAACCCCAGTAAAGCTCCTGGTGAAAGTAATCTTCTTCACGGACTGTTTTTTCTGTCTCCCGACGACCTTTTATAGTAACCATGTCTCGGGTGATAGTGATTTCGAGGTCTTCTGGTTTAACACCAGCAACCATACATTTCACAACAATATCATTGTTTGATTGGTAGACATCTACAGTAAGCTGTCCTTCTTCAGCTTCTTCTTCCACCCAGTCTCCATGAGGATTCGGTGCGTCATACGTAGGATAATCCGTAGCTGGTGCTGGATTAATTGAGCGCCCTTTCTGAGCTTGTGTGCGTGTAGGAAAAGGGTTTGCAGACGTCTCAGTGTCTACATCTTCCATTTTTACTGCTCCGGTTAGTTTTTCGAAAAAAGAACGTTTATCTTTCATTGTGTTTGGGGCTAAGGTCTAGGAATAATATGTTTAATTTTCTCAAACATGAGCATCAATCCAATAATGCCAATCCAGACAAATCCGAAAATAAGAAACAGATTGCTCTCGCTTTCCTTTATTATAAATAAATTAAAGTAAGCATGCAATACGGTGGCAAGGATAACTCCTCCCAAACCAGCTAGGATTTTCACTTTCCATGACTGGTAAAACGCAAATCCAAGAGAGACACCCACTACTGCTGATGATAAGATGTGTACTAAACTGGCACCAATAAAGCGCAAGTTTCCGGTCACAAAAGTGGTCAGAATATCTCCTTCATGTAGAGGGTCAAGTAAAAAGAGTGTATTTTCTAGAGAAACAAAACCGAGCGCAACAATAATCATATACATAAGAGCGTCTACAGGCTCATCATCTGATGCAGCGTGGATACCAACAATCCATGCGGCAGAAAATTTTAACACTTCCTCAATTCCTGCCCATAACGTAAAAAGAGCATGTTGGTTTACTTGCAACGTATCGTATACGATACGTTGCAAAGGAAGTGCTAAAAATACAATTGCTTGCCCTGCAAAAAAAGAAATGGTAATAAGGCGAATCGGCTCGGGATGAGTATCCTCACTCAGCCAAAAGAAAAGCCATATGAGGGCAGGGATGGTGCCGAGAAGCGGTGCGGTGATGTATGGGTGTTGTATAAAGAACGAAAGTATATCCATAGGTGTTTTTATGAACGGAGATATTCATGGGGCCATTTTTCGACAATGAGAAGGTTTGAGTGACCGAGTATGCTCCAGAGCTCTTCTGTAATAAACGGCATGAAGGGGTGGAGCGCTTTGAGGCTGTGCTCCAGAATATAGTAGAGTATCCATGTACGGGAGTCCTTTTCTGTAGACGTCCCATCTTTTAATATAATTTTACTTTCCTCAATAATCTGATCAGCAAGACGACCCCATATGTAGTGGTACAGTTTTTCTGCAGCAAGATAAAATTTGTATGCGTCTAGCTCTTGCGTAATAACAGAAATAAGTTCATTGAATTCTTCTTGAAGACGGAGGTCTGATTCGGTAAGTACGACGTCTGATTCTGGTTTGTTACCTGCAGTGGTCGTGATAAATCGTGCGATATTCCAGAGTTTGTTTGCAAAATGTTTGTACGCTTTAAATTTCTCAAGAGAAATCTTGGTGTCATTTCCTGGGCCAGTACCCACGATAAGAGCCATACGGACTGCATCCGCACCGTATTCTTTGATCATATCAACAGGGTCAATGTTATTGCCAAGAGATTTACTAATCTTCTGACCTTTGCTGTCGCGTACAAGTCCATGGAGATACACTGTTTTAAAAGGAATCTGCCCAGTGAGATATGTAGACATGAGGATCATGCGAGCGACCCAGAAGAAAAGAATGTCGTAGCCTGTTTCCAGTACGGTAGTCGGGTGATATGTTGTAAAATCTTTCGTCTTTTCTGGCCAGCCAAGAGTTGAAAAAGTCCATAGGCCAGAAGAAAACCATGTATCAAGAGTGTCTGGGTCTTGCTCCCAACCATCACCTTCGGGTGCTTCAATACCACAGTGCACTTCTTCTGTGCTTCCTGTTGAGTCTTTTCTATACCATACAGGGATTCGGTGACCATACCAAATCTGTCTACTGATACACCAGTCACGTAGGTTTGCAATCCAGTGAGTGTAGACTTTTTCGAATCGGTCGGGAAGTATGTCGATATTCTTTTGATCGACAACTGAGAGCATGAGTTTTTTAAGGGTAGTCAATTCTCCCTTTTTTACAGTTTCCAGAGTATCAAAATCATATGGAAATTCTTTTTGTACATCTATAAACCATTGAAGTTTTGGAAGCGGTTCTATAATACCTCCTGTACGCTCTGCAGTCGCCACATTCTGCGTAACTTCTGCTTCAGAGATGAGAAGATTATTTTCTGTGAGGTATGTCACTACTAGTTGCCGAGCCTCAGCAACTTTCTTATCTTTCAGTAGGGTAGATTCAACTGACATTTTTGCATACTCGTTGATTACGGGCTTCAGTGGTAGGTTGTGTCGCTGTGCGATTTCCCAGTCGATACTACTGTGTGCTGGAGTAACACCGAGAGCTCCTGTACCAAAGGTAGGATCCACTGATTCGTCAGCTACTACTTTAATAGAAAGTTTTTCACCACAAAAATCGAGGTCATATGTTTTTCCTATAAACTCTGTATAGCGAGTATCGTGAGGATGTACAGCGACCGCTGTATCTCCCACTTTTGTCTCTGGTCGAGTAGTAGCGATCGCAATAGGGAAATCTGAGCTGTATTTAAATGTATACAAAACAGATTTTCGCTCCTCATAAACGGTCTCATCATCAGAAATAGTAGTCTGACCTTTTGGGTCCCAGTTGACCACACGGTAACCTCGATAAATCAAACCATTATCATACATTTTTTTAAATGCAGTTTTTACAGCAAAATTTCTTTGTTCATCAAGTGTAAATGCTTCGCGTGACCAGTCTATAGAACACCCCATTTTTTCCATTTGAGAAATGATCGTGTCATGACTTTCTTGAGCAAATTGGTTTACTCTATTTAAGAATTCTTCTCTTCCTAAATCATGTCTATTTTTACCCTCTTCTTTTTGAATCTGCTTTTCTACTTTAGATTGGGTTGCGATTGCAGCATGATCTGTACCAGGAATCCAGACAGTACGAAGTCCTTTCATTCGTGCGAAGCGCACCATGATATCTTCAAGTCCAAGCATGTACGCACTACCCATATGAAGCGTACCGGTTACGTTTGGTGGGGGAAGTACTATAGAGAAATGTTGTGCAGATGCATCGGTGATACCTTTTTCGATACATATGTCTGGGTTAAAAAACCCACTCTCTTTCCAGATAGTGTATATACGATCTTCTACAACCTGAGGGTTATACGGGGATAGTAGCTTTTCGAGCATACATAGAGAATATCATAATAATAAAGCAAATTAAAGGTCTTTTAGTGTCTACGGACGTCTCTCAAGGACTTTGTCCTATAGACACAGATAAATGTCTTTTATAAGAATTGTGTAAAAAAGTAAGGTATGGAGCTGTAGAAAATATTATAAAAGACATATTTTTGTATGTAAAGGACATGACTTAAAATATGTTGAAAACAAAGGAGGTTTGACGATAGTGTGTTTTTAGGGTGCTATTGACATGTTTATGAAAAGTGTGTAATCTATGTGGGTCTATTAAAAAACGAGTTGTTGCAAACTCATAAAAATATTAATAATATTATGCAAAATAACACTACATTTAAATTTTTCCTTAAGACTACGCTGCTCTCGTTGAGCTTTGCGTTTTTAGCATATGCTTCGTCTGCACAAGCAGAAACTCCTGCAGTACACACAGGTAATGTGCGTATTTGTTCAGTGCTTGCGGACAGTGCACACGTCCTTGCGTCTGCTGACGCCACTGTTCCTGCTGGAACTTTTTCTCTTTCTCTTGCAACAACAAAAGATTTTACATCTCCTCTTGTAACACATACATTTAACGCACAGGCATTTGCTCATAATACAACTATTGATGGTGTTGCAATGCATTGTACAGATAAGCTTTCTGTACCTTTTGGACAGTATTACTACAACAGTGTATCAATGAGTGGTGCTACATGGTCTCCTTCACGGTTCTTCGATAGCGCATCTCCATTTTCAGTTGTCGCTACATCTCTCTATACAAATGGCTTGTTTACTGCTGATGATTCTGACGACGTACTGATCAATACTGCAGCAGACGGTCTTGTTGTTGTAGATGCGGTAAATCCAAATCGAACTGTAATTGTCCTTAATACATTTACGCCTGTCCTTGATGATTTGAGAAAGGATGTAGATTTCTGTTCTGCAGTTGATAATGTGATGACTTATGAAGAATTTGTATCTGCGCGAAATATTGGGGCAGTAAGTTACTCTATAGACGTAAGTACATCAACTCATAAAGCTACAGCTACGATTGTTAATACTACCGGTTGTGAAATACCTATGAGTTTTTCCGCATATAAAATGGTTGATGGTTTTCATTTATCAACACAAGAATATTATTCAGGTACACCTGAAATTCAAGCAACTTCGACGACTATTTTAACTATACCTATTCCGGCATGTCTCACACAAACTGATCTTTGGTTTGGTACTGCACCTCGTACATTGGTGGATAATTATAATTATGGTGATTTGCCGTTACCTGTTGTTGTCGGATGGAAACTTGCGTATATAACAGGAGTTGATGCTTTTGGTGGTGTACTTGGTCCATATTGTGCACCTCATCATGATACAAACACTCCTCCAACCATCACTCTCATAGGTGCAAATCCAGCTACTCTTACCGTAGGTCAGACATGGAATGAACCAGGAGCGACCGCAGCTGATCTCGAAGATGGAAATATTACATCAAAAATTGTTATTACCGGTACTGTAGGCATTATTCCTGGAACATACACACTTACATATTCCGTAAAGGACACTGAGGGTCTCTCTGCGTCGACAACACGAACAGTGATTGTACTTCCTGTTGCTGCATGTAATGTAAATGTAAATATGATTTCAAACGGAGGTTTTGAAAATCCAAAACTTTCAATCCCTTGGGGAAGTGTTGCACTTGGAACTCATGATTTCTTCTGGACATCATTTGACACTGTAGTGTACCCATTTGTTGAAGTACAAGCAGGATACACAGAAGGTTCTGTACAGTGGCTTCCACATACAGGTACTCAGTATGCAGAAATCGATGGTGGAACAAACCATGATGTGTCTCAGGTGCTTGCTACGATTCCTGGAAACACCTACACACTTTCGTATTGGGCAAGTCCTCGTCCAAATCTTTCGACGACAACCAATATCATGAATATTTCAGTAAATGGACAGCTCATCGATACATATATCGCTGAAGGTTCAGTGATGACTGATTGGTCAAAGCGTTCATATGATTTTATTGCGACAACAACACAAACTCGAGTATCCTTTACTCAAGGACAAAATGTGCATCCAGGTGAAGGTGTATTTCTCGATGATGTGTCTGTGGTATGTAACCCTTCAGTTCCTGCAATCAACCACGCTCCAATCATTACTCTCGTAGGTGCAAATCCAATCACTCTTACTACAGGTGGAACGTTCACAGATCCAGGTGCAACTGCAACTGATCTCGAAGATGGAAATATTACATCAAAAATTGTTATTACTGGTACTGTAGATGTAAATACTCCAGGTACATACACACTTACCTATACAGTGACTGATTCAGGTGGACTTTCTGCTTCAACAACACGACAGGTGATTGTGGCTTCTCCAGTTGTGCCTACACGCGCATGTGTGATGGTATCTGATGAAACTACATACGTGGGACATATTCCAGCTGTGGCAACATACAATCAAAATTCTGCATGGACAGCATCTATCCCAGGTGCAACATGGATTTGGTCAACATATAAAGTTGTTGATACTGCCACAACTACCACAACTGTCTTTACAAAAACATTTTATGCAACGTCGACACCTACTGGAGCAGCGCTTTCTATTGCTGCAGATAACTCATATGTCGTAAAGATAAATGGTGTCATCGTCGGCAGTTCATCTGATGAAAATAACTTTAATGTAAGTACACAAGATGTATACTCTGTTGCCTCTGCGATTACATCAGGTGTTAACATTATGACGATTGAAGTGGTTAACTGGCCATTGCAGGGAGTAACTCCAGAAACAAATCCAGCGGGTCTTTTGTACAAGCTTGAGTTGTCAGGAAATGGATGTGGTCCGGTAGTTACAAATACTCCTCCAACCATTACTCTCATAGGTGCAAATCCAGCTAACCTTACCGTAGGTCAGACATGGAATGAACCAGGAGCGACCGCAGCTGATCTCGAAGATGGAAACATTACATCAAAAATTGTTATTACTGGTACTGTAGA
>CAYJEE010000019.1:0-11493 GCA_964369145.1 uncultured Candidatus Saccharibacteria bacterium
GAGTACAAAAGCTCTGGCAAGGTCTTGCGAAGACGTAATACGTCTTCTCACCTCGAGCCTGAGTTGTCAAGAGCCCTCAGCAAAGCTTTGGGTCGTTGACAACACAGGCTCAGACCCTGCGGGGGCTCCGATTAGGTGCATTTATGGCTTCGCTCATTGACTTAAATATTTAAATAAAGTATTTTTATTCAGAAAGGGACCAATGGGACAAGCAGATGTTGAACCAACTGTCGAAACCTGTACCTACTGCAAAAAGGTTGATGATCACTTGGAAGGTTGCCCAACAACCCTTCCGTTAGATCCAACTGCAATGAACGAGTACTGTAGAGGAACAATTCATGGTTTCGATAACATTGAATCGGAAAGTAGCCATCTTTCCTACCAACTTGGATATGAGCAAGGTAAAGCGGCACGTCTTCTATTCGAGTGCGACCCTTTTTTAGACATGCTCTAATGTCAACCTATTCACCAGCAACAGAATTCCTGTTCGCTCCGGTGGATAGGTTTTTTGTTTTTATTATATTTTAGTTTTAAACTTGCAAAAAAATTTATAAAACAAAACCCCGTCCAAACAGGCACGGGGCTTGTTTGATACAGGGTTGGAGGGACTAGATGACGGGAGTGACCTTGGTCACAGACTTGATGGCGAGCGGACAATTGTCTAGTATCACTTTCCATTCACCATCCTTGACGATGACGGTCACGGGAATATTAATTCCCCGAACACTACTGACAGTGATGATATTGAACTTCTCACCCTTGCCGTTGGTGACCTCGACGAGGTTACCGCCATAGACGCCTTTCAGGATCTCCTGACTGGATTCCTTTAAGTCGAACGACGCAACGCCGTCGCGATCAACAACAGAAACAACCTCGCGGGTAATTACGTCGATGACGATGAAGCCCTTGTGCAACGACCCATCGGCGTTCCGCCCCTCTAACCCTTCTTGAAGGGAAAGGTACGCCGGTTCTTTAGCATTGTTACCATCGGTCTGAATCAGACACGACGGATTATTGATGACGTGGATGACCTGACCCAAGGTCAGGTAGCCCGGAACATAAAGCTTACCGTCGCCTTCGCCTTTTGCGGCCTGGCGAGCCTTTTCTTCATAGCCCTCAACGAAGGTGACAATCACATCAACAGCAGGTCGGGTATTCATGTCTTAAATCTCCTGGTTTTTGAATGTACTTCTTTTACCTCTACATTATACACCATCTAATACCTATTTGTCAAGTACCAAAAAGAGCCATAAAATACGGCTACTTTCGTTAAATCATCATCCAAGTCTGTTAGAGAAAAAGCTCTGAGGATTTTTTTGCTTAACTTTTAAATTGAGATGAAGTTCAAGACGTGTAGGTTTGTTTGTGACCAAGCTGTACTGGACGTACGACAAGGGATTAAACTTCTTAAAATCAGATGCAATTAGCGAAGCAGATGAGTATTGCGACCAAAATGTACTAACGTACATTGCGGGAGCAAACGGAATCTGCGACAAAGAAGTGCGCTGATTTTAAAAGTTTAACGGGTCGATCATGGTCTCTTGGATGGTTTTGGCTTTACTCATCACCTGATCCCCATAAAACGCATTTGCCTTTTTGTTCCAGTTCCCTCCTGCATAGTATTTCAATGCCGCTGTTCGCTCTGCTGTAAAGGTCTGTGCTCCTGCTCCGAGGTCTGTGAGGTAGACTGAAGATGCTACGAAGGCATCCTCAGCATTCCATGGGTTTGTTACTGTCTTTCCGAGTGCAGCTGCGACACGAGGAGCATACGCCTCCCATGTAGTAGGGATAAATTGTGAAGGGCCCATTGCTCCTCCCCACCCCGCTCCACCGATTGGACATGAGAGGACGCGATCTCGAGGTCCTACACCGAGAGATTCTACAATACGCAAAAATGCACTTTCATCATCTCGTTTTGAAAGACCTTTTTTAATATCATCAGGACCTGGCATAATCGCCTGCCACTGCTTTTCTATAGGACTATCTGGTTTATTACATGATCCTTGGTTTTTTCCTAGATTGGTCTCCTGAGTCAAAATTGCCAAGAGGAACGCTGGTCTAATACCCGTTGCTTTCTCCGCCTCAAGCGCATACTGATACGCGGTGCCGAAAGGAATCGCAGCAGTATCACGCAATGCAAAGAGTGCAGCACGGATTTCAGCGGCTTTTTTCTGACGTTCTTTGATCACTTGCTCATAGCTTTTTTCTTGAGTCTTGTTTACTTTGATCAAATACTGTTTTTCTTGTTCATTTTTCTCTACTTGTTTTTTTTGAGCTTCAATATTTGCTTTGATGTCGATCTCTTCATTTTTCTTTTTATCAAGCATTGAGCGCTCTTGTTCAGTAAGATTTTTTGTTTCTCTGATATCATCAAGGAGTTCCTTGAGGGATTTATTGATTGTGTTGAATGAATCCGCGTCACTAAAGAAATCAGATAAATCTTTTTTAGCTAAAATAACTTCAGGGAGTGTATACGAATCTATCTCATACGTCTTACGGATAAGCTGTGCGAGTGAATCCTGACTATTTTCTATTTTGTCTTCAAGCGTACCGATTGTTTTTGTTTTATTATCAATCGCAAGTCGCAATCGTTCAATTTCTATATTTCGTTTTTTAATAAAAGCTTTTGCTTCATTGATTTTTGCATTCAAAATATTCGCTTCTTTCTGAAGAGATGCGGTACCTTTTTTTGTATTATTTAAAATGTCCTGCCATTTTGCGATATCGGCTTCTGTAGCAGCGAGCTCAGCTTTCCATTGCGCTTCTTGAGCCGCAATCTGCTCTGGTGTTTTCTGTGCTGAAACAACAGAAGGTACCATAAAGGTAAGTGCACAAAAACACAAAAGAATAGTAGATATTATGTTTGATTTCATAGGATGAAAATGATCTTTGGTTAAGAGGACTCAGTCAGACAGGTAAGACTCGGTAAAAAAGACCAGTCTTTATTATACCTCACCCAAGCACCCCTGGTCGATAGCAAAAAAGAGGCTCTGTTGCCTCTTTTTATAGATTTCTCGTTATTTAATGAAAAACTTTCAGATTTGAGACAGGGTGGAAGTTACTCCGTTGTGGCAGGCACATCACCTTCTTCGTCCTTCTTACCTTTCTTAGCAACTTCAATCGATGAAAGATCAGGAGCAACTGCTGGTTCTTCTGGTTCGTCACCTCGTGGAGCAGAAACTGATGCAATAACCTCATCTTCATCTACAGCCAATGTAACACCTGATGGCAAGACGATATCTTTTGCGAGAATAACTGAATCAAAATCAACCAATGAGGCAATATTTACCTCGATTTCGTGTGGGAGTTTTTCAGGTGAAGCCTCGATGGTGAGTTCGTACATCACTTTTACCAAGTTACCTGAGAGATCTTTGACTGCAGGAGAAACTCCAACAAACACAAGTGGGATATTTACCTCAATCTTCTTACCTTTCTCAAATACGTAAAAGTCAGCATGTCGAGGAATCTCTGTTACTGGATCTACATCTACTTCCTGAATCAATGCATCTACTGTTCCAGAAGGACCAACAAGAGAAACTACGCCAGATTCACCGACTGTTTTCCATACTTTTACAAATTCACTTCGTGTAAGAGCGATTGAGGTTGATGCTTGTTTTTTACCATAAAATACAGCAGGAATAAGGCCTTCTGCCCGAAGTCCTACTGAATCACCTACATCTTTTCGATCAATATAATTAAGAGTTGTCATGGGAGCAATTATACAGAAAAACAGCTTAAATGCAATACCTACCAGGCGGCAGCCCCGGGACTATACACTTTCCACGCCCAGGTCGGACGTAAAGGATCGATCAACTCTGGATACTTTGCATAATCAGCCTGAGTAAATTCAGACATATTGTGAGCTATAAAAGCATAGTCTACGCCGTTATATGATATATATAAATAGCAATCCTGCCATGCTGGTCTATATACTGGAGCAACCGCATGCACTGGTGCTGACTTTGGATCAACAGGAATACGACTTATATAATTTGGGACAAGTCCCGGTATCACATTGTTTCCTGTATTGTTAAATTCTGTACACTCGGTAACCCATGCTCCATTACTATTTGGATATGCACGATTGACCGCATAATAATACTCGAGTGCTACTTGCATCTGCTTTAGATCCGAAACACGTTTTGTAATGCGAGCCTTTTTTTGTGCTTGTGAAAAAGACGCAAAAGTAATCGTACTCAATATACCAATAATTGAGATCGTAACTAAAAGCTCAATAACCGTAAAACCTTTTATTTTTTTTGTATTATATAAGAGATGCATAAATATTATTCTATTATAAACTCATTAAAAATTTACACCCCCTGGTGAAGACACTTTCCATGCCCACGTCGGACGAACCGGATCAACTAACTCTGGATATTTTGCATACGAAGCACCACTACTTCCATCTGAAAGTTCTGCTACTTGATGCACCAAAAAAGCATAATCTGCACCATTTGAGTTATAGAGATAACAGTTTGCATCAACGGCAGTATTACTCTGAGGATCAATGGGAATAAACTGAATATAATCAGGTGTTAAACCTGGAATCACTTGACCATTGGCAGCAGTATAAGTACCTCCGGCACTATACGACAGACATACTCCTCTCCACGCATTCGTGATTGGATATGATTTATTTTTTGCATAATACAAATCAAGAGCCACCTGTACACGCTTCATATCTGAAATACGTTGTGCGACGCGTGCACTTTTGCGAGAGGCCGATACTCCAGACAGTATAATAGTAGACAACAATCCAATAATTGCCATTGCGACAAGTAACTCAATAAATGTAAAACCTCTCTTTGTTCTATACATATATATCAGTATACACGAAAACAACACCCGAGATGTTAGTTTTCCACTGTATCCGACGGAGTCCTCCCTTCGAGAAAATCAATAATATTTGTCACAGCACGCACAGCCATCTGGTCTCTCGTCTTCACTGTTGATGATGCGATATGTGGAGTCAATACAACATTTGAAAGTTCTGTAAGACCTTCTGTAAGCATTGGTTCATGTTCAAATACATCGAGACCTGCTCCCGCAATTGTTTTGCGTTTCAAAGCATCAACCAAAGCCTGCTCGTCAATCACTTGCCCTCGTGCTGTATTGATCAGAAATGCAGTGGGCTTCATAAGCGCAAGCCGTCGAGCGTCAATCAAGTGATGGGTCGAAGGAAGTAGCGGTACATGAAGAGATACAATATCAGCCACTTTTAGCAACTCATCAAGATTGTCATAAAATACTGCACCGAGATCATTTTCAAAATGTTCATTTTTTTGCACATCATAATACGCAACCTTCATTCCAAAACCTTTACTTAAAATATGCGCAGCTCGATATCCAATACGTCCACCACCGACAATACCTACCACCAAATCCTCTAAGTCTGTACCCATAAGGAGCATCGGATCCCACCCCTCGTACTTTCCTGCTCGCATGTACGCATCCCCTTCAAGAATTCTACTGGTGAGTGCGAGAAGCATCGCTACCGTATGTTCACCTACTGTATCTGCAGACATACCAGGGGTGTTGGTAATCGTAACCCCACGATCTTTTGCATCAGTCAGATTAAAATTATTGAAACCTACCGCATAATTGGCAAAAATCTTTGCAGAAGGTACTGCATCAAAAACCTCCCCATCGATCTGATCGGTAAGAAGTGACAAGACTGCATCATACGGCTTCTGTGACAAAACCTCTATGAGTTCTGTTTTTGTAAGCGGACGGTTGTGCGGATTACTATCTACTTCGTATCCTTTATCGGTAAGCATAGAAAACCCAATATCAGGAATTTTTCGAGTTATGTATATTTTTTTCATACACTACTAATTAAAGATTATTAAACAATCGGAGTTTTGCTTCGGTAACCATTTGAACTTCTTTCACCGCATCACGTAAAAATTTATACGGTGCAACCTCATCTGGATTTTCCTGAAGCGCACGCTGAAGCCCTTTTTTATATGCAACACGGATTTCGGTATTGATATGAACAATAGCAACACCCTCTTTGATTGCATTTTGAAAATCTTCCCCGGAATTCCCTGAGCCACCATGAAGCACGAGTGGGATACCCACCGCTTCTGTAATACTTTTCACTAGATCAATGCGAAGCTTTGGATCTACACCGCCGCGGAGCATCCCGTGCACATTTCCCACAGCCGGAGCGAGCATATCCACCCCTGTACGTTCTACAAATTCTTTTGCTTTTTCTGGAGACGTCAAAGATGCATCATCAAAAGAAACCCCTTCTGGAATTTCGTCTAAAATTTTTGAAGACTGGCCAATATATCCAAGCTCTCCTTCTACCAACACATCCCTGCCCGATGCGCGAGCATAATCCACACATTGTTTTGCAAGTTTTATGTTTTCTTCAAATGAAATATTCGCACCATCGAAAATAACTGAGTCATACCCCGCATCAATCACTTCTTTTACTCGATCAAATGAGTATGTATGATCTGCATTAAGATAAATCGGATAATCATACTCTGTACGAATAGAATCGACGAGTGCTTTCACCTGTTTTACACCGATAAAATCACGCTCACCTTCTGAAACTCCGATAATCACCGGAACTCCGAGTGAATATGCTGCACGAAAAACTCCCCAAAGTCCTTCAAGATTTGAAATATTAAAATGCCCAATGGCAACCTTCTTCTGCTGTGCTTCTGTCACGCATTCTCGTAATGTTTTCATCTCTGTATTGTAGCATAGTAAATATTCTCTGCTATACTAGTTGTATGAAACATATTGATATTTTAGCAATTGGCGATATCGTCACTGATGCATTTATTAGAATCAAAGAAGCGAGTGTAAGCTGTGAGGTTGACCACACCCACTGCAAGCTCTGCGTTGCGTTTGGAGAAAAGATTCCTTATGAATCAGTCGATGTAGTAAAAGCAGTTGGTAATAGTGCAAACGCTGCTGTATCAGCAAGTCGTCTCGGACTTAATTCAGCACTCCTTGCATATGTAGGAGACGACACCGATGGTGCCGACTGTATAGAGGAACTCAAGAAGAATAACGTAATCACTGACTTTGTCCGAACAGAAAAAGGTAAAAAGACTAACTACCACTACGTACTCTGGTACGATGTTGAACGCACAATCCTAATCAAACATGAACAGTTTACCTACAGCCTCGGTGATATTGGAAAACCTCGATATATTTACCTATCCTCACTCGGAGAAAACTCACTCGCCTACCACCATGAGATTGCAGAATATGTTAAAAATAATCCAGAGTGTAAACTCGTGTTTCAGCCTGGCACATTTCAAATTAAACTCGGAAAAGATACCCTGAAAGATATTTATGCTCAGACAGAAATATTTTTCTGTAATGTGGAAGAAGCTCAAAAAATTCTTTCTGTTACCTCGCGTGATATCAAGTCTCTTATGAAAAGTATTGCGAGCCTCGGGCCTCGATATGTATTTATCACCGACGGTATTGAGGGGGCGTATACATACGACGGCGTGGATTCTTGGTTTATGCCTATCTATCCACATGAGCCAATAGAGCGTACAGGAGCTGGAGATGCATTTGCATCGACTGTTGTTTCAGCACTTGCACTCGGTCTTTCTCCTAAAGAAGCCCTCGCATGGGGACCGATTAACTCCATGTCTGTAGTAAAAGAAGTGGGTGCACAAAAAGGACTTCTTTCTCGAGAAGCACTGGAAGAATATTTAAAGAATGCTCCTGCAGACTATAAAGTACACCAGATATAGAAGAATCTCATATCTGGTAAATTTCGTTGTTGGACCGCAAAAAATAGTTTCCGCCGTACAACGAGTACGTCTACAATTATTTTTCTAGTCCGCCTAGAACTTTACTCAGATCTGAAATTCTTATAATACAGAAGAAGAAATTACTTTCTTTTTAGGACCACCTTTACCGCATTTGTAATAGAAAACTCCCCCATTCCATAATGTTCAATAAGCTCTTCTGGTGTTCCTGATTGACCAAACTGACCATGCACACCGATAAATTCGATTGGTGTCGGATACACTGAAGAGAGATACTCTGCGACCGCACTCCCAAGTCCGCCAATAATCTGATGTTCTTCTACAGTGACGAGTGCTCCACAATCTTTTGCGAGCGTAAGCACAGCATCTTCATCAAGTGGTTTTATTGTATGAACATTTAGCACTTTTACGGAAATATTTTCTTTCTTAAAAGCTTCAGCAACCCTTAATGCTTTATATACGAGCGCACCTGTAGCGATAATACCCACATCTGCTTTTACATCTTCTGCCCCATACAAAAGGTTTGCTTTTCCTATTTCAAACGGAGATTCGCCAGTTGTTATGACGGAAGTTTTTTCACGAGCAAGTCGGAGATACACAGGAGTACCGAGAGACACAGAAGCGATCAGCGCTTTTTTCGCTTCAAGATGATCACAGGGAGAAATAACAGTCATATGCGGTATCACTCGTGTCAGGGCAATATCTTCAACCGCTTGATGTGTTCCACCATCGGGCCCCACTGAAATACCCGCATGAGAACCTGCGATAATCACCTGACGATTGTTATAACAAATCGTTGTGCGAATTTGCTCCCAATTTCTTCCGGGGCTAAACATCGCATAACTCGTAATAACAGGGATCTTACCCATCGCAGACATACCCGATGCAACAGATGCAAGATTTTGTTCTGCAATACCGATTTCAACAAAACGTTCCGGAAATTTGTCTCGAAATAAATGCATTTGAGTCGACTCGGTCAAGTCTGCACAGAGACCTACCACCTGAGGATTGGTTTCTCCTGCCAACACCAAACCCTCTCCAAACCCTTTTCGGATTGGAACTTTTTCAATATCTTTGTCAAAAATTTTTGGATTTAGATGCTGGAGAGAATTTATCATATACCATTATTATTGTAAGTATTTTTTTTGAATAACCGCGACAAACCTGCACCGATGAAATACATAATGAATGCATTAAGAACCATAAGAATGAGTAATGTTGTTATCGAATCAGCAAGTACACCTTCAAGCAACAAAGGCCAAGGCATCACTGGCAACACAGCCACAAGTCCGCAAAACATATCACTACACGTATACGCATAGACAATAACACCAAGACTAATCACTCCATATATACCACTCAACACAAGACCCCATGTATTTATTTTCATATGTTTTTATTCATGTTCACTCGTAATCTGACCGCCCAATGTCCGAAGTTCGCGCAATGCAATATTAACTTGTTCATTTTTTGGTGGCTCACCTTTTATTTCTGTCCCCGGAGGATTCCCATGCCATTTAAAATCTCGTTCCATATATGACACTCCTTTTCCAGGGATCGTCCGTGCAACAATCACACTCGGTCCATCAAAAACTGCTTGTGCTCGCCCTACAGCCTCCACAATCGAATTAAAATTATGACCATCGATCTCTTCCGTGTGCCATCCAAAGCTTTCAAACTTATGCGTAAGTGATCCAAGAGGCATCACGTCTTCGGTGTATCCATCGATCTGAATGTTATTTCTATCTACAAATACAATAAGCTTACCGAGACGTTCTTTTGCAGCGAGCATGACCGCTTCCCAATTTTGACCTTCATTTAACTCACCATCTCCAAGCAAGCAATAAAAGAAACGGCTACTGTCTACACCATGATCCATCCGATCTGCAATAGCCATACCTACGGCTTGTGAAAGTCCTGAGCCAAGCGGACCTGATGATGTCTCTGCATACGGATAAAACTCACGATGTGGATGCCCTTGGAGTCTCGACTTAAATTTACGAAGTGTGAGAAGTTCTGATTTTGGAAAATATCCAGCATGTGCCTGTGTGGCATACATAACAGGGCAGATGTGACCGTTTGATAAGATGAGATAGTCACGCTCCGGCCAAAACGGATTCTTGGAATCATGGTTGAGAATATGGAAATACAGTGCAGTAAAAATATCTGCCATACCAAGCGGCCCCGCAGAGTGTCCGGAGCCAGCAGCTACCAGCATCTCAATAATCGAGATGCGGATATCATTTGCTTTTTCTTTGAGGAACTGAATCTTACCATCGGTTAAATTCTCCATACCTCAAGTATACCAAAAATCCACAGCTCATGTATGTGGATAGGTTGACGAATTATGTTTTTACATTTACTGTATACGTGGATTATGTACCAATACGTTTACGCTCCTGTAGTTTTCATAGGAATCGGTGTTATTATTTTTCTGCTTACCGGAAGACTAGAACATCAATCAAAAAACGACCGAAACCCATTCCATACAAAGAAGTAAGGAATGGGTTTTACGCAACCTCAAAATCCCGAATAGTTTGCTCAATATTTTCTGCATCAAAGATCGCTGAACCAGCGACAAGTATGTTTGCACCCGCATCCACCAAATCATGCACCGTGTCAGGATGCACACCAATATCGATTGCAATATTCATCCCTGGATATTTCTCTCGAAGTGTTTTTATTTTTTCTAATACCGATACATCAAGTGGAGAACCGTGTCGCCCGAGCTCTTCATTTCCCATACACTGAATACAGTCAATCTGGTCTATGTATGCTTCAAGCACACTCACATCCGTACTCGGCTTGAGTGCAATCCCCACCTGTACCTGAGCTGCTTTACATTGGTCGATAATACCCTGCATATCAGTCACCGCTTCGTACTGCAAGATAATTCTCGATGCACCAATCTTAATCCATTGATCTACCGTTTCTTCTGGCTTTTCTATCATGAGATGCACCTCATAATCCACCTCTTCCCAAAACGGCAAACCCCTTTCTTCAAGCAACAGTTCGACAAATTCTTTCTGATCAGTGTTATACGGCCAGGTTATATTGTGAGTAAATTTACCATCAGTAATATCCACCTGCACAAATTCAACAAAATCTTTCACGAGAGCAACTTTGTCTTCGAGATGCTTGAAATTCTTTGTAATGATTGCAGGGATTACTTCGGTCATATATGTGATTCGATTTCCTTAATCTGCACAATCCGACGCACATGACGAGTGTCTCCTGAAAAAGCAGTCGAGAGCCACAGACCCACCGCTTCCTTTGCTTCATCTTCTGTAACAAAGCGAGCGCCGAGAGAAAGAATATTGGCATCATTGTGCTCACGTGAAAGTGTGATGATATCGAGCGCACCACCATAAAAGACCACAGCTCTGACACCAGGAAACTTGTTTGCAACAATTGCCTCACCTTGACCAGACCCACCAAAAATAATTGCCTTATCTTGCTCCGGTTGTTCTGACACTTTCTGTGCCGCTTGCGCCATTATTTCTGGATAATCATCATCTGGATTTTCTTTATCAGCACCAACATCTTCGACATCATAGTCGAGTTCTCGAAGATATGTATGAATCGTTTCCTTTAGAGAAAACCCTGCATGATCGGATGCGAGATATACTTTCATATAATTATAAGAATGAACCGGTTTTAACCACATGCTCTACAAGTGAGTGTGTATACCCCATTTCATTGTCATACCACGCCATTATTTTTACCAAGTTTCCATCAACTA
>CAYJEE010000020.1:0-3895 GCA_964369145.1 uncultured Candidatus Saccharibacteria bacterium
CGAGGTGAGAAGACGTATTACGTCTTCGCAAGACCTTGCCAGAGCTTTTGTACTCAAAAGATCGACAAGGTGTACTGTTCCAGTAGGGAAAGCCAAAAGTGCTCGCTGGAGACTTTTGGGCAGCTCCGATTAGGTGCATTGGTTGGGTCGCGGAAGTCATGTTAAGAAGAAGTTGCAAAAATAAGGAATTTTTGGTACAGTATTCGGGCAATGAAAAAAGACATACATCCTAAGAACTACCGAGACGTTTTGTTTATCGACAACTCAAACAGTGCCGAGTTTATTATCTCGTCTGCAGTGAAAACTTCTGAGACAGGAAAAGCAACTGATGGTAAAGAATATCCTATTTTCCGAGTGGAAATCTCAAGTGCATCACATCCATTTTATACAGGAAATGAGAAATCACTCGACACCGCAGGACGTGTAGAACGCTTTAAAGCAAAGCAGGCAAAGGTAACAGCTAAAAAAGCTAAATAACTACTCACACAAGAAATTCCTCACTTTGTGGGGGATTTTTTGTTACTATATACACATATGGACGATCAGTTTAAAGACAATCCAAAAACCGCATATCTCTACGAGATGTATACAAAACTTCAGAAAGATGAAGAGGATATCGCTGTGCTCGAAGCAGACCCGAGTATGGTTGAAATGGTAAAAACTGAGCGAGCAAATATCGATGCGCAGAAGGAGGCACTGCTCTCACAGATGAAAGAGATTATTGAATCTGAAAAGAAAGAAGAAGAATTTCCTAATGAAATCATCCTCGAAGTCCGTGCGGGAGCGGGTGGGGAAGAAGCATCACTTTTTGCTGAAGAGCTCGCTCATATGTATAGCCGATATGCTGAAATTCAGGGGTGGAATGTGTCTGTGGTAGATGAGTCGAGAAGCGCAGTAGGAGGATACAAAGAAGCGGCGTTTGAGATCAGAGGGAAAGATGTCTACAAAAAGCTTCGCTATGAGACCGGAGTGCATCGAGTCCAGCGTGTACCAGCGACCGAAAAGATGGGGCGAGTACATACCTCGACTGCATCTGTGGCAATCCTTCCTGTGCGAAAAAAGACAAATATTTATATCAACCCTGCAGACTTGGAGATGGAATTTTCTCGGTCTGGGGGTGCAGGAGGACAAAACGTAAACAAAGTGGAGACCGCGGTACGTATCATCCATAAGCCGACAGGTATCGATGTGCGTTCGACTGCGGAGCGAAGCCAGCTTAAAAATCGCGAAAAAGCGATGAGTATTTTGACTGCCAAACTTCAGGTGCTCAAAGATGAGGAAGAAGCTCGCAAGTTTTCTGCTGAACGAAAAGATCAGATCGGTACTGCCGACAGGTCGGAGAAAATCCGCACCTACAATATTCTCCAAGACCGTATCACTGACCACCGTATCAGAGTCTCATGGCACAATATTACCAAGATTTTGGAGGGGGAAATGGGGGGTATTATCGAAGCATTTGAGAATTTTAACGGTCAGGTTGTCGAAGGAGGAGACGATGAGTGACCTATTGCAAATGACTGTCTAGTTTGGTATAGTAGTCCGTACATATGGAAAAAAACATCACTTCAAGCCAGAATACTGTAGATAACCTTTTTGCTGTAGGGGCTCATTTTGGCTTCGTAAAATCTCGACGACATCCGTCACATAAACCGTTTATTTTTGGTACTAAAAATAAGATTGAAATCTTTGATCTCGAAAAGACAAAAATGTCACTCGATAAAGCACTTGAGTTTGTAAAAGAACTCGGAGCTAAAAATGCACCTATCCTTTTTGTTGGTGGTAAAAGTGAAGCAAAAGAAGCTATTGAAAAAGCAGGTATGTCACTTGGTTTTCCATACGTAGCAGGACGATGGCTCGGAGGAACACTTACAAACTTTCCTGAAATCAGAAAGCGAGTCAACAAACTCGAAGACCTTCTTTCACAAAAAGAAAAAGGTGAACTTGTAAAATACACTAAAAAGGAGCGACTTTTGATTGACCGAGAAATCGAACGAATGAAGATTTTCTTTACAGGACTTTCAAATCTTAAAGGGATGCCACAGGCTGTCTTTATTGTAGATACAAAACGAGAATATTCAGCGGTCGCTGAAGCGAAAGCTCTTAATATACCGATTATCTCTCTTGTTGGTTCAGACTGTAACCTAAAAGAAAGTTCGTATCCAATCCCAGGAAATGATGCATCAAAAGCAAGTATTTCATATTTTGTAGATCAGATTGTATCTGCATATCGTGCAGGACAGATCACAAAAACTCAGTAGTACCTCTTTTGTTTCTTTTAGTTTTATTTATTTGTTAATTTAAAATTTTATGGAAATCACAACAGAACTTATCAAAACACTTCGAGATCAAACAGGAGTGTCTGTTATGCAGTGCAAAAAAGCTCTTGAAGAATCTCAGGGTGATATGGATAAGGCTGTGATTATCCTTAAAAAAAGAAGTGCAGAAAGTGCACAAAAGAAAAGTGACCGAGAGCTTGGTGCAGGTGTAGTGGAAAGCTATATTCACAGCACAAAGACTGTGGGAGCGATGGTTGAGCTCATGTGTGAGACAGACTTTGTGTCTGGAAACGAAGAGTTCAAAAAACTCGCATACGATATTGCAATGCACGTCGCTGCAACAAATCCAAGTGTACTTACAAAAGAAGAAATCTCTGAAGCTGCGAAAGCAAAAGCACTCGAAGTGTTTGCGCCAGAGGTTGAAGGAAAACCTGAAGAACTTAAAGCAAAAATTCTTGAAGGTAAACTTGATTCATTTTTCAATGAGCAGGTTTTGCTTGATCAGCCATTTATCAAAAATCCTGATGTAACTATCAGAGGATTGATCGAACAAGGCACTCAGAAATTCGGAGAAAAAATTCAGCTGACACGGTTTGTACGATTCTCAGCAAAATAGGCTGATGGGGTTTACGGTAATTGTGGGGTGCGAGCCCAGATTACACAGATATTCTATGACAACTACAATCTTCATATCTTCTTTTCTTGCGTTAGGTGCAATGATTGGAACGAAAATGATTGAACAGAAACTCGGTTCATTTCCGCTGTGGACTAATCTTGTGTCAAAAACAGATGAGTGGGTACACCAGTGGATAGGGGTACTGATCGCGAAGTATCAGTTGTGGAAAAAGATAGCGTATCTTTTTGTATTCAATTTTCTTCCTTCATATGCGTATGAGCTTTTGATAAAGATGAAGGATTATGTGTATAAAAAATACTACGAATCCCAGTCTAAACTCAAAGGGAATAAACGCATGCTTCGCGCAAATGGGTCCGTATCGTCTTTCTTGCAGGAGATAAGCGCAGAGCCGAAGAAAGAGGAGGTGGTTGAGAGTGAGGAGGTGAAAGAAGAAAAAGAGTTGAAATCATAAGATTTTTTTGATACAGTAGGATAGTTCAGAAAGCAGAAAATAGTTGTTTAGTAAAATTGCATACACCGCCTTAACTGTTTTGGTAGGCGTTGGATGGGATTAGTTACTCAGGATACTATAATACATTAAGCCACCTTAGCTCAGTTGGTAGAGCAATACTTTTGTAAAGTATGGGTCCTCGGTTCAAGCCCGAGAGGTGGCTCCAGAAAAAACACTCGCAAGAGTGTTTTTTGCTACCTTATCCACTATCCCTATCTTTTGTCGGCATGATATACTTTTGCCAATGACAGATGATGCTAAAATAAAAAAATACATACAACAGGTCCGAGAGGAGGCTAATGAAGATCTCAAGAGACATGTCGGTGCACTCACTGAGGATTTTAATGACAAATTATCAGGAGTCGCTGAAATGGTAGGGAGCTTAATGACAGATATGACTGGAGTAAAAGATAAGCTTGATGTAATTCAATCTGATGTTGAGATCATCAAAAACGATTTAAAACAAAAAGTAGATCGAAGTGAATTTGAAGC
>CAYJEE010000020.1:3995-9263 GCA_964369145.1 uncultured Candidatus Saccharibacteria bacterium
GCAGGGAGGTTGTTTTCTACTTTATTGATTGAAATGAGGGTTTTGAGGGCTGAGAGTTCGAGATTGTAGTCAAATGCATAGACGCGTACCTCAGGGTACTCTTGGCGGATTTTGGTAAGAACATATCCTTCTTTTTCACAGTCCTCACAGTCTCCAGTGTTTGAGTAGAAGTAGACGATTGAGACAGGAGCAGTTTTACATTTCTCTGCTATTTTTTTCATCAGAAGGTAGTCTTTGATTTGGAGCAGGGAGTAGTATCGTTTGACTGACTGCACCTCGCTATCATCTGCACCACGATCTTTTTCGGTTATTGCGAGTTTTTCCTCGAGTGAAGAAAGCTCACCTGAAAGAGTGCTTGAACCAACAAACTTACATGAAGAGCTTTCAAGAAGTGAAAACTGAGTCTCAGAAGAAAGAATGTCGATCGCTATCTTGTCTTGAATGTTTTTAACTTCAGCAAGTCTTTTTTCACTAACATAATTGCTTGTATAGAGTGCGGTTGCAAAAATCGCCACCGTAATGATAAAGGTGAGAATATATTTTTTCCAGTTGATTTCGTTGTGTTCCATATTTTTTTAATTAATTAAATAATTCAGGTCTTTTATCTCCATGTTGCCTTAATACTGAAAACTGCATTATACACGGCTTTTACGAGCCATAATGGGGCAATAAAGGTGTAGAGGGTGACAAAGTAGACAAGATCCATACCAAAAGAGAGTTTGCCTTCTGCCATTTTGCGAGACACAAGTACCATAATAAATGTCCCTAGAAAGGCGATACCGCTCGCGAGAGCAATAAATTCAGTATTGATTGAGAATATATCGAGTGAAAATGATGGCGATTGAAAATCAAAACCAACAGTACTGATTTTAGTAATAAAATGTAGAAAGTTGCCGAGTGCATCAATGACACTTTTTGTAATTACATAAATACCGGTAATAATCGAAACTGATGCGACAGGGAGGATAAAGATACCGAGATTACCATACTGTTTTCGGAAGAAGATAAACTTGTAGTCGATGACGTTTTTAATGAACCCATATGTCCATCGTACGCGCTGAGTAATCAGTTTTGCAAGTGTTCGTGGGGCGACGGTGTAGACGAATGCACTGTGAGCATTCGCGATTTTTAGGTGATGTGCTTGCATGCGCATTGCGAGCTCCATGTCTTCGGTGTTGTGAGCGTGGCGATAGTTTCCGACCTGAGCAAAGACTTCTCGGCGAAAGATAGAAAAGGGGCCAGGGGTTACATAGAGCGCCCCAAGGTATGAAAGTATTTTTCGGATGAAAATACCCCAGCCGTACTCAACACTTTGAATCATCTGAAGGATGGTTTCAGGTTTAAATATTTTTACAGAAGGTGTGACCGCCATCGTTTTCTTGTCTTCGAAATAGTGGGCGATAATGGTCAGTGCATCTTTATGAACAAATGAGTCCGCATCAAGACATCCAACAAGCTCGCTCTGGCTCTGAGTGAGTCCAAAGTTGAGCGCGGTATGCTTACCTCCGTTTTCTTTGTGGAATATTTTAATTTGAGGGTACGAGGTAAATTTCTGGAGTGTTGCCCATGTCCCGTCTGTCGATCCGTCATCGATTGCAATAATTTCGAGTTTGTCTTTTGGGTAGTCGAGGTTTAAGAGTGAATGGAGAGTGCCTCCAATAGTTAACTCTTCGTTCCAGCAGGGCACGATAATAGAGACAGAGGGGTGGTAGGCAGGTCGAGATCCATGACGAGCATTTTCTCGCTTCATCGTAGGTCGATGTTCGACGTAGGTAAGGAGAATAAAGACCTCAAAATAAAGGGAAATAAAGAGAAGTGCGTATGTGATTATGTTACTCAATTCACCAAGCATATAGGTCGTGTAAAACGCTATAATACCAGATAAAAGCAATGTTTTCAATAGTAACACCTTGTCTCAATAAGGTGTTGATGAACGTCTATCGTATCGTTGCTCCAAAGGTCTCAGCTGTCGCAGTTTCGAGTTTTTTGTGAAGGTCGTCTACTTCAGTGTTGGTGAGGGTACGGTCGAGGGAACGATAAATAATACGGAATGCATAGCTTACGTTACCAATGCCAAATTTAGCATCGTTTTTGTAGGTATCCACGAGTGCCATCTCTTCCATCATTGATCCTGCAATATCACGAGCGAGGTCGAAGAAATCATTGGGAATAAATGTGTTGGGAACGATAAAAGAAATATCACGTACAACAGGAGGGTATTTACTTACCTCGACAAATTTAGTTCCGAGTTTGAGTTGTTTCTTCACGCGCTCGTCAGTAGACCAAAGGAGGCGAATATCAGGGAGCTCCATGCCGATCATTGCAAGACGTTCGAGTCCAAAGCCGAAAGCCCAGCCATTGTAACCTTCGAGCCCCATTTTGGTGAGCACACTTTTCTTTGGCATACCTCCACCCATGATTTCAATCCACTGATCGTTGATAAATACCTCAATCTGAAGTGATGGGTCGGTGTACGGGAAGGTGTCGTCGAGGAAGCGGTATTTCACATCTGCACCAAAGGTGCTCTGTACGATTTCAGAGAGGACTTTTTTGAGCTCATCGAGTGGCATGATGCCGAGTGAGTCTGGTTGCAAGAAGAGCCCTCCCATCTGATGAAAGATATTCATGTGCCGTCGGTCGATTTCGTCCTTTCGGTACACCTTTCCATAGCACATCACCCCGAGGCTTTTTCCTTCGGCAATTTTTGCTTTTACTTCTGGCAGGTTTAAATAGTAGTACCACATCACGGTGTCGTGAGTACGGAGTACATTTTTTTCATCGACATAATAGGTGTCTGACTTGCTGCGGGCTACGTGGTCTGGGGCAAAATCGAACAGGTCGAAAAGAATATCAGTTCCGAGGATTTCAGGAATATCGATATGGTCAAAGTTTTTAAGAATTGGGAGAGTGGTGACTCGCTCTTTGATCTCGTGTAGGGGACTGCCTTCGGTGCGAGAAAGGTCAGGCATTGCGAGGTATTGTCGGATACGGTTTGCCTCCGCATCTGTACGTTTCTCAAGCTCTGCCCGCAAAGCATTTTCTTCATCTCTTGAAACTACATAGTCCGTTCGAGAAAGATCTTTTGTGTCATAGGTATTTGTCATAAGTCCAGTGTACAAATAAACCTTATATGATGCAAGAAATCAAGCTTTTTTCTCTTCCACTCCCACTTCATTTTTGATATAATACTCTCACTATGGCTAAAGACGAAAAGGAGAAAAAAGGCAGAGATACATACGGTGCGGATGCGATCCAGGTGCTCGAAGGGCTCGACCCGGTACGAAAGCGACCGGGTATGTACATTGGTACCACTGGTCCCGATGGTCTTCATCACCTTATTTCGGAAATCTTCGACAACTCTCGTGACGAAGCGATGGGTGGGTATGCAAACGATATTGAAGTAGCACTCCTTCCAGGACCAAATGGTGTGGCTCGCGTCCGTGTGACAGACAACGGTCGAGGTATTCCTGTCGACATACACAAGCAAACAAAAGTTTCAGCTCTTGAAACTATCATGACCACCCTCCATGCCGGAGGAAAGTTTGGTGGCGAAGGTTACAAAGTCTCTGGAGGTCTCCACGGTGTGGGTGCATCTGTAGTAAACGCACTCTCAGTGTTTTGTCGTGTAGTAGTACACAAAGAAGGGGCAATGTGGATGCAGGAGTATTCACAAGGTAAGAAAAAAGCTGATGTAAAAAAGATTGGAAAAACTGATGAAAAGGGAACTGTGGTGACTTTTGAACCAGACAAAACCATTTTCCCAATTACAGATTTTGATTTCAACCGAGTGGTCAACCACCTTCGCCAGCAAGCATATCTTGTGAAAGGTTTGCGTATTTCTGTGATTGACGCTCGAGAATACAACGGAAAGATAGATGATGAAAAAGTATTCCGCATTCGTGACCTCGGTCTCGATGTGCCGTCAATGAGTTTCTACTTCGAAGGAGGTCTTCTTTCGCTCGTGAAATTCTACAACTCTACAGAAAAGCCAATTCACAAAAATGTTTTTTATATTGAAAAAAATACAAATGAATATGAGTCTGTAGAAGTGGCACTCCAGTATATCGACGATATCTCTGCACGTATCATGCCGTTTGCAAACAATATCTACAACCCAGAAGGAGGTACTCATATTACTGGATTTAAGACTGCACTCACACGAAGTCTCAATACTTATGCACGAAAAAATAATTTAATTAAAGAAAGTGAAGATAACTTCACAGGAGACGATGTGCTTGAGGGTATCACTGCGGTGGTTTCTGTAAAGCTTCGAGAAATTCAATTTGAAGGACAGACAAAGGCAAAACTTGGATCGGTGGAAGCACAGGGTGCAGTCAACACAGTATTTTCAGAAGGGTTCGCTGAGTTCATGGAGGAAAATCCAGATGACGCTCGCGCAATCATCAACAAAGTAGTGCTCGCACTCAAAGCACGAAAAGCAGCGAAAGCTGCAAAGGACTCAGTGCTTCGAAAAGGTGTGCTCGAAGGTATGGCGCTCCCAGGAAAGCTTGCAGACTGTCAGGCAAAAGAAGCAAGTGACTCAGAGCTCTTTATCGTAGAGGGAGACTCTGCGGGAGGTACTGCAAAGACAGGACGAGACCGACGTACACAAGCGATTCTGCCTCTTCGAGGAAAGATTCTCAACATCGAACGAGCACGTCTCGATCGTATGCTTGGCTCAGAACAGATCAAAAACTTAGTGCTTGCACTCGGTACTGCTATCGGTGATACGTTTGATATTTCAAAATTGCGCTATCACAAGATCATTATCGCTACCGATGCGGACGTGGACGGTGCGCACATCAGAACTCTTATTTTGACACTTATGTATCGTTTCTTCCGACCATTGATCGATGGAGGATTTATCTATATTGCTCAGCCACCACTCTATAAGATCAAAATCGGTAAAGCGATTCATTATGCGTATTCAGATGAAGAAAAGCGAGCTGTTGTCGGTGATGTAGATGTGCCCGAAGTAGAAGCAATCGAAGGTGGGGATGAGGTGGAAGAAGAAGTTGAAGAAACTGAAGAAGAAACAAAAAGTAAAAAAGGAAAAGCTGAGACTACAAAAGTTCAGAAGATTTCAATCCAGCGATACAAAGGTCTCGGAGAGATGAACGCTGAAGAACTCTGGGAGACAACTATGGATCCCGCTCGTCGAGTCTTGAAGCAAGTGACCGTCGAAGATACACGCGAAGCCGATAAAGTGTTTGATATTTTGATGGGCTCTGATGTGCCATCTCGAAAATCATTTATTCAGACCAATGC
>CAYJEE010000021.1:0-1280 GCA_964369145.1 uncultured Candidatus Saccharibacteria bacterium
AAGTGCTTCATGTGGAAGCAGGATTATAGAAATTCAGGAGTGTTGCTCGAAGAAGGAATGGAGATGCTCATCACTGCATATCCAAATGTCTACAAACCAAACGGTGGGATGACTCTTCAAGTAGAAAGTGTGGAGCTTGTTGGTGAGGGTGCACTCAAAATCGCCTATGAAAAACTCAAAGCACAGCTCGAAAAAGAAGGACTTTTTGATGAGGCGAATAAAAAACAACTTCCACTTCTGCCACACCGTATCGGCATCATCACCTCAAAAAACGGAGCAGTGATCAACGACTTTCTTTCAAATATCGGCAAATATGGTTTCGAACTCCTGTTTGTGGATTCAAAAGTGGAAGGTGAGGGTGCGGTCAAAGACCTCCTGATGGCTCTCCGTACACTCTATACGCAAAAAGTGGATGTACTCGTGCTCATGCGTGGAGGAGGCTCTCTGGAGTCATTTCAGGCCTTCAACAATGAGTCTGTGGTGCGGGCAGTATCCAAATTTAATGCACCGGTGATCACTGGTATTGGACATGATAAAGATGTGCCCCTGGTCTCTCTGGTTTCTGACAAAAACGTCTCCACTCCGACTGCAGTCGCCAATCTCTTAAATACCGGATGGCGGGAATCGATTCATGAAGTGGTGTTGGCAGAAGAAAGAATAGTGGGACGTTTTGAAAAACTACTTCAGCACAATCGGTACGAATTAGAAAATGCAGAGCGTATTATCGAAGATAGTTTTTATAGAGTATTTGAGACATTTAAGAATTATACAGAAAAGGTTGTGCGGGCAATCGGAAATCTCGGCAATACGATAGAGCGCATATCCGGACAGATCAAAGAAGCTGAGTATCGTATCCTCCGTGGATTTACAGAAAGTTTAGAAAGAAAAAAAGAAATACTCGGGCAATATGAGAAGTTTTTAGTTCAACAAAACCCCGAACGACAGCTCGCACTCGGGTGGAGTATTGTGAGAAATAAAAAAGGGCAGATAGTGCGAAAGGTGGATGATGTAAAAAAAGGAGAAGAGCTGGAGGTTGCGGTTTCGGACGGAATTATTCATTCTATTACAATAAATTAATGATTATGAAAAAAACAACAAAAACAGAACACATCGGGGATATGCTCACACAGCTGGGGAGTATCGTCTCATGGTTTGAATCTCAAAAAGAAATGGATGTAGAGAAAGCGCTCGAACAGGTGAAAGCGGGAGTGGCACTGATCAAAGACTCAAAAGAGCGTCTCAAAGAAATTGAAAATGAGTTTAAGGAAATAAAGAAGAGT
>CAYJEE010000021.1:1380-3622 GCA_964369145.1 uncultured Candidatus Saccharibacteria bacterium
CCTTTGATTGCATGAGTACTGAGTACAATCTTCACTTTATTGAAGTCAAAAAGGTGGAGGTCTGGGTGGTGATTTTCAACATCTGCAATATGTCCGACTCTGTTTACAAAGCGCATTGCTTCGCGGAAATCTTCAAACTGTACGATTTTTTCAATATGTTTGTCTTCCACGAGTACCCACTGGTTGATCTGTTCAAGGAGGACCTCATTTTGTTCGTGAGTGAGTGGAGCGACATTTCCTTCACATGGTACACATTCTTTTTGAGCGAGGGGATTTACTGCTTCAAAGTGTGCGAGAGGGATACCATTGCGCACAGGAGCATTTTTTATTATTTCAATAATCTCATCCTCATCATCGGTGATCGTAAAGAGATTGAGGTCTTTAGGTTCAATTGTTTTTCGCAAAAGCAGTGCGTTCTTCATGGTCTCATACATACCATCCCAGAATTCATGGCCGACAAGAATAATCGGCACTTGCTCGATTTTTTTCGTTTGAACAAGTGTGAGTACTTCAAAAAATTCATCGAGGGTTCCAAAACCACCCGGGAAAAATATATACGCCTCTGCAGCAAATGAAAGGCAAACCTTACGGCTAAAGAAATAGTAAAAATCGAGATGCTTCGTCAGGTATGGATTGACCACTTGTTCTCGGGGAAGTTGGATAGTGAGTCCTGCTGACTGTCCGCCAGCTTCAAAAGCTCCTTTGTTGGCACCTTCCATGATTCCAGGTCCGCCACCAGTCACGACTGCATAATTGAGCTCTTTTGCTACTCGAAAAGCAAGCGCCTCCGCTTTTTTATAAAACGGATTTTCTTCAGTAATATTTACTCCACCAAAAAACGTAACCGATCGAGGGAGGTCCTCAAGGAAACTAAACCCTTCTTTGAATTCTCGGGTAATTAAAGAAATGCGCTCGTGTGCAGCGGCATGCATTTCTTTTTTTGTTAATGTTTTAAATTCAGTTTTCTCGCGGATTATTTTTTTTGTATCACTCATGAGGATATTGTACCGCAATACACTTTAGAGACCAAGAGAGGTGAGAAAAGCTTCGCGTTCTTCATCTACAATTTCTCGATACTGTCCAGGTTTCGTATCATTGAGAAGTATATTTTGCACACGCACTCGTTTGAGATCTGTTACTGTGTAGCCAAGCTTTTCTGTCATACGGCGGATTTGTCTGTTTTTGCCTTCAGTGAGTGTGATTGAAAAAGTCATATCCTTAAGCTTTTTCATTTTTGTCGGACGAGTAGTATATGGTTCCTTAGGATTACCGATTTCCACCCCTTCAGTCATGTGTTTGATAAAAGCAGGAGTGAACTTTTTGTTGACGGTCACCACATACTCCTTTTCGTGATTTTTGTCAGGGTTTAAGAGTCGGTCGGTGATACGTCCGTCGTTGGTGAGGATGATGAGTCCATAGGAGTCCTTGTCGAGCCGGCCGACAGGAAATACTCGAGTACGATAGTGTACCGCATCGATGATTTCTTGATCGTCTCCTTGGGCGTTGGTCGTCACTATGCCTTTTGGTTTGTTGTATGCGAGATATGCATATTGTGTTGGTTTGCGTTTCTGACTTACCACGACAACATCCGTCTCAGTCACTTTGTCGCCGAGTACTGCACGCGTGCCGTTGATAGTGACCAAACCTTTGGTAATAATCTCATCCGCTCCTCGTCGAGTAGCGTACCCTTTGTCTGCGAGGTATTTGTTAATTCGAATAGCTTTTTGTTCCATATATACCCACTATAACACTATATTTCAAATTAAAGTATGGTAATATTTATGACATGAGAAAACTAAAAAGAAATGAATGGATTGCTGTTTCAATATCTTTATTTGTGATAGGATTCTTTTTCCTTTTTGGGGAGCATATATTAAAAATTGCAATTAAAAGTGAAGTAACAAATGTAGATATTATGTCATTACCACAAATCATAAGTGAAGATACTGTGCTCGGCACAGGACAAGAAGCAATGCCAGGACGCCAGGTGACTGTAGAATACACTGGGAAATTTACAGACGGGAAAGTATTTGATACGTCAGTAGGACGAGGGCCTTTCTCTTTTCTTCTGGGTGCAGGACAGGTGATACAAGGATGGGACAAGGGGGTGGTGGGTATGAAAGTGGGAGGTAAGCGCACTCTTACGATTCCTCCGGAGTATGGATATGGAGCAAATGACTACGGTCCGATTCCTGGAAATTCAACATTGATTTTCGAAGTTGAGCTTTTGGGAGTGCAATAA
>CAYJEE010000021.1:3722-7117 GCA_964369145.1 uncultured Candidatus Saccharibacteria bacterium
GATTCCTGGAAATTCAACATTGATTTTCGAAGTTGAGCTTTTGGGAGTGCAATAATTTTTTAAATAAAGTTTTGATATGTATGTTGAAACCCGCTTTTGGCGGGTTTCTTGTTGGACAGATGTTCCTATCCTGGTGTGCCGAGGCGATAGCCCGCATTTTTCCTTGAGGGTGCACCGCCAAAAACAGTGCGCGTTTTGTGGTAAAAACGGAGCGGTGGTTTTTGAGGTTTAGGTGTAAACTTTACGTTGCGGAGCGCAAGGAAGATAAAACCAAAACCGAACAGAGTTGAGGTACCGGTAGAAATCCATAATACGTTTTCTACCACTAGTAATTGCAAAATCGGAGCAGTTGCTTTCACAGAATCTCCTATGTAACTACAGCGTTCTCATAAAAATCTAACATAATTTTGAAAAAAGTCTATTTTACGCTATCCTGTGGATATGAAGCCGATTGGATTTAAGATCGAAAAGAAGCTAGCAGGTAAACTCGGGCGAACCGGGGTTTTGTCGACTCCGCATGGAGAAATACAGACTCCTGCTTTCGTGACCGTGGGTACCAAAGCTACTGTCAAAGCACTTACTCCAGAGCAGGTCCGCGACCTCGGTGCTCAGGTGGTGCTTGCAAACACCTACCACCTTTATCTCGAGCCAGGAGATGAGATTGTTCGTGATGCAGGGGGAATTCAAAAATTCATGAATTGGAGTGGACCGACGATGACCGACTCAGGAGGTTTCCAGGTTTTTTCTCTTGGCGCTGCATACGGGAGAGGTCTGGGGAAAATATTGAAACGTGGAGAAGAAGAGCTTGCACTTCCTGTACTTAATGAAGAAATGTCTCGCAAGGCGATTATCGATCCAAATGGAGTGATGTTTCGCTCTCACATCGATGGCTCTTCGCACTACTTCACTCCAGAAAAAAGCATTGAAATTCAGCATAATCTCGGTGCGGATATGATTTTTGCATTTGATGAATGCACTTCACCGCACGAAAGTGACCACTATCAAGGAGAAGCACTCGACCGCACACACCGCTGGGCAAAGCGTTCGCTCGAGTACCATCATTCAAAACCAAACAAAAACACCCAAGGACTTTTTGGTATCGTCCAAGGCGGTAGAAGTGAAAAGCTTCGCAAAGAAAGTGCGGAATATTTAGGCAGTCTCGACTTCGATGGATACGGTATTGGCGGCTCGTTTGAAAAAGAAGATATGAACAAAGCAGTCGAGTGGTGCAACAGTGTTCTTCCCGAAGACAAACCACGACACCTTTTGGGTATCGGTGAGCCGATGGATCTTTTTGGTGCGGTTGAAAATGGCTGTGATCTTTTTGACTGTGTCGCACCGACTCGTATGGCACGCAATGGTGGAGCTCATACAAAAGATGGAAAGATAAGTCTCATGAATGCGGAGTTTCGTAAAGACTTTACTCCGGTTGATGCGGGGTGTGGGTGTTATACTTGCACACACTATACGCGAGCGTATCTCGCACATCTGTTTCGGTCAAAAGAAATGCTTGCAGCTACACTGCTTTCAATTCACAATCTGTATTTTATTATTCATATGGTAGATAAGATGAGAGAAGCGATAAAGGATGATACGTTTGCGGAATATAAAGAGAGGTTTTTGAAAAATTATTACGGTGTTTAAGCTCCCAAGCATTTCTTTTTTACGAGCTTCCCAAAAGCCCCCCAGCCGGGGCTTTTGGCTGTCCTCAACCCAAATCTGTCAAGAAGGAATGCCTTGACAGAACCATGCTTTGGGTCTGCGGGGGCTCATAAAAAAGAAATGCTTGGGAGCTTTGCGTCGTATTGCGTTTGCAATTATATTGAGATTGTTTTATTCTAAATTCAGAAGAAAGGAGGTTAAAACATATGAACGGACCCATTGGTTTTCGCAAGTGGGCACCTGAACCATCCCGCAAATGGTTCCTGTGATGAAGGGGGGTGGTAACCTACGGCACACCTCCTGTGTGCTGGCGGGTGAAATCCCGCAGATGTAAAAAATATGGAAAGGGGAAGGAAGGGGGGTGTATAATCCGAGGCATCCCTCTTCTTGCATGTTACAGACGGCAGTATGCCGTTTTTTTTCGTGTAAAAAATAATATATGGTAAGATTTTGTAGGTAGAGAAATCTACCAGAAAGGAGCAGTAGGACAACCGGGGAGTGGGGAGTGCTGCACTTCTGAGTACTCTTCACAACTCGGCCATCGTATCGTAAGGACAGCTTCGCTGTTCTTTTTTGTTCATTAACACTAGGGGAATTTGGTTGCGGAATAAGTTTTCCACATGTCGATTAAATTTGATTGACATTTATATTCAACTATATTAGATTTAGATACAGAAGAGATTGCTGTCGTAGGTGTTGTGACAGGGAAATGTCCCGACACAGTCACAAATCAAAAACAGATTCTCTCTAACTAAGCGCTCCCTCGAAAGGGGAGAAAAAAGGAGTTACTCCAATGTACAAGTGTCACTCGGCGACCATGTCGCCTCCCGAAACCTCCAGCATTGGCAAAGAAGGAAAGAAGACCCCGGCCCCCACTGCCCCCCACCCCGCCGCCCCCACCCCCGCATGCGCCATGGCCCCGACCTCCTAGGTTGGGCGAAGGCAAAATCCCGGAAGGGTCTGTCATTTGACAGACTCCTTTCCGGGGTTTCTTTTTTTTATTCCAACTAGCTGCGAGTGAAATGAAAGAGTAACCTCTTTCATTTCCGAGATGCGACGTTGGAACAAAGGTAATACCATTTATTTACTTTTACAGTGTGGTATAGTGTGGTTTATGAGTATTTTTAATTTAAAAAGCGAATACGCTCCAGCAGGAGACCAGCCAAAAGCGATCGAGTCGCTTGTTTCTGGTGTCAAAAAAGGTCTCCAGCATCAGACTCTTGTGGGAGTGACCGGATCAGGAAAGACATACACCGCAGCCAATGTGATAGCTCAGATCGGCAAGCCGACTCTCGTCATCGCTCACAACAAAACTCTCGCCGCACAGCTCGCTCAGGAATACCGAGAGTTTTTCCCTGACAATGCAGTGCACTATTTTGTGTCCTACTATGACTACTATCAGCCAGAGGCATACATGCCGACGACCGACACCTTTATCGAAAAAGAAGCAACGATCAATGAAGAAATCGAGCGACTTCGACATGCCTCGACTCAGGCACTCCTCACTAGTAAAGATGTGATTATTGTTGCATCTGTGTCGTGTATTTACGGCCTCGGAAGTCCTGTGGAATATGAAAAAGTAAATATGAAAATAGAGCAGGGGATGAAGATCACTCGCGCAGACTTTATCAGACGTCTCGTCGATATTCATTTTGAGCGTACTCCTGCAGACCTTACTCCAGGAAGTTTTCGTGCACTTGGAAACACTGTGGAGATCATGCCAGTTTCAGAAA
>CAYJEE010000021.1:7217-8623 GCA_964369145.1 uncultured Candidatus Saccharibacteria bacterium
CCAGGAAGTTTTCGTGCACTTGGAAACACTGTGGAGATCATGCCAGTTTCAGAAAAAATTGTCTTTCGTATCGAGCTCTCGCCAGAAGGTATTACAGAAATTTTGAAACTCGACCCGGTCACTCGAAGTGTGCTCGAGACTGTACGTGTATTTTATCTTTTTCCTGCAAAACATTTTATCAGCAGTAAAGAAGCATCAGAAAAGGCGTTTAAGACGATCAAAGCAGAGCTCGCATCGCAACTTAAAGTATTTGAGAAAGAAGGAAAGGTGCTCGAAGCAGAGCGTATCAAACGTCGTACGACCTATGACCTCGCTATGATCAAAGAGATGGGATACTGCAGCGGCATCGAAAACTATTCACGACACTTTTCCGGCAAACTTCCTGGAGAAGCACCTGATACATTGCTTTCATATTTTCCACACAAGGCCGATGGTACCCCAGACTTTTTGACGATTATCGATGAGTCGCATGTGACCGTACCACAGCTTGGTGGTATGTTTGCTGGAGACTCATCTCGAAAGGAGACATTGGTAAACTTTGGTTTTCGTCTTCCGTCTGCAAAAGACAACCGTCCACTCAAATTTGCAGAGTTTGAAAAAGCAGTCGGGCAGACTATCTACACCACCGCGACTCCAAGTGTGTATGAAAAAGAAAAAAGTCAAAACATGGTGGAGCAGGTGATCCGTCCAACAGGACTAACTGATCCAGAGGTGGAAGTGCGCCCGATTATCGAAAGAGGAAAATATCGAGGGCAGATTTTTGACCTTATTGCCGAAGCAGAAAAAGAAATCAAAAAAGGTGGACGAGTGATCGCGACGACGCTCACGAAAAAAATGGCAGAAGACCTGACTGAATTTCTAAAAGAGAAAAAGATAAAAGCAGAGTATATTCACAGTGATATCAAAACCATACAACGTATTGAAATCCTGACAGAGTTTCGTCGAGGAACATTTGATGTGATTGTGGGAGTAAACCTGCTCCGAGAAGGTCTCGATCTGCCAGAGGTGACATTGATCGGTATTCTCGATGCAGACAAAGAAGGTTTTTTGCGTTCAGAGACTGCACTCGTGCAGATTATTGGTCGTGCAGCGAGAAATGTGGAAGGGCGAGTGATCTTGTACGCAGACCGACTGACAGGGTCTATGGAGCGTGCGATGGCAGAGACAAAGCGTCGTCGAGATATTCAGGTGGCATACAATACCAAACACGGCATCACTCCAAAAACAATTATTAAACAAATCAAAGATATTACCGACCAGCTCCAGTCAAAACACGACAAGACAGTGCTTGGTATGATCGCATTTGATCAAAAGATGATGGGAGGCGAGGCGAAGCTCACTCGAAAGGGAATTGAGAAACTCATAAAGCAGAAAGAGCGTCAGATGCAGGCTTCGGTTAAAATTCT
>CAYJEE010000022.1:0-8038 GCA_964369145.1 uncultured Candidatus Saccharibacteria bacterium
AACGTTAGCGTTTCCCTCCCAAATACAATCCCTTGAAACATTCAACACTGTCCTTTCGTTGAGCTAAGCTCAACACCCCCGATCCGAAGCTTCGCTTCTGATCACCCCCGTTCTTTCCGAAGAGTTGTTTACAAATCTTCACCTGTTTTCCCAAGACCCTTCTCGCAATTGCGCGACAAGAGGTCTTTTTTATTTTCCACCACACACCCAAGAGTAACATCTTTTAATTTTTGAATGATTTCGCAGGGTACTTTTAAAATTATGACAAAATAACACTTCGTGAGCACCAAGTCCTGTACTCAGGACCGAAGCGAAGCGAGTTTGCGGAAGAAGTGTTATTTTGTAAATTAATTTTTTAAGTACCCGAGGACTAAATGAGAAAATGAAAAGATGTTACTCTAATAATTTAATTTTCTCCGCCAACACACTCTCCTTACCATCTTTCTTTGAAAACGTCCCTTTGATCACGACACAGTTATCTGCTGCGATCACATCTTTAAATTCTTCATATATTTTAGGAAATACTACAAGTTCAATACTGTCAGTAAGGTCAGCAATTCTAACGAAAAGCATTTTGTCTCCCTTTTTTGTCATAATCTCTTTCATTTCTTCAATGATTCCGACGATCACTACAGTGCGACCTGCTGGTTTCTTGAACGATCCTCTGGTGTTTGAAGGTTGAGTGCTCTGTGTGGTTCCGGAACCGGCAGTTGCTTTAAGCTTCTTGATACTCATGTCCCGTTTTCCCAGACGTTCTGCGTATTGATCTAGTGGGTGCCCTGAAATATACAGACCGAGAAGCTCTTTTTCCCACATAAGTTGGTCAGTTGCATTTACATTTTCTTCAGGAATAAGTACAAGCTGCGAGAGTACGGATGTACTTGCTGCTCCAAAGAGTGAGTCTTGGGAAGTGTTTGCTTCGGTACGTGACTCTTTGTGATAGGTGAGTAGAGTATCAAGGTTCTTTAGTAGTGTGTGTCGAGAATGCGTCGTGCCAACGAGTGAATCAAACGCTCCCACTTTAATAAGTGCTTCGAGAGATTTTTTGTTGAGATTTTTGTCTGTAATGCGCGTCAGAAATTCTTCGAGGCTCACAAAAGGTCCTCGAGCTTTTCTTTCTTCAATAATTGAGCCCGCGATACCTGCTCCAAAGTTTTTGATGGTAGTGAGTCCAAAACGAATCGAGTCTGCAGTCGGAGCTTCCTCGGCATCCGCCGACTTTCCTTTGATAACCGTAAAGGCTTCAAATGATTCATTTACATCAGGAGGAAGGATGGTGATATTGATACGCTTACATTCGGCGATCGACTCAGCTACTTTTTCTACTTCACCACCGTGGTGAGTGAGTACAGATGCCATGTATTCTGCAGGGTAGTTTGCTTTGAGGTATGCGGTTTGATACGCCACTTTTCCGTATGACACAGAGTGCGCTTTGTTGAAACCGTACGATGCGAACGGCTCGATCCATGTCCAGAGCTCACGTGCTTTTTGCTCTGGCCAACCAGAGTGTGTGACACATCCTTGGATGAAGTTTTCTTTTTGCTTCTGCATTTCCTCGGGGATTTTTTTACCCACCGCTTTTCGGAATTTATCAACTTCACCCCAGGTATATCCCGCGAGCTTGTGCGCCATCATGAGGAGGTCGTCTTGGTACACCAAAATCCCGTATGTCTTGGAGAGAATTGGCTCGAGTGCAGGGTCGAGATAGTGGATCTTTACCTTGCCGTGTTTTCGGTCGATGTATTCAGGAATAAACTGGATAGGACCCGGTCGGTAGAGTGCCACCATCGCATTGATATCGTGAATCGTAGAAGGTTTGAGCTCCACAAGGAAACGAGTCATTCCATCACCGTTGAGCTGAAAGAGGTCGGTCGTGTCACCACGTGCAAGCATGCGGAATGTTTTCTTGTCATCCATAGGGATGTCGTCTTGCATCAAGCTTACTCCCACTGTTTTTTTCATAAGTGCGAGTGTGTCTGCAATGATCGACAAGTTTTTGAGTCCAAGAAAGTCAAACTTCAAAAGACCAGCATCTTCGATAGAGTACATATCGTATTGAGTAATAATCTTGCCTTCACCTTTCGGATCGTACTGGAGCGCGGTATAGTCGGTAATAGCCGAAGGGGACATCACCACACCTGCAGCGTGAATACCCATGTGACGAGCACATCCTTCGATTTTTTTTGCCATATCGATGATTTGTTTGACCATATCATCGCTCGTATATATTTCTTTAAGCTCTTCCACTTCATCGAGTGCGCGGTCTATCGTCATTGCGTGTCCTTGAGCTCCCATCGGGATGAGTTTGGCGATCATGTCTCCTGTTGAGTAAGGGAAGCCGAGTGCACGAGTCACATCTCGTACAGAGCCTCGAGCAGCCATTGTTCCAAATGTTCCGATCTGCGCCACCTTGTCGTGACCGTATTTTTTTCGAGCATACTCTACCATTTCGTCTCGACGGTTATCGGCATAGTCCATGTCGATATCGGGTGCCGACGGTCGGTCGGGGTTCAAGAAACGCTCGAAAGGAATCTCAAATTCAATGGGGTCAATATTGGTAATACCTGCAAGGTAGGTCACCATCGATCCAGACACCGATCCTCGGATATTTGAGAGAATACCGTTTTCACGAGCAAATTTAAGGAGGTCACCTACTACAAGAAAGTATGGTGAATATCCTTTGTCTTTGATTACTTTGAGTTCATAATCGACACGAGTACGGAGCTCAGGAGTGTCGGCTACTTTTCTCCGAGTGATACCTTCGTAGGTAATCCGGCGCAACTCGTCGTCGTATGAGAGTCCACTTTCCACGATATAGTTTGGGAACACCCATTTGCCGAGTTCGATTTCAAGATTACATTTGTCTGCGATTTTGATGGTGTTTTCGAGTGCTTCTGGTAAATGTTTAAAATATTTTTCTGCCTTTTCTTGAGAGATGAAAGAAAAATCTTCTTCGGTATTTCGTTCGACAAAATCTCCACCGTTTTGGATCGAAAGAAGTGTTTCGCGAGCTTTCTTATCTTCGGGCTCGAGGTAGTAGACGTCGTGAGCAGCAACGAGCTGCACAGAGTTTTCTTTTGCATAGGTGACAAGTTTTTCCATCGACTCTTCATGTCCTTTGATTTCAGGATGATGAGTGACTTCAATATAAAAATCATCACCAAAAAGTTTTTTATAAAACTCTGTTTTTTCGTTGGCGAGCGGGAAGTTGGCGAGACGTACTGCCTGGACAATGTCTCCAGAAAAAGAAGGAGAGATGCATACGAGTCCTTCGTGATGAAGCTCGAGGAGCTCTTTGTCGATACGAGGTTTGTAATAGAAACCTTCGAGGTGTGCCTTGCTCACGAGCTGAATGAGATTTTTATAGCCGACGTCGTCTTTTGCAAGGAGAATGAGTCGGGTGCGAGATTTGTCGATACCTGCCTCTTTGTCGTGTCGGGTGCGGGGAGCGAGATATGCATCAATACCAATAATAGGTTTGATTTCTTTTTTTTTGCATTCAGAGAAAAATTCAATTGCACCGTAGAGGTTGCAGTTGTCGGTGAGGGCGAGTGCGGGCATTTCGTATTTTTTTGCCTGTTTTACAAGCGCGTCGATTTTAGGGAGTGCTGTGAGGAGAGAATAGTGAGAGTGTGTGTGGAGGTGGACGAAGCGTGACATGAAGATATTATATCAAATGCAAAGTATTTTTTAGAGTTGACGGGTTATAGAGCATCTTTTGTACTAGTTTGACATTGTTTATATATTGTTTATACTATATCCATGACTACTCAAGGAAAAATACGAAAATGGGGTAATGGATTTGGCATTCTACTTCCAAAAGTTGCTATTGAAGCATTGGATCATAAAGAACACTCAAATATATCTATTTCAGTGAAGAGAAACTCTTTACTTATTAAACTTGTAAAAGAAAAAAAATCAGAGTCTCTGAGTGAATTAATTAAAAAAATAACTCCTGAAAATCGGCATAAAGATCTGGATTGGGGCGCTCCAGTTGGAAAAGAAGTATGGTAAAAAAATATATTCCAGATAAAGGGGATCTTATATGGGTCACTCTTGATCCCTCTTTGGGTCATGAGCAAAAAGGAAGACGTCCGGTACTGGTCTTATCTCCTCGAGGATACAATAAGATAAGTGAACTGTGTATAGCAGTCCCAGTTACCTCTCATAAAAAAGGATATCCATTTGAATGTGAATTTGCAGGGAAGAATCTCTCAGGAGTTGTGCTCACTGATCAAATAAGATCAATCTCTTTTAAAGCACGTAAAGCTGAAAAGATTGAAAGAATAAAAGATGAGGTATTACAAGGTATATTGGCAAAAATAAAAGTATTGTTTTTCTAGTATGAAATACATTATTGGCATTGATGAAGTAGGAAGGGGTCCTTTGGCAGGGCCAGTGACTTTGTGTGCGGTTAGAATCGAAGCGGGAATGTATAAAAAACTTCAAAAAAGCAAAGATTTGCCGGCGCTCGGACGAGATTCAAAAAAGCTCTCAAAGAAAGACAGAGAAAAATATTCAAAAATACTCTGCGATTTGGCACTCGCCGGAAAGCTCCAATTTACGATTGTGATGCAAAGCAATACAATCATTGATACAAAAGGACTTTCTTTTGCAATTAAAAAAGCAATTTCAAAATGTTTACTCACACCGGGTGTGAGTTGGAATGACCAAGTTTTGCTTGATGGAGGATTGAAGGCTTCAGTCGAATTTACAAACCAACAGACAATTATAAAAGGGGATGAAAAGCATCCCGTCATTGCATGGGCGTCGATTTTGGCAAAAGTCCACCGCGACAACTATATGACAAAAATGGCAAAAAAGTACCCAGAATACGGTTTTGAAAAGCATATGGGATACGGGACCAAAACCCACCGAGAAGCAATTAAAAAACACGGCCCGAGCTCGATTCATCGAAAATCTTTTTTGAGTAGTATTTTGAAATTTTAAATTTGAAATTGTCCCCAAAGCCACTTTTCCCCAGTCTATTGATTAAAATAAAAAATTACGCTATAGTGTCTCTATTATGGTAGTACGAATGAGACACACCCGGGGGCAAACAGGAAGTCGACGATCGCATCATGCGCTCAAGAATCCTGGTGTTACTGTGGATTCAAAAACAGGCGTAGCCCACATGCGACACCGAGCATCAGTTGTAACTGGTATGTACCGAGGACGACAGGTGATCGATGTTCAGGCGAAACTTGCAAAAAAGACTAAAAAAATACAGGCTCGCAATAAGTAATGCAGTAGGTAGTTTTTAAGAATTGAGTACGTTTAAATATGGCAAACAGGCACCTTTCCAGATCAATAGTTCTTCAGTCACTCTTTGAGTGGGATTTTAGAAATGAAAATTTCGAAGAAGCTTTGGAAGTGTTTAAACGTAACGTCGATGAATTTGCTCCCGGTCAGGGAGATTTGGCGTTCATGGAGGGTCTCATGCGTGGTGTACTCGAAAAACAAAAAGACCTAGATCTCATTATTGAAAAAGCAGCTCCCGATTGGCCGATCGACAAAATCTCTATTATGGATAGAAATATCCTCCGACAAGGTCTCTACGAGCTTCTTTTTGCTGACCGCTCACAAGTACCTCCAAAGGTTGCGATCAATGAAGCGATCGAACTCGCAAAGTCTTTTGGCTCTGATACTTCTAGTAAGTTTGTAAATGGTGTGCTTGGTGCAGTCTACAAAGAAATCGGTGAGCCTGGAAAAGAAGAAACAACTAAAGACAAAAAGAAAATCGGTGGCCCTATCCCAACTGAATACTTGGGTGGTGCTGTGGTGTATGCAAAAGTGGGAGAGGATATCTATGTAGCTCTTGTACACGATGTATTCGGCCGGTGGACTCTTTCAAAGGGGCATATTGCGGGGGGCGAGGATCAGCCCGCTGAAGTCGCTCAGGCAATACAAGAAGAGCTCTCTCTCGCTGTCACAGTCAAAGATAAACTTGGGACAAATGAATATGCAACTTATCATCCAGAAAAAGGAAAGATAAAAAAGAATGTAACCTACTATCTCGCTGAAGCTCCATTTGAAGATATTAAACTTGTAAACTCAGGAGGTCTCGATGATGCGCGATGGTTTAAACTTGGGGATATTCTTGATCTTAATTTTTATAACGACATTCTTCCTCTTATTACTAAGGCGGTAAATATTTTAGTGGCAAAGTAGAAGACCGCTTCGTAGACGTAGCTCCCCAAGTTTTGCTTTTTCAGAGCTTCCCTCAAAGCCCCCAGCGGGGCTTTTTGGCTGTCCTCAACCTGAACCTGTCAAGAAGGGGTGCCTTGACAGGACCAAGCTTCAGGTCTGCGGGGGCTCCGAAAAAGCAAAACTTAGGGAGCTTAAGTGGTTTACTTGACAAGTTTGTAATATATGTGTATAATAGAATCCAGGAGACTGTATTCACATGCTAAAGATTTTTTGCATCGCCGCAGCGCTTGTGCTGCTGACTGGTTGCCCGATTAAACGCCCGAACGAGGTTCGAGCGAGTGAAGAAAAAAAGAAAGTTGAGCCGACGGTGGTCAACCAAACCAGTTCGGGCCACAACAGCCCGAACATTGTCAAACAAGGTGGGAAGGTTACTGTGACCTATGCGCCTGGTGGGCCGGATATCGGCGACGACCTGACACCGACGGTCAATTTGCCCTCGGGTCAACGTTTTCTGTATGTCATTCCCAAAAACCAAGCCAAGGAGCTTGGCTACGGGAATGGTAGCGAGAACCTTTACGTGACCCGTGGGCAGTCGTCGTCGGGTATCACGATCTGGAAGTCCGGCCACACACCGCATTCGTGGGAGGCGGTGCTGTACATCAAAGAAAACTAAAAAAACGCGACTCCGCCACGGGAAAGCATTCACTGCATTCCTGGGTGGAGCTTTTTCGTTTTCCAAAATTAAATTTACAAAACAAAACTGCTGGCGGGGGTAACCCGCGGGCAGCTCATAAAATTTAAACAAAGAAATACTTAAGACCCATACCCATGATCATAAGGGTTACGCCCAGAGATAGGCAGACGGCGGTGGCGTTTGATTTCTGGCGTTGTAATTGTTCGGAGGACTCCGAGAAACAGGCCAGAATTACACCTATGCCACCAAGAAGGAAACCAATGCAAAACAAAATGATTGCAAGTTTGGTAACTATTGTAGTGATGTTCATATCGATTCCTGATCAATAATATATAACTTATAATAAAGTATGTCAATTTCGACAAAATGTGACAAAAATGGTACCGTGATAGTAAGCTCTTTTGGGAGACGATATGAATCTAGAAGTCAGGGTGGGACTATTTGTCCTTTTCTTACTTTTGGTTTTCTCTCTTGATAGGGTTTTTAAAAGCTAAAAGCGAAGCAATGGATTTCACTACATTTGAAAAAAAAGCAGGGATTGATTTTAAAGACAAAGCGCTCCTCAAACAGGCGTTTGTTCATCGTTCATATATAAACGAAAACAAATCTTCAGGACTTTCTCACAATGAACGGCTCGAATTTCTCGGTGATGCGGTGCTCGAGCTCGTGATTACAGACTTTCTTTTTCGAGAATATAAAGACCGGGATGAGGGTGAGCTTACCTCTTACCGCTCAGCGCTCGTAAACGCAACGACGTGTTCTGATATCGCTACCTCACTCGGGGTCAACGACTACCTCCTGCTTTCAAAAGGAGAAAGTAAGGACATGGGTCGTGCACGACAGTACATCCTCGCAAACACACTCGAAGCGCTCATTGGTGCGATCTATCTCGATGGAGGTTATGACGAAGCGAAAAAGTTTATCGAAACCTACTTCACTCCACTTATTGAGAAAATTATGAAAGAAGGTTCTCATATTGATGCAAAGAGTTTGTTTCAGGAAAAAGCTCAGGAGTTCGACAGTATCACTCCAGCGTATAAAACAATCAAAGAGACTGGTCCTGACCATGACAAGAAGTTTACCGTAGGAGTATTCCTCGGAAAAGATTTAGTTGCAGAAGGTGAAGGGAAGTCGAAGCAGGATGCCGAACAGGTTGCTGCTCGCGCAGCACTTGAAGTCCGAGGCTGGAAATAA
>CAYJEE010000023.1:0-4368 GCA_964369145.1 uncultured Candidatus Saccharibacteria bacterium
TCTGATATACTATTTTCATGACATCACAAGAAATCAAAGACGCACTTGCGCAATACATCGAAGGAGATATTGATATTGAAGAAAAAACACTTACCATTTACTCACGTGATGCAAGTCTCTTTGAGATTAAGCCTCAGGTGGTTATTTTCCCGAAACACGCAAAGGATGTGGGAGAAATCGTAAAGTGGGTGAGAGACAATAAAGAAAAAGACCCAACTCTTTCTATTACTGCACGCTCAGGAGGTACCGACATGTCCGGGGGTTCCATCAACAACTCAATTATTCTCGACTTCACTCGCTACATGAATGCAATCAGAAGTGTAAAAGATAAAGTGGGGACAGTTGAGCCTGGCTGTTATTATCGAGACTTTGAAAAAGAAACGCTCAAACAAAACTGGCTTATGCCTTCGTATACTGCATCGAGAGAGATTTGTGCGGTGGGTGGAATGGTTGCCAACAATGCAGGAGGAGAAAACACCGTGAAGTATGGGAAAGTAGAAGAATTTCTCGCCCATCTCAAGGTGATATTCACTGATGGAAATGAATATTTGATAAAACCACTCACAAAGGCAGAGCTCGAAGCAAAAGTGGCAGAGCATAATTTTGAAGGCTCGCTCTACCAGAAAATCTGGGAGCTTATTTCTGCGCATAAAGAAAAAATAATGGCAGCAAAGCCAAATGTTTCTAAAAACTCAGCGGGGTACTATCTCTGGAATATTTGGGATGAGAAAACACAAACGTTTGACCTCTGTAAACTTGTGGTGGGGTCCCAAGGAACTCTCGGTATTATCACCGAGATTGGTTTCAAACTCGTAGAGAAACCTGCATACGGAAGTCTTCTTGCGATTTTCATGCCGTCGCTTGATCATTTGCCAGAGATTGTAAATGAAGTGATGGTTTACAAACCAGACAGTTTTGAAACATATGACGACTACAGTTTGAAACTTGCCGTCACATTCTTTTTCGATTTCTTTGCGCAGATGGGTTTTGTAAATGCAGTTAAGCTTGGACTTCAGTTTTTCCCAGAAGCACTCCTGATGCTCACAGGGGGTATTCCAAAGCTCACTCTTCTTGTCCAGTTTACAGGGGATACAAAAGAAGACGTGCATGCACGACTTTCTGAGCTTCAAAAAAAGCTTGGTCATTTGAAACTTAAATCACGTATAACCAAAAGTCCGATTGAGGCAGAAAAGTATTGGGAGATTCGTCGACAGAGCTTTAATATGCTTCGTAAGCATGTGCATGGTAAACGCACAGCTCCATTTGTCGACGATATTATCGTAAAACCACAACACCTTCCAGAATTTCTACCAAAAGTAGAAGCGATACTCGACAAAGCAAAGCTTATCTACACCGTTGCGGGTCACGCAGGAGATGGAAACTTCCATATCATTCCACTGATGGATCTCAATGCTCCGTATTCTGAAGATATTATTCTTGATGTAGGAAAGCAGATTTATGATTTGGTGGTGGAGTACAAAGGCTCTATTACTGCAGAGCATAATGACGGTATTGTTCGTACACCGTATCTCGAAATGATGTATGGATCTGAAATTATTGGATTGTTCAAACAAACAAAAGAAATTTTCGACCCAACATACATACTGAACCCTGGTAAAAAAGTAGGAGGGACTTTTGAGGATATTAAACGAACATTGATCCGGAAGAATAACTAAAAACCCTTCCAGTAAGTCGTTTTTTGTGTTACGCTACAGACTTATGTCAAAAGATGAGGTAATACTTCGATTTGAAAAAGTAAGTTTCCAATACGAACCAAACAAACCTATTGTAGAGGAGGTCTCTTTTTCCGTGCGCAAAAATTCAAAGATCACGATCATGGGTCAAAATGGTGGTGGAAAGAGTACTACCTTTGGGATGATTACCGGTACTCTCAAACCAGAGTCTGGACAGATTTTTAAAACCTCAGGACTCACTATCGCTCTTTCTCGTCAGGTGGTACCGCGTGATGAGCTCGACCTCACCGTGCGTGCATTTTTTGAAAAAGCTTTTGCAGATGCCGTAAAAGCGGGTCTCCGGAAAGATGCGGGGAAAATTTATGATATCGATCCTCGAATCGATGATGTGCTCGAAGTGGTAAACCTCAAAGGTCATGAAAAAATGCATGACCGTATCGTGCGGAGCTTTTCTGGTGGGCAGCAGGCGAGACTTCTTCTTGCGTCAGCATTGATCCAGGACCCCGACCTTCTCCTTCTTGATGAGCCGACCAACAACCTCGACAAGGCAGGTATTGAGCATCTCACTTCGTTTTTGAAAGGGTATAAGAAAACTGTGATGGTGATTTCCCACGAAGCTGATTTTCTCAACGCATTTACTGATGGAGTGCTTTATCTCGATGTATTTACAAAAAAAATTGAGCAGTACGTAGGAAACTATTTTGATGTGGTGCGACAGATTGCCGTACAGGTAGAAAAAGAAAACAGAAAAAACGCTCAGCTTGAAAAAGAAATTCAAGCAAACAAAGATAAAGCAAACTTCTTTGCAAACAAAGGAGGACAGATGCGACTTGTGGCTCGTCGTATGCGAGACAAAGCAGAGGAACTCGAAGAAAGCATCGTCGATACTCGTCGAGAAGACAAAACAATCAGATCATTTACTATTCCGGCTCCCGTACAAAACGGAGATATTCTTACAATTACCGAATTTTCGACAATCAGTCCAAAAACTCACAAGCCAGTCAAACGAAAAACAGATGTAGTACTCCGCAAAAACCAGCATCTTCTCTTGAAGGGTCCAAATGGTATTGGGAAATCAACTCTTCTCGAATCGATTGCTTCAGGTAAAAACCCTGGCTCAATAATCGCACCAGGAGTGACAGTGGGATATTACCGACAAGACTTTTCAACACTTAATTTTGATGACACGGTGCGAGAGTCGCTCATGTCTGTCATGAAAGAACATCGAGAAGAAACAATGCGTGCGACTGCTGCAGGTTTTCTCATTACCGGTGACCTCGTGAATGCAAAAATCGGCAGTCTTTCTGAAGGACAGAAAGGTCTCGTCGCTTTTGCACGTCTCGTACTTCAGCAGCCAAACCTCCTTATCCTCGATGAGCCGACAAACCATATCAACTTCCGTCATATTCCTGTTATTGCAGAAGCGCTCAGTAAATATGAAGGTGCGATGGTGCTCGTGAGTCACGTGCCTGAGTTTGTAGAAAAGATTAGAATTGATGAAGTCCTTGATCTAGAGAAATAATTAAAATAACCCCATATTTGGCAAACAAAAAACAAACTCTCATCACTGAGAGTTTGTTTTTTTCTATCATATTCCGTGATGCTCTTTTTCTCTAATTTTTTCGATTGCATCAAATGCTTCTTTTTCTTCTCGCACCTTATTTTCTTCTTCTATTCGTCGATGTTTACGCTCTTCTTTATGTGCGAGAGGTTCGTGGCGTCTTTTTGCACGAACGTGAGTGTGTTTGAGAGCAGAGTGTCTCTGGTGTGTAAAAAAAGTATACTCTCGCACTGTGTGTATAAAGTTTTCAATCATCTCCATATACCGATACAATTCTAACGTAATACTATGTGTATACATATATTTGTTATTAATTGGTAAAGGACAAAACGGATTCATAATAAGTATATCACTCTGCTTTTTTCTGATACTATATGCATATATGAAAAAACAGGTTGTAGTGCATGACAAGATGCAAAAAGGCTATACATACACACTTTCTGAGCCAGAAGGAAAACATTTTGATCCGTTTTTTAAACCAGATTTGACTCCACAAGAGATGCTCGAGCTTGGTGTGTTTGGAGGGAAATATATGACAGATTGCCAAGATGAGTTTCCAAAACAATGGTTTGTTCATGCGAAGCTCTCACCAGAGAAAAAGGATCCAACACTAAATTTTTTTGGAGTGGATGCGAGTCAGTCTCTCGCTGAATGGAAAAAGAAAGGGTGGATACATACAGATGATCCACGAGGGTGGTTTCAGTGGTACTGTAGGTATTATATGGGTCGCCGTATGTCAGTTGAAGACCAGAGACAAATCAAGCGTTGGCGAGCGATGGTTCGACATATCTCTCAAATACAAAACAACTGCCGAGCAGGAGATTTTTCGTGTCATACCAAACAGCGACAAGCACTCCTACACTGGGCGTATGATAGTCGGAAAATGTAGTATAATGCGTATATGAAATATTTTTTAATGGTTGCCGTGGTGGTACTTATAGGAGGTGGGATTTTTGTATTAACAAAGAAGCCTGCACAGGCACCGGTAGTGGTAAATCCACAGCCAGTGCAGTATAAAGATCTGGTATATGTAGAAGGTCCGCTTTCAGGAACTAAAATCACAAGTCCACTCGTTGTCACTGGGCGTGCACGAGGAAACTGGTATTTTGAAGC
>CAYJEE010000023.1:4468-7953 GCA_964369145.1 uncultured Candidatus Saccharibacteria bacterium
TATGACAAATACGGAAGGCTACTTGCATATGTGTATCGTGAAGACGGACTCTTTGTAAACAAACATATGATACAAGAAGGGTATGCGTACGAATACACCTACAAAGTACCGTATCTTTTTCAGAAAGAATTTAAAGAAGCTCAAAAAGAGGCAGAAAGTAAGGGGAAAGGTTTGTGGGGAGTAGAAGTGTGTGAATAAAAAAGAAAGCCACCCGATAAGCGGGGTGCTTTCGGGTGGTTACATGATGTGTTAGCTAACCGAATACTTTTTTGTTGAACACACTCATTGACCAAAGAATCAGACCAACTGCCCACACCATCATGCCGGCGATTGGACCGTGATGATGTGTGATGGGCCATGATAAGGTAAAGAGTCCTGCGCCGATTAGGCTTGCGCAAAACAAGTTTGTTTCCCGCAAGGTGTTCAAGGTTAGGACGAGTGCAAAGGTTGCGGTTACAGTTGGGGCTAGTTGTTCAGCAATCTTAAGAAAAAGCCCGAATATCACCAGGGCGTAGGTTAGAAACCCAAGTCCTTGGAGCCAGTCAATTAGGTTTTTCATGGAAGTCTGTAGCTACAATACCACTTATTTTTCATAAATGTCAATGATTTTTATTGACAAAATATACAAGAAATGCTATACTTCTCTGGTAACTTACATCTCATTTTTTGAAGAGATTTCTCTGCGCTTCAAGCGCCTTAGTCTGAAATTCGAGACCGTTTACAGGTAAGCTTATTCTGTGGGCAAGTTATAGGGTCTCGAAACCTTCAGTAAATATACAATTCAGTATATTTCTATTAAGTAAAAATATATATGTATTCAGAAAGACCTCAATCAAGAGGAAATTTTAGACCGTCAACAGGTGGATATCGAGGAGCGCGACCTAGTTTCGGCTCACGTCCATCATTTGGTTCTCGTGGAGGTTCACGATTTGCACCACGCCGCCAAGCAGGCCGCCGAGGACAGTCAACTTTCAATGATATTTCTCGTTTCGTAAACAAAGCAACAAAAGCTGAGGAAGTGGAGGTATTTGTACCTGACCATGCCTTTAGTGATTTTGCGATCCACGAAGCGCTGAAAGCAGTTATTCTTAAAAAAGGGTATACAACTCCGACTCCGATCCAGGACAAGTCAATTCCTCACATTTTAGCTGGTCTAGATGTGGTGGGTATTGCAAACACTGGTACGGGGAAAACAGCTGCATTCCTGATCCCTCTCATTCACAAAGTGATGATTGGTATTATGGCAAAGCAAAATGAGCAGGTCCTTATCGTCGCTCCGACACGTGAGCTCGCGATTCAAATTGACGCTGAATTTAAAAAATTCACTGACGGTTTGAACTTGTACTCAGTGTGTGTAGTCGGTGGTGCTCCAATCAACAAACAAATCCGCGAACTCCGTGTACACAATGATTTTATCATTGGTACTCCTGGCCGTATCAAAGACTTGATGGAGCAGGGATATATAAACCTTTCAAAATTTAACACAATCGTACTCGACGAAGCAGACCGAATGCTTGATATGGGATTTGTGGGTGATATGCGCTTTATGATGGCTAAAATGCCACAAGTGCGACACACACTCTTCTTCTCAGCGACGCTCTCAAAAGAAATCGAACAGCTTATTGGGGAATTCCTCAACAATCCTGTCCGAGTGTCTGTAAAGACTCGAGATACGTCAAAAAATATTGACCAAGATGTAGTGCGAACTGCAGGTAAAGACAAGCTCGATGTGCTTCATGATATTTTGAATCAGCCAGAATGTGACAAAGTCATTATTTTCGGACGAACAAAACATGGAGTAGAACGACTTTCTGAAATGCTTGCAAAACGAGGTTTCAAAGCCGATGCGATCCATGGTGACAAAAATCACACAGGACGTCAGCGAGCATTAACTAAATTTAAGGAAAACCAGGTGCAGATTCTCGTTGCAACAGACGTTGCAGCTCGAGGACTCGACATTCCAAACGTTTCTCATGTGATCAATTACGATCTTCCGTCTACGTACGAAGACTATGTTCACCGAATCGGACGAACCGGCCGTGCTGGTAAGCCCGGCAAAGCCTTGACCTTCATCGATTAAAACTTCCATAACTGGCGAATTTCTTTGTTGCTTCACTATTTTCGCTCCCGCAATGTACGATAGTACATTTTGGTCACAAAAATAGCTCGCGCCTCGAACTTCGCTCATTTATGAAAGTTTTGAATTAAGTTACAGCAAAAAACCGCCTCGGCGGTTTTTTGCTGCTTTTCCTTTTGATTCGGTTCGTGGGATAATAGAGTATATGCAAAAAATATTCATTGGTTTTTGTTTTGTGCTTCTTGTTGTGCTCGGTGGCATCTTGTATGTTCGCACAGACAAACTTCAAATCGCGGAGTTTACTACAAACACTATCGAGACGGATTTTTATACTATTTCAGTCACTCAACCAAAAAATGCAGAAAAGGATTTTCCTGAGATTTTTGAGGTTACCAAAAATGCCATTACAACATTTGAAAAACAATACGGAAATCTGAGTTCAGAAGATATTGAGGCGCTCGGTCTCGGTGGTGACCGAGTGTATGATTTGCAGATCGATACGACCATTGCGACTTCTTCGAAAACTGTTTCGTATATTATGACTCTCTATGAATTTACCGGTGGAGCCCATGGTATTACGGCAGTACGTACATTTACGTATGATAAAGACAATAAACTGATTGATGAAAAGAAGCTGTTTGGAGACAATAACTGGCGACCAGTTGTCTCTGATATTGCCTATGCGTATTTGAAGGAAATATTAAAAGAAAATACAACAGATGAAGCTCTCAAAGAGGGGACCAAACCAGAAGGAGAAAACCTTTCGACATGGTATCTCAAAGGTGATGATGTGGTGTTTGTATTCGGTCAATATCAAATCGGTGCATATGCTCTCGGTATTCAAGAAGTGTCGATACCAAAAGAGAAATTAGAAGAAGTTTTAATATTTAATAAATAATACTAAAACAATGGAGAAAGCTGTATTTGGAGGTGGCTGCTTCTGGTGTACTGAAGCAGTGTTTAAGATGCTCAAAGGGGTGAGTGAGGTGTACCCTGGCTATGCTGGAGGTACAGTGCCAAACCCGACTTATGAGCAAGTGTGCACTGGAGATACGGGGCATGCTGAAGTGGTAGTGGTGGAGTATGATCCAGCTCTTATTTCCTACAAAGATTTAATGACTGTCTTTTTTTCAAGCCACAATCCGACAGAAAAAAATAGACAGGGTGCAGATGTGGGGACACAATATCGTTCAGTTATTTTCTATACAACAGAAAAACAAAAAGAAGAAGCAGAAAAATATATTGAATTACTCGGTATAATGGACGATGGGAGACCGATTGTGACAACGGTAGAGCCGTTGACTGAATTCTACAAGGCAGAAAGTTATCATAAAGACTACTATAAAAATCATTCAAGTGCTGGGTACTGTCAATTAGTCATTGAACCGAAGTTGGAAAAAGTCAGAGA
>CAYJEE010000024.1:0-7822 GCA_964369145.1 uncultured Candidatus Saccharibacteria bacterium
TTATACCACTATGGGCGACAGGCGATACAAGCGAAGATTTTGGATTTGTTATATGAAGAAATTATGACTCGCTCAATATGAATTTTTAAGTGATTTGTGGTAAGATTTTTCTATGAATAAAAAAATCTTACTTTCAGGTATTCAACCTTCAGGAAAAGCCCATATTGGGAATTATTTTGGTCTTATGAAACGAATGGTGGAGATGCAGGATGAATACAGCTGCTATTTTTTTATTGCAGACTATCATGCGCTTAATACCATTCAGGATAAAGAGGTTTTGAGACAAAATATCATCGATATTGTGCTTGATTATTGTGCTATTGGCTTTGACCCTAAAAAATCTATTATTTTTAAACAGTCTGATGTCCCTGAACACACTGAACTTGCGTGGATTTTTGAAACCATTACGACAATGCCGTATTTACAGCGAGCCCATGCATACAAAGATGCAGAAGCAAAAAATAAAGAAATTTCAGTTGGAACATTCAACTATCCGATGCTCATGACTGCTGATATTCTCTTGTATGACACACAGGTGGTGCCGACCGGACAGGATCAAAAACAGCATGTGGAGTATGCACGCGACACAGCTCTTAAATTTAATAATGTATATAAAACAGACATCTTCTCTCTTCCCGAATCAAAGATTATTGAAGAACTGGCTGTAGTTCCAGGAATTGATGGGCGAAAGATGTCAAAAAGTTATGGAAATACCATCCCGCTTTTTGCAACGGATGCAGAAATAGAAAAAGCGGTTATGTCTATTGTGACAGACTCAGGTGGAGATGTACCAGAGCATGTGTACGCGATTCATAAGCTTTTCAAAACAGAAGCAGAGCTCGCGCCTTTGTATGAGGAACACAAAGGAAAATATAAAGCACTTAAAGAAGCGTTGATTGTAGATGTAAAAGCGTTTATTACTCCACTGCGGGAGAGACGAGCTCAGCTTGCCTCTGATACTGACTATGTACTCGATATTCTCAAAGAAGGTGGTCAGCGTGCTCGAGAAAAAGCTCAAAAGAAAATGGATGAGGTGCGGGAAGTGATCGGAGTAAAACTCTACTAAATTTTTAGATGATTTAAAAAGTTATGCACAGGTTTTATTATTAAATCTGTGCTTATTGGAGCTATACTATAGGCATCTATGAAACCACTTTCTCCAACACACACAGAACGACCGTGGGGGTTTTTTGACGAATTTATTACCAACACGACCTGTACGGTAAAAATGATCACAGTAAATCCAGGTGAATCTATTAGTCTTCAGTATCACAATAAGCGAAGTGAGTTTTGGGTTATTTTAAGAGGTAACGGGTTTGTCACAGTGGGCGACACAAAAACAGAAGCTCATGCGGGTGATCGATATCATGTCAATGAACACACAAACCATCGAGCCGAAGGGGGAAGTGAACCACTGGTCTTTTTAGAGATATCCACGGGTCATTTTGATGAAAATGATATTGTCCGTATTGATGATAAATATGGACGAATCAAATCTTAATATATGAAATATATTATTATTGCACTTATTATAATCTTTCTTGAGGCGATCATACTTTTTTTCTATTTTCAGCGTCAGAAAAATGGACATAGTCTAAAATACTATAAAAAACACTCTTCTTTTCCTGTTTTACAGCGTCATCACAAAAATCCAGTCCTTTCGCCGAAACCGCACTTCGACTGGCAGGCAGGGGGCACCTTCAATCCCGCTGCATTTACTGATGAAAACGGCCGTCTCCATGTCATCTATCGCGCGGTGGGTGCAGATGGGGTTTCTCGACTCGGGTATGCATCGAGTGCGGATGGTCTACATTTTGACGATCATGAAAATTATCCTGTATTTTCGATCGGCTATCCTCAAAATTCCACCACTCCTCGTCGGTATGACAGGATTCTCTATCCATCTGGAGGAAGCTTTGGTGGATGTGAAGATCCACGACTCGTACCGATCGAAGAGCGTATCTACGTAACGTTTAGTGCATTTGATAACTGGGGTTCTATCCGTATTGGTGTTATCTCAATTCACAAAGAAGATTTTATTAATAAACGATGGAGATGGACAGAACCTCTCCTCATTTCTCCAGAAAATGCGGTGCATAAAAACTGGGTACTCTTTCCTGAAAAAATTAATGGAAAATTTGCAGTACTTCACAGTATATCTCCTGAAGTGCAGGTGGATTTTGTGGATCGTCTTGAAGATTTGGCGTACGGTGTTCATGTTGTTTCAAGTAACTTTAGTCAGTCCAAAAAAAAGAAACAGGGCGAATGGGAAGATTTTGTCCGAGGGGCTGGTCCTCCACCGATCAGGACAAAAAAAGGATGGCTTTTGCTCTATCACGCTATTGAAAAAAACGAATCACATAAGTATAAATTGGGAGCGATGCTCCTTGACCTAAAAAATCCTACAAAAATTATTGGAAGATTAAAAAATCCTCTCCTTGGTCCTGATATGTGGTATGAAAATGATTGGAAACCGGGGGTAGTCTATGCGTGCGGAGCAGTCGTAAAAGAAGATGTGCTCTCTGTGTATTACGGAGGAGGTGATCGACATATGTGTGTAGCGCAGACGTCTTTGTCAGGTTTATTAGCGGCAATACTTTCTTAACTTTTTATTATTACCATGTTTACACTTAATCGATGTGAGTATAATCCACTTTTATCACCCAAAAAAGAGCATCCGTGGGAGGCTTTTGCTGCGTTCAATGGGTGTCCTGCTCGTGTAGGGAAGAAAAGATTTCTCGTCTATCGAGCGATGTCTGAGCCCGATGAGTTTAGAGAGCCGCATATGAGTATGTCTGTGGTCGCGAGTGCCTCATCTTCAGATGGTATTTTGTATTCAGATCGAAGTGTGCTCGTGGCTCCACAAGAATCGTATGACATGTATGGATGTGAAGATCCTCGAGTAACAAAACTCGGGAGCACGTATTATGTATTTTATACAGCGCTCGGAGGATATCCATTTTCAAAAGATAATATTAAAGTGGCTGTTGCATTGAGTCCTGATCTGAAAATTGTTACAGAACGTCACTTAGTCACACCATTTAATGCAAAAGCAATGGTGATGTTTCCTGAAAAGATAAACGGTAAAATCGCAACACTCTTGTCGTATCATACCGATATTCGACCTTCAGATATTTGTTACGCTGAGTTTGATTCTCCGAAAGATATCTGGGACGAATCAGGGTGGCAAGAGTGGGAAAAATCTCTCGAATCTCACAAACTCTCACTTCGTCGCAACGAAGATGATCATCTAGAGCTCGGTGCTGCACCCGTAAAAACAAAAAAAGGCTGGCTTGTCGTGTATTCTCATGTTCAGCATTATACGAGCAATTCTCCTGTGTTTGGTGTGGAGATTATGTTGTTGGATTTGAAAAACCCACGAAAAATTGTTGGGAGAACAAAAGGCCCTTTCATGGTGTCAGAAGATTATTATGAAAAAATAGGACAAGTGCCCAAGATTACATTTCCAACTGGTGCAGAAATCGATGGTGATAATTTTGTGATTTACTACGGCGCTGCCGATACTCATTGCTGTAAAGCGACTATTCCACTCGACAATCTCCTCGAAAGTATTCTCGATCGAAAAAAAGATCCACTAGTGCGATATCCCGGAAATCCGATCATTACTCCTCGTACAGGGATGGATTTTGAAGCTGGAGGAACATTAAATCCTGGAGCGATTGATATTGACGGTACGGTGCATATTTTGTACAGAGCATTTTCGAATACAAACGTATCGACAATTGGGTATGCGACATCAAAAGATGGATTGTCTATTGATTATCGGCATGATACACCGATCTATGTACCACGCGCTCCATTTGAAAAAAGTGATAACGGGTGGTATGGGTGTGAGGATCCGCGACTGATTCGTGTAAAAGATACATTGTATATGTTGTATACCGCGTACAATGGTGTTACTCCTCGTGTTGCGATTACATCGATTTCAATAAAAGATTTTCTCGCCAAACGTTTTGATGCGTGGGCAATGCCTCAGGCGGTGAGTCCAGACGGTATACCTGACAAAGATGCGATTTTTATCCCTGAACCAGTGCAAGGAAAGTACCTCATGATTCACCGTATTGGTGCGCATGTGTGCGCGGACTTCGTGTCATCATTAGATTTCAACACGATGCAATTGAAAGAGTGTATCAATCTCATATCACCTCGAAAGGGTATGTGGGATGGTGGTAAAGTGGGTATTTCTACTCCAGCAATCAAAACAAAACAAGGGTGGCTCGTGCTCTATCACGGTGTGTCATCAAGTACTACGTATCGAGTCGGGTGTGTATTGCTCGATCTAGAAAACCCAACACTCGTAAAGGCACGTACGGCAATTCCTTTCTTTGAACCAGTCGAAGAGTATGAACATAAAGGAGTGGTCGCAAATGTTGTCTTTCCGTGCGGTATTGTCGTCAGAGAGGGTACAGTATATATTTATTATGGTGCAGCAGATGATAAAGTTGGTGTTGCTACGATCAAATTAGCAAAACTTCTCGCGATGCTCGCCGTATAACTATGTTGTGTCATTATAATTAACATTTTATATCCGTATGTCTTTTTCTCAAGCAAAGCTTATTATATTTGACCTCGATTCAACACTTGCAGAAAGTAAATCAAAACTAACGCCTTCGATGGTGGAGCTTGTGCAGGCACTGCTTACAAAAAAGAAAGTCGCCGTGATTTCTGGAGGTATGTTTTCTCAATTTGAAAAACAATTTCTTGCGAGTTTTAATTCGCATGAGTATTTTAGAAACCTCTATCTACTACCTACTACAGGCGCTCGCCTCTATGTGTATCTCGATGGAGTATGGTCCCTTGTGTATTCAAAAGATTTTACCCCTCGTGATAAAGAAAAAATAAAAGACGCATTCTCCGAGGTATTCCTCAAGGTGGATTATGAAATACCCGAAGAGGTGCATGGTGAGCTCATCCAAGATCGAGATTCGCAGATTACCTTTTCTGCACTCGGTCAGGATGCACCGATTGATCAAAAAAGCACTTGGGATCCAGATCACAAAAAACGAGAAGAAATGGTGCGAGAACTCAAAAAAATAATTCCAGAATTTACTATCGAAATTGGAGGTACGACATCTATCGACATCACACCGCATGGTATAGATAAAGAAAGTGGGATCAATAGTCTCCAAAAATACCTCTCACTTCCTGATGAAGAGGTGATCTTTGTAGGAGATGCTCTTTTCCCAGGAGGCAATGATTATCCTGCAATTGCAACGGGTGTAGAATGTATTAAAGTAAAGGACCCGAGTGATACTGAAAAATTGATACAGTCGTGGTTGTAAAAATGTCACTATTTTTAGGTAGGATGTCAATATCTGCGAATTTCATATTGTGTGGTATATTTTTTGTATGAATCGAACATATATTGGGGAGTTAAGCTCACATGTGGGTGAGACAGTATTAATCAAAGGATGGGTGGCAGTACGTCGAGACCAAGGCAAAATGGTCTTTATGGATTTTCGTGATAAATCTGGATATGTCCAGGGTGTAGTGCTCCCAAACCACACTGATGCTATTGAAGCTGCAAAAGAAGTGCGTACTGAATGGGTGCTTGCTGTTTCTGGTATCGTAAACAAGCGACCAGAGCGAAATATAAAGCCTGGTGTAGTCAATGGTGATATTGAGCTTGAAATTACTGGTATCGAAGTGCTCAACAAATCAGAAACACTGCCGTTTGAAATTGATCGTGATACTCGTGAAATTAACGAAGAAATTCGTCTCTCGTATCGATATGTCGACCTCCGCTCTGATCGCATGCAGAAAAACATTCGCGCACGTCATAAAGTGATCAAGCTTATTCGAGATGAGCTCGACAGTTATGGTTTTATCGAAGTTGAAACTCCAATTTTGACCAAGTCGACTCCCGAAGGTTCACGAGACTATGTAGTGCCTGCCCGACTGTACCCAGGACAGTTTTACGCACTTCCACAGTCTCCACAGCAGTATAAGCAGCTTCTTATGACTGCTGGTGTTGAGAAATATTTCCAGATTGCTCGATGTATGCGAGATGAAGATACTCGAGGAGACCGACAGCCAGAGTTTACACAACTCGATATGGAGATGAGTTTTGTTGAGCAGACTGACGTGATTGCGCTCAATGAAAAACTTCTCATTAAAATTGTAGAGACTCTGTATCCTGAAAAAAAGATTCAGCAGATTCCTTTCCCGCGTCTGACATATGCCGAAGCGATGGAGAAATATAATTCAGATAAACCAGATATCAGAGAAGATAAAAATGATCCAAATCTTTTGGCATTTTGTTGGGTAGTCAATTTTCCTTTTTTTGAGAAGACTGACACGGGAGAGTGGACCTTTACACACAACCCGTTTTCTCGACCAAAACCAGAGCACATGGACTGGCTTATGAATAAAGAAAACATCGGAGAGATTTTGACGACTCAGTACGACGTTGCACTCAATGGGTTTGAAATCGGTGGAGGTTCAATCCGAAACCACAATCCTGAAGCTCTCAAGAAAGTATTTGAAATCATGGGACATCTTCCAGAGAATATTGAAAAAAACTTTGGTCATATGATGAAAGCTTTTTCACTCGGTACTCCTCCACATGGAGGTATCGCATGGGGCCTCGACCGACTCGTGATGCTTCTTCAGGGTGAGCCAAACATCCGCGAAGTGATCCCGTTCGCTAAGACAGGTGAGGGAAGAGACCCAATGATGCAATCTCCTGCAGAAATTACTCCCGAACAACTTCTCGAACTCAATATTTCATTGATCCAGAAAAAGAAAATATAAAAAAAGGGGATCATACGACAACTCCAGCAAGATGTTGGTGTAGATATCCCCTTGAGAGTACAGCTATCATGTATATTATACTTTTATCTCTACCTGGTAAAATAGCTGGGGACAGTGGCTGTAGAGTGTCTCTGTATTTTACGGTATGATACAGAGGTGGATACTATCGATTACAACGTAAAAACAGATGTTTTTGAGGGGCCACTCGATGTCCTTCTTTCAATGATTGAAAAAAGGAAACTTTCGATCAGTGATATTTCTCTGGCGAAGGTAGCAGATGATTATGTAGAGTACGTGAGAGCTCAGACGGATTTTCCGCTTTCTGATTCCGCTTCTTTTATTCTTATTGCATCGACACTTGTACTGATCAAATCAAAATCTCTCCTTCCGACACTGTCACTTTCTGAAGAAGAAGAAAAAAATATTGATGATCTGGAAGCGCGCCTCACGCTTCACCAAGAATACAAACAAAAAGCAGAAATTCTCAAAAAACTTTTCGGTCAGCATATTCTCTTTTCAGCTATACCTAAAAAACAAACAACTATTGTTTTTGCGCCTGATAGAAGAACAAATCCTGAGTCTCTCAAAGAAGCGATTATTCGGGTGATCGAAATGATGCCAAAGCCAAAGATGGTGGCGCATACGACTGTCCGAAAGGTGATCAGTCTCGAAGAAGCGATCGTCAGTCTGACTGAGCGCATCGGACGCCACCTCAAGCTTAATTTTAAAGAGTTTGCAGGGGTAGGGAAGCAAGAAAAAGTTTCTGTAGTTGTGCACTTTCTTGCTATGCTAGAGCTAGTAAAGCAGGGAGTGATTGAAGTAAAACAGGAACGACCTTTTCATGATATTGAAATGGAGAGTAGTATTGTGGGGGTTCCCCGTTACTAAGCTTTCAAATTTGGCAAATTTCGTTGTTCGACTTTGTTTTCTTAGAAGTAATCTTCTTAGAAAACAAGAAGTGCTCTTGTGGCAAGACTGCAAAAAATAATTTCGGCCGTACAACGAGTACGTCTACAATTATTTTTCTAATCCGCCTAGAACTTTACTC
>CAYJEE010000025.1:0-4395 GCA_964369145.1 uncultured Candidatus Saccharibacteria bacterium
AAAAAAGCATATACTTAAACCATATGAAAAAAGAAAAAAATGTCATTGCGCTTTTTGCCTTATCAGTAGCGGGGCTTTTGTTTTCGGGATATCTTTCGGGAGTGAAATTTTTTACAGAAACCTGTGCATTCAATGAGGGGTGTCCGTATTTTCTCGGATATCCAGCGTGTTATTTTGGTTTTGCATTGTTTCTCGCGCTTACGTTTGTAAGTTTTCGTGTGATTACGTCTCAAATGTACGATCGAAAAGGATTTAAGTGGATGGAAGTAATCGGGCTCCTCGGTGTACTATTTGCAGGATATTTTACACTTCAAGAACTACCTGAGCTTCTCCAGAGTGGTCTGCGTGCATATGTGCTCGGTTTGCCGACCTGTGCATTGGGACTCATCTTTTATGTATTGGTTGTTTATATTTCAAGTCGAAGTTTGTCGAAACGAAATTAAATACATATAATACAAAACATGAAAAAAGAAAAAATTATATATTGGATTTCGACTGGAGCGATTGGATTGTTTGTATTACCAGGTATTTTCTATATCAATTCAGCTATGGCGATGGAGGGGACACAACATCTCGGTATCCCCGAATGGCTCCGCCTCGAGGTAGGTATTGCGAGCTTTATTGCAGGACTGATCATCGTCATTCCTTTCTTCAAAGGGTGGGTGAAAGAGCAGGCGTATTCTGGACTCGGTATCGTGTATATCTCGGCGCTCATCGCACACCTATCTGTAGATGGTTTTGTAGCAATGTCATTTGCACCAATTGTTGTATTTGCAGTACTGCTCACCTCATATATCTACTATCACAAAATTCAGGATTCATGCTGGTTTTGCAAAAAACAAACAGTGATGTAGAGTGTATGAGGAGGATATCGATCGATGCGTATTGTAGAAAAGAAATTACCCGGAAAGATTATCCACACATGCATCCTAACTGGAGGGTGCCGATGGTGTAGGTGGACTAGAAAAACGTTTTACAATCTGAATAGCAAGCAAGGAAAAGTTAATGCACAGGTCAGACTTTCTGATTTGCATGACAATAGAGGAGAATGTGCATTTCGGATTGTGTTTTCGGATTTGGACTTCCGCGCAAGCTGAAGTCCTTTTTCAACACAACAAGTGGGGAAAATATGATGTTGTGCAATGCAACTCTCTGATATACTAAATATATGGAATACGTTTCTCCTGATGCACCTCTTACATTTAAAACTCCAAACGAAGAAATTGCGTATCTTCGTGAGCAAGTAGCTCATCGCGAACAAGAACTTCGTGAAAAAAGAGTGTGGTCAAGCAGTGAATCTGCTGTTTCTGAACAAATCTCAAAATATAAGGATAAACTTTCTTCAGATGTGTTGCATCAAAATTTTGTATTGCCTGAAAAAAAGATTCAAGAAGTTGTGTTGAATCTCGCTCCAGAGCTTCATGATAAAAAAATGAGTGAGCTTATGGGGATTATGCAGACAAAAGGTGTCAAAAATGCACTTTCTGTACTTTCAGCGCTCAGAGACCCGCACCTCGAAGACGACTTTCATCGTATGCTCGTGCAGTACCTACAAGGAGGCTACCCTGCAAAAAATCTACCAGAAAAAATAGCAAAAATCGGAAGTATGGTCTTGTATGAAGTGATACTTCCTGAAGCAGAAGAAGGGAAGACACGAAGTATCAAAGAGACTGTTTCAGCAATGCAACAGTTTATTTCTGGTATGGATTCAGTCTCATCTACAAAAGGAGATAAAGATAATTATTTTACACTCGAGATTGCAAACGCCGAAGGGAGCGAACAATTTATTTTTTATGTTTCAGTGCCACTTTTGAAAAAAGATTTATTTGAAAAACAAATCACTTCTGTGTTTCCAGGTGTAAAGTTTTCGATTGATCCCAATGACTACAATATTTTCAATGAAGACGGTGTGTCGGTCGGTGGGTACCTCACTCTAAAAGAAACTGCTCTTTTGCCAATTAAAACGATAGAGGATTTCGATATTGATCCACTGACTGTTATCCTCAACTCATTTTCAAAAATACAAAAAACAGGAGAAGGTGCTGCATTGCAAATCGTCATCAAGCCGTCTGGAGATATGTACGACAAACATTTCAAGTATGCGCTCGGTAAGTTTGAAAAGGGTACACCACTCAAAGAAGCTCTGCAGTCACATTCATTTCTTGAGGGGATGGGGTACGCTTTGCGAGATTTGATCATGCCGATCAAGACCGAAGCAGAGAATTCAGAGAAAAAGGGGCCCGACGCAGAGCATCTCGCATCTATCAAACGAAAAATATCTGAAAAGATTTACCCGACCAATATCCGTATTATTGCATCTGGTAATTCTCGAGGTGAAGCAGAAAAAATACTGTCTGAAATAGAATCAAGTCTCAATCAGTTTGGTAAACAACATGAAAACATGTTTTCTTTGGTGCGTCTGGAGAAAGGTGCGTTTGCAAAGTTTACGAGAGATTTTTCATTCCGAATGTTCAATCAAGAAAGTATTTGTCCGCTCAATGCAAAAGAGATAGCAACATTTTTCCATTTCCCAAATTCTTCATATTCAGTCCAGCCACAACTCAAGACAGCTCAAAGTATCGCAGCTCCTGCTCCACAAGATCTCCCTCGTGAGGGCACAGTGCTTGGTGTGAATTCATATAGAAATACAGATACAACAGTGCGTATCTCAGCTGATGATCGCTTGAGACATTTCTACACTATCGGACAGACGGGTACCGGTAAGTCTACATTGCTCAAAAATATGATTATTCAGGATATTCAAAACGGTGAGGGTGTCTGTATGATCGATCCACACGGAGTGGATATCATAGATATCTTGGCAAATATTCCGAAAAATCGTATCGATGATGTAATTTACTTTGACCCGAGCTATGTAGAGCGACCGATGGCACTCAATATGCTCGAATACGACCGGGAACATCCTGAACAAAAGACGTTTGTCGTCAATGAACTCTTTAGTATTTTCCAAAAGCTCTACGGTGCGGTACCAGAATCTATGGGGCCAATGTTTGAACAGTATTTTCGAAATGCGACGATGCTTGTAATCGAAGATCCTGAGACGGGCTCGACACTTCTCGATGTGTCTCGAGTGATGGCAGACAAAAAGTTTCGTGATTTGAAAATCTCTCGATGTAAAAATCCTATCGTGGTGCAATTTTGGACTGAAGTGGCAGAAAAAGCGGGAGGAGAAGCATCGCTTGCAAACATCGTGCCGTATATCACGAGCAAATTTGACGTCTTTCTCGCAAACGATGTGATGCGACCATTGATCGCTCAAGAAAAATCCTCTTTTGATTTCCGAGACATCATGGATAATAAAAAAATCCTCCTCGTCAATCTCTCGAAAGGAAGACTCGGAGATATCAATGCAAACTTGATCGGACTTATCTTGGTCGGCAAGATTTTGATGGCCGCACTTTCGCGTGTGGACTCACTCTCTACTGGTTTTCCTCCGTTTTATCTTTATATCGATGAGTTCCAAAATATTACCACCAATTCTATCGCAACAATTTTGTCTGAAGCACGAAAATACAAACTCTCGCTCAATATTGCCCACCAGTTTATCGCACAGCTCGATCAGAGTATCCGTGATGCAGTCTTTGGTAACGTGGGTTCAATCTGTAGTTTCCGTATTGGAGCAGAAGATGCGGAGTACCTAGAGAAGCAGTTTGCCCCTGTCTTTACCGCAAAAGATATTATGAATATTGATAACCGTAATGCAATCGTAAAAATGCTCGTAAATGGAAAGCCAGCAAAAGCATTTAATATAAGTACACTTCCTCCGCCGAAAGGTGAGACAGGGGTGGTGGATAGTTTGAAACATTTGTCGTATCTCACATACGGAGGAGATAGAGAGGAGATTGAAAAGAATATTTTGAGTAAGTATAAAAAATAAAAGGTAGGTACCTTTTGTTTCAATGTCACATCTTGGAGATGAAAGAAATCACACGGATTTCACTCGAAGTTAATCGAAATATAAACAAAAGGGACTGACCATGCGGTCAGTCCTTGCCAGCTGCAGCGAGTCTTCCGTCTCGCGCATTTAATTTCGCGAGATTAATACGGTGACCTTTTATAGTTGTCTCACCGCACCAGGACGTTTCAGGTGGTTCGCTTGGGGCGGGAACTATTTTTTTACGGAGCTTCCTGGTTTTTTGAGGTGGTGGAGTGTTTCTTATTTTTTCTTCTAAATCTCTTATCTCCACTATAACTTCTGTCAATGCATCTTCGTTGTTCGGTATACCAAACTCCACAGACGCTTTGTTGTAGTTGTCCGGTACAGGAACACCAGCTTGTGTGTACAAGTCGAATGCCCTTTTTCGTATCCCTAAAAGCAGAGTTTCTGAATGTGGCACGAACACCTCACCTATCAATATTATACTACCTATACTC
>CAYJEE010000025.1:4495-6472 GCA_964369145.1 uncultured Candidatus Saccharibacteria bacterium
CCCATGAACTGTCCCGCTTTCGATTTGTCGATTTCACCCATCTCTTCTTTTTTCGCGAGAGCGATTTTCATTACTTCTTCTTCAGACATCATTGCAGGGAGGTAGGCTTCGAGTACTGCGAGCTCTGCTTTTTCATCTTCTGCAAGCTCTGGACGGCCACCAGCGACAAATTGATCAATCGAGTCTTTGCGCTGCTTTACTGCACGTCGGATGACTGCAAGAGCTTCTTCGTCGGAGAGAGTGTCTTGAGGTGTGCGTTTGAGGTTGACGAGTTCATTGGTAAAAGCAGAGAGGATACCTCGAAGTGTTTGCAGTTTGACTGCATCTTTAGCTTTCATTGCTTCGACCATATGCGCTTTAATATCTATTTGTAACGACATGATTATATGTATTAGTTTGTTGATTTTAAGATTACCACACTCAACTAATTTTTGATAGAATACAAGGTATATGGATACATCTGTGGTACTTATACTTATTGTCGCATTGTTTGGATTCTTTGGTATTGTTTTATTTTTCGTCACTCGTCGACCAAAAGAAACCTCTGATATTGGTTTGAAGCTTGTGCTTGAACAAATCAATGAGCTTTCTCGTACTGTAGATGCGAAGATTTCAGAATCAGGACGGATGATGAATGAATCAGTGCGCATGCAGTTTGGTGAGTCTGCCCAGCTGATCCGCAATGTGACCGAGGGGCTTACAAAGCTCGATGAGACCAACCGTCAAGTAGTTTCTTTTACTGATCAGCTCCAGTCTCTCCAGGATATTTTGAAAAATCCAAAGCAGCGGGGGATTTTGGGTGAGTATTACCTCGAGACATTACTCAAAAATGTACTCCCGCCAGGAAGCTATGAAATGCAGAAAACTTTTCCTGATGGATCGATTGCTGATGCGGTAGTTTTTGTAAAAGATAAGATGATACCAGTGGATTCTAAGTTTTCGCTTGAAAACTACAACCGCATGGTGGAGACCACCGATCAAACAGAAAAAGACAGACTCGAAAAGCTTTTTGTAAATGACCTCAAACTTCGTATCACAGAAACCGCAAAATATATCCAGCCAAAAGAGGGGACGATGGATTTTGCGTTTATGTTTATCCCTCATGAGGCTATCTACTATGACCTCTTGACCAATAAAATCGGGGCTGCAAAAGAAGATAATGAGAACCTCATCCAGCGAGCAGCAGGCAAAAATAAGGTGATTATCGTCTCTCCGACTTCTTTTATGGCCTACCTTCAGACTGTCCTCCAGGGTCTCCGAGCTATGCAAATCGAGGAGTCAGTAAAGGGGATAGTAAAGAATGTGGGAGAGCTCCAAAAACACCTCAAGACCTATGAGGAATACCACGGAAAGCTCGGAAATGCCCTCTCTACGACGATAAATCACTACAATGCGACTGGGAAGGAGTTTAAGAAAATAGACAAGGATATCATGCGAATTACGGGCGAAAGCCTCGATTTTGACCCGCTTGTGCTCGATAAGCCAGATGCTGAAGATTAGGTCTTGCTTTTTGTTCGATTTTCTTATAGACTAGTAAAACTATGGAATTTGCAGTAATCAAAACAGGTGGAAAGCAGTACAAGGTCGCTACGGGCGATTCTCTTAAAATTGAGAAAATTATCGGGGCAAAAGGTACTACAGCTAAGGTTGGAGACAAGATTGTCTTCGATGACGTATTGCTTGTAGAAGGCTCAAAAGGCACTCAGGTAGGTACTCCTGTTGTTGCCGGGGCGAAAGTAGAAGCGACTCTCTCAGAGATCGGCCGAAACAAGACAGTGACTGTGATCAAATACAAACAAAAGAGCCGATATTTCAAGAAGAACGGCCATCGACAGAATTGGTTCAAAGTAGTTATAGATAGTATAAAATAACGAGGTGTCCACATTTGGACAATATCATCATCCAAAAAAACAAAAGGATTCTCATCGTACCACTAGTACGCCTGCGAGTCCTTTTGTTTTTTTGTATGCGACCTTG
>CAYJEE010000026.1:0-6085 GCA_964369145.1 uncultured Candidatus Saccharibacteria bacterium
AAACTAATGCAGATGCTTTCGCTCGTATTGTATCACAAGATCCTGAGACTCTACAACTTACAAAAACAGTATCTAACATAGCAAAACAACTCAATACTCTAAATACAGAACGTAACGCAGTATATGATGATCTAAAAAAACAATATCCTGATCTTTCAGCAAGTGCAATAATGACTCTTATGGCTTGACGAACTAAAGAAGCAACTTCTCAGATCGATGCTCTTAATTCTAGCTTGACTCTTACTCAGGCAGATTTAAAAATGGCTATGGAAATGGCAAAAGCTGAATACGATGCTACGAAAGAGGACATCACTCTACAAGCAGGACTTGCGAAGGAAGATAGGGCAATGCAACAAGCTCTCGCACTCTCACAAGCTCAATTCGATCAAAAACTCGCACAACAAGCACAGCTTACTAATGATCCTGTTAGTGCCATTTGATCAGTTATTAAACAATTCTCTGATCTTGGTATTGTTGGAGATAGGGATCTCGCTTGGCACGTTGCAGAACAAAAGAGACTCGGAATGACTCTTCCTGAGTACACAAAGAAAATGATTGAAGACTTCAAAGCGAAACCTGAATACCAACAAGCACTTGCGAAGAAAGCAAATGAATGAGTATCGTTCCAGACTATTGGAGACAAGGTATACAAGGTACAAAATGGGCAACTTGTTGATACTGGTATAAGTGCTACTAAAACTCCAGAAGCTAAAGCACCTGAATTTAAAGTAATTGGAAAAAATGCAGATTGAACAGATAAATATTGATGGGTAAACACAACAAATCAAACAATAACTCCTTATGGAGAAAAAACTAGTGCCAACATACCATCTTGAAAATCTCTATTTGATGTACTTGGTAAAAATGTAGGGACTTATGAAGGCAATAGAGGGTATGATCTTGCAGGTGCACTTGGAGATCCACTTCCAGCAGGTGGAAACTGGACAGTTAAATCAGTAGATACAGCAGGAGAACAAGTAGGCTCTATATTTATAGGCGGTAAATGATCAAAACCATACGGGAATACAGTAGTTATGCAGGACGAGAATGGAAACGAAATCAGATACTCACACCTACAGGATATTTGAGTTAAACCAGGCGATGTTCTTGGGTTTGGTGATATAGTTGGTACTCGTGGTAATACAGGTAATGTTATGGGTGCAAATGGTGAGAAACTCACAGCAGAACAACTGAAAGCAGGTCGTGGAGCTCATCTTGATGTGGAGATTAAATCTAATGGAAAACTATTGTCGAATGCAGATCAAGTAAACTTCTTGAAGGGATTGAAAGCTGGTGGAGGAACAAGCTCCGGTTCATTGCCACTATATAGAGCATATATGGAAGATAACAAACTCCCTAGCAAGGATGCTCTTGCCTGATTATGAATGACTTCTGAACAATTCGCAAATAATGCTTCTACTTGATATGATCAATTCCTAAGAAATAAGGAAAAAGAGATAAATTCTACATATCCAACACTTCAAATACAATTCACTCCTTCATATGCTTCACTTAGTGCAACACAGAGAGAAAAATTGAATGAATCAATGACAAAAATTGGGGATATTGATATGAGACTTGAAAAACTAAAGAAATTATTTGCTGATAATTGAACTGAGGTACTGCCAACACAAGCAAAGAAAGAAATGCAATCTCTTAAACAGCAAATTATTCTAAAGGCTAAAGAAGTTGAAAACCTCTGAGTTCTTAACTGACCTGATCTTGGTATACTAGAAAGTTTGATCCCAGAAACAACAGGAGTGATGAGCGGATTATTCAGCTTTGACGATAACACAAATACAACACTCAATAGTATTCAAAACAACTATAGAAGTGATGCAAAAACAAAGGGAATAAATTATGGTGCGAGAATAGGATTTAAGTGAATGGATGAACCAGTACAAACAACAACTCAAACAAGTACAAATGATTGACAGACAGATGAAATCTTGAATAAATGGTATAGTAGATAACAATTAAAATATGAATCTCTTTGATAACATTTTCAACCAGTTCACAGGTAAGCAGGCACAACCACAAGTGCCTAATTTTGCTACTCCACAAGCTCCTAGAACAACAAATTATGTACAACCAGTAGTACAGCCTAAAACATATACTCCATGAACTGGTGTTGCCACATGATTTGATGCAACACCAAGAGAGGAAAGACCTGTGTATAACTTTTTGCAGAATGTTGCTGATGTTGTCACTAGTCTACCTGGCAGACTTCAAGAAACAGTAGATGTAGATAAAAAAAGGTTTGAGGAAGGCATAAAAAATAAACAAAAGACATTTGTATCAGAAATGTTGGCAGAGTGACATAGCGAAGATTCTATATTTAAGGCTCTTGACCAATTAAAATCAAAATGAGAATTTGATTTTAAACCTTGAATATCAGAGAGTATTGTTGGTGGAATTGGAACAAGACTCCAAAGTAATATAGACACTACTGAGCGACTATCTAAAATACAAGATCCATTAGATAGAACAATGGCAGGAGTTATTCCTTATGCTGGGCAAACAGTTGCAACAGCACTACAACCAGTTACTTCAGCTTTAGAGCCTTTTGTATCTCCAGTAGTCCAAGCAGTGATCAAAAAGACAGGACAAACGGAAAATATTCAAGCACTTTCAGAGTGATGGAATGAATTTGAGAAAACAAACCCTATTCTTGCCGAAAATATAGCAGGACTTTTGAATGTAGCACAACTTGCTCCAGTTCCAATAGCAAAACCACTTGCAAACATAGCAAAACAAGGGTGAAATGCTATTATTAAATGAGCTGAGATAGTAGCCCCAAAATTGGTCCAAGGAACTAAAAATATAATTACTAAAACTCCTGAATTTATATGAAATACAATTGGCTCTACAGCGGAATACTGAACTTCTTTAGCTACTGGTTTATCAAAAGAATCACAACAAATTATCAAAAAGTCCCCTGAATTATACAAGCAAGCTCGATTATGAGATATTACGTCAGAAGGGGAATTAGGAAATTTTGCAAAAGCCACAGAAGCACGTTTGACAGACTTATCAGAAATGGGAAAGTGATATGATTCAATAAAAAAATGAGCAAAAATATCTAATGCTGAAGAAATAGGAAATATTTATCTTAATAGGACAAAAGAAATACCAACAACTCAACTTACAAAAGCAGATAAGATTGTATTAAAAGATGCTAGTGACTATATGAGTCAATTAAAATGAGATTTAAAAGACTCTGACATTCTTGCTCTAAGGAAACAATTAGATTCTATCTCATATGATCCAAATACAGGCATGAAAAGAAAGTTATCTCCACAATGAGCTAGACTAGTTGAAGGCATGAGATCTGATGTAGATAAAATAGCAAAAGATCGTATTACAGGATTGAAGGATCTTGATACTAAATATGCTCCTGAAGTACAGCTTTTGAAGGAAATTAAATCTAATATTTATGATGCCAATGGCAATATAAAAAATAATGCACTTTCTACTATATCGAATATAGTTGGAAAAAATAAAGATCTCAAGCTTGCTAAATTTGAAGAAATATATCCTGATCTTGGCAAAAGACTCCGAGCACTAAAGGCATATGAAGAAGTTTCATCTATAGCATCTCTGAAAACTGGTAGTATAGTTCGTCAATTATGAGGTGCAACAGTAGGAACGGCACTAGCTCCTTGATTATGAACAATAGTATGATTTATTGCTACTAATCCGCATATAGTTGCAAGAATACTTGAAGCATATTGAATGGTTACTAGTAAGGCAAAATCAATAGTTGAAAAATGAACAAAAATAACTCCGCAAGAAATTGCAATAGTAAAAGAAGCAATTAAAAAAGTTCCAAAAGATAAGGTTGAAGATATAATCACAAATATAAAATTTAATCCTAAAACAGAAAATAAAAACAGTAAAACTCTAATAAAAAAACCTGTTAATAAAAAACCAATAGTAAAACCTAACACTATAAAAAATGAATCAAAAGTGAACAAGCCTGTTTCAAGCGATACCATTCCTGAAGGTTATTTCAAGAATGTTTTCTGAGAGATCCAAAAACTCCCAAGTAATAAGAACGGAGGTTTTTTGAGAATAGGAAGTGAGTCTAAGAAACTAACTGATCCTCTAGTAGAAGAAGCGAGGAAGTATAAGAGTTGAAGAAATATGTATGATGTTATGCCTTATGATATGAGAGAAAAATTTGATCGTATTTGAGTATATTCTTTAAAACATTTTGAAGATTTTTATAAAAAAAATATAACAAATACAAAATGAGAAATAACTATGTATAGATGACAGTCAAAACCTTGAAAACAAGTGCAGTTCAATGATACTAAATTTCAATGAAATACAGATGGTTGAGTATTTTTTACTCCAAATAAAGATATCGCAAAAAAATATTGAGAAAATATTATTGAATTAAAATCAAATAAAAATAATACTCTTTTGTATAAAGAGGCCGAAAAACTACAAAAAATGGCAGAAAAAATGGTATCAAGTAACATAAAAAATGGTATTACATCAAAATCAATAATAGAACAAATGGCACTATGAAGACCTAAAGCGTTTGCAGAATATACAAAAAAACCATTTTTAGAAACCTGAGATATGTTTTGAGAGCAATGAGAAATGATATACTATAAAAATTTTGATAATAAATAAGGCCAATTAAGGTCTTATTTATAATGATTCTAGTCTTTTAATTTCAGAGTTTATATATTTATATGCACACTTTCTACAATCGCTACTGAATCGATTTTTACACTTATGAAATGGATACATTCTTTTATGCGAAGAATATCTAGGATTAGTTCCTATCAATCATCTACACATTTTAAGAATGTGTATTGCATCTAGTATTATTGGAGATGGCATATATAAAAATTATTCCCTTATTCTTGATTTCCCCTTTCAGTTACTACACAGAAAGAAAACCAAGAACAAAGGAATATTTAAAAAGTAAATCTGTGTAGTGAAGGTATTATATCCGTATTCATTTTATTTGCAAATATTTCCACTAAATAACTTGATTATGATACTGATTCCCATATACTAAAACTATGACCGTATTCACTTGAAGACCTACAATCTCGACTACACTATCAGGGAGACCTTCAATCGCTAATGAATGAGGGTTTCTACTGATAAATTGAATTGATTTTTTACTCATAAATGCTACTGATAAGCTCATTATTTCTATACCTTCTACTTGAACTCAATACACAGGTCGTGTAATCCCTTCATAACTACTTACTATGGCTGATAAAAATGTTGCACAACTAACATCCTCAACTCCTACGATTGATGATCTCACAATCTCATACGATAACGCAGATACAAGTGAGCTTAAAAAAACCACTTGGGAACTTGTAAGAGATCTATTCAAAACATATTTTGATACTATTTATCAAGCTGTTCTCGTATCCTGAACAAACATAAAAACAATTAACTCTACTTCTATTCTAGGAAGTGGCGATATTGTAATATCAGGAGGTGGATCAGTTGCTACAGACGCTATATGGGATTCCAAATGAGACCTCGCAGGTGGTACATGAGCAAATACAGCATCTCGACTTGCTGTTGGTACTAACTGACAAGTCCTCACTGCTGACTCAGCAGAAGCAACAGGTCTAAAATGGTCTAATCCTGCAGGTGGATGAGATGCACTAACATCGTGAACACTTGCACAATTCGCATCTACTACTTCACTTGAACTAAAAGGAGTAATTAGTGATGAGACAGGCTCTGGATCACTCGTATTCGCTACTAGTCCAACTCTAGTAACTCCAGTTCTCGGAACTCCATCATCTGGAACTCTTACAAATTGTATAGATTTGCCACTTGCAGGACTCGTAGATATAAACACGAATCGTATTCTTGGAAGAAGTACAGCAGGAACAGGAGCAGTAGAAGAACTCAACGTAACAGCTATACCAGCTCTTATAGGACTCTGAACGAGTGATAGTCCACAATTTGCAGGAGTAAACGTAGGACACGCATCAGACACAACAATTACTCGTGTATCAGCAGGAGTTATAGCGGTGGAATGAGTAAACGTAGTAACTACTGCACTTACTTGATCTACTACTCAGGCTGGTATTGC
>CAYJEE010000027.1:0-5880 GCA_964369145.1 uncultured Candidatus Saccharibacteria bacterium
TTTGTACTTATGTCAAAAGAACAAAGTCTTTTGAGTGAGCTTCGTGCACTCGAAGCAAGAGAGGCTCAGGTGCGTGTACTCGAAGAAGATTTCAAACGAGAAGTGACAGAACTTTCGATGCTGCTTGGACGAGACGTTCTGGCATTTGGAGAAAAAGAATTCGGTTTGGTGGAAGGACGAGAGATGCAGGAGGATCGACGACGAAAAATTGAGAAAATTAAAATCCGTCTCGAAGACTCTGGAGGTATCGGAGGTGGAGAAACAATCAAAGAATACGAAGAGGCACTCGAACGAGATCAATTCCTCGAGCGAGAACTTACTGACCTTTCGCATACTGCAGAGTCTCTCGCGGTCTTAATCGGGGAACTTGATGCAAAAATCGCATCTGAGTTTACAGTGGGTGTGGAGAAAATCAACCGACAATTCTCAGAGTACTTTGCGATGATGTTTGGTGGTGGAGAAGCAAAGCTCTCTGTAATACGAGAATCAAAACCAAAAAAGAAATCCGACCTCGATGACCTTTCCCCTAGGGTGGCCCTAGGGGAAGAAGCAGGTGATGGTGAAGATAACGAGGTAGAGGGTGAAGCGGGGATTGATATTGAAGTGTCGCTTCCACGCAAAAAAGTAAAGGGTCTTATAATGCTCTCTGGAGGTGAACGAGCACTTACCTCAATCGCACTTCTTTTTGCAGTCTCTCAGGTAAACCCTCCACCGTTTATTATTCTCGACGAAACAGATGCGGCCCTCGACGAAGCGAACTCTCGTAAATATGGAGATATGATCGAAACTCTTTCAAAGTTTTCTCAGCTTATTGTTATCACTCACAACAGAGAGACAATGTCTCGTGCAGGAGCCCTCTATGGAGTGACGATGGGGCAAGGTGGGGTTTCGAAGTTACTCACCGTCTCTTTTGAAGACGCAGTCGCTGTGGCTAAATAGTGTTGACATGAGTGTTACACTTTTGTTACACTTATATTATTATGACAACGACAAAACGCAGAATAAATATTACGGCAGATAAGGATATAGAAAATGCCCTTGTGTTATCTGCAAAAAAGTCAGGTGTTCCTGTGGCAGCTAAAGCTGTTGAATTGTTACGAAATGCTCTTGAATTGGAAGAAGATCTTGCGTGGGGAGCTATCGTGAAAGAGCGTACTTCTAAGAAAGTGAAGCTTCTTACTCATAAACAGGTATGGGGATAACATATTCATGCAAGTATTATCCGCAAGTTTTAAAAAAGGATATTCCTCACCTGGATTCAGTTACTAAAGAAAGAATTAAGCGAGCTATTGAAGAAAGATTGGAAGTTGATCCTCTTGTGTACGGATTTCCGCTGAGAGGAGTACTAAAACCGTATTGGAAACTTCGAGTAGGTGACTATCGTGTGATATATGGGATTGTGAAAAATGAAGTTCATATAGTTGCCATAGGTCATCGTAAAGATGTGTATCAAATTTTGGAAAATAGATTATAGATAAAAAATGCTTAAAATTTACATCGCACGACACGGACAAAATGAAGATAATGCAAACGGTATCCTCAATGGTCACCGCGATTTGCCACTTACAGAACTCGGTCGGGCGCAGGCTCGAGAACTCGCACAAGGAATCAAAGAGAAAAGACTTACTTTTGATGCTGTCTTGAGCTCACCACTTTGCCGTGCATACGAGACGGGAGAAATAGTGACAGAGACTCTTGGGTTAACGAAACCAAAAATTCTTCCAGATCTAATTGAGCGAGATTTTGGTATCATGACAGGGAAATTGATAAAAGATATTGAACTGCTTTGCGCTCCGGATGTTATCAAAACAAAAATCATTACGTATTTTATTTCCCCAGAAGGAGCAGAAACATTTCCAAATCTTTTAGCGAGAGCAAAGAAAGTGATTGACGAGGTTCAGCAAAAATACACCGACGGCTCTGTGCTTTTGGTGTGTCATGGAGATATTGGGAAGTTTATGTATGCTGCTTACTACGGTTTTGATTGGATGTGGGCATTAACTCAGTTCCACTTTGGTAACTCAGAGCTACTTCTTCTGTCACCAGATTCGAGTGCTGATGATACTCATGTGATTTCAATTGAACAGCATAACCACTAGGGTGGTAAAAAAGCAGAGCCTCAGGCTCTGCTTTTTTCAACTTCCTATTTTACAATCGCATAGTCGAGCAGGCGCTTTTCGAGGTCGGCTGCTATTACCTTGAACCGTATTGTGTCACCAAGGGTTATTTTCTTTCCTGTTTTCTGTCCAGTGATTGAGTATGTTTTTGGGTTGAAATCAAACATATCGTTGAAGAGTGTGCCGAGGTCTTTTGTTTTCATCATCCCTTCGCATTTTGTTTCTTTCTCTTCGATGTAGAGACCCCAGTCGGTCACGCCTGTAATAGTGCCGGTGAATTCTTCGCCCACATGTTCTTGCATGTATTCGACTTGTTTGTATTTGATAGATCCTCGTTCTGCATCAGCTGCTTGTTTTTCTCGATCAGAACATTCCATACTTACTTTTTCATAATAAGCAAATTCATCTTGAGCGATTTTTCCTACTTGGAGCTCTCGTTCGAGAAGTCGGTGCACGACAAGGTCGGGGTATCGGCGGATCGGGGATGTAAAGTGTGCATAATAGGTGAAGCCAAGGCCGAAGTGTCCGATGTTTTTTGTAGAATAAATTGCCTTAGCCATTGAGCGGATCGTCGCAGTCTTGATGAGCTCTTCGTTTGGATTGCCTTCGACTTGTCGGAGGAGGGTATTGATATCTTTTGCAGTCACTTCACCGTCTTTTACTTTGAGTTCAAAACCGAGAGCTTTGAGAAATGTCGCCAAGTCTTCGATACGTTCTTTGTTGGGTGCATCGTGAATACGGTAGACAGACTGAGCGCCTTTTCGGTTTGGTTTTTCGTTTGATTTGTAGATGTACTCTGCGACTTCTCGGTTTGCAAGAAGCATGTACTCTTCGATCATGCGGTGTGTGTCTTTTCTCTCTTTTCGGTACACCTTGATTGGCTTGCCAGCTTCGTCGAGTACAAACTTTACTTCATCAGTTTCAAAGTTGATTGCTCCATTTTCAAATTTCTTCTTTTCAAATATTTTTGCAATCTCTCGCATCACTGACAGGTCGTCATGGTGAGGACCCTCACCTTTGTCGAGTACTTCCTGTGCTTCTTCATATGAAAAGCGGTGATCAGAGTGAATGATTGTTTTTCCGAACCATTTGTCTTTTATTTCACCGGTGCGAGTAATATGGAAGACAGCAGAAAAGGTGTATTTGTCTTCGTGAGGGTTGAGCGAACAGAGGTCGTTTGAAAGAATCTCTGGAAGCATGGGGATAGTACGGTCGACGAGGTATACCGAAAGGGCACGTCGGCGACCTTCTGCGTCGAGGAGAGTACCAGGACGGACAAAGTGGGACACATCTGCAATATGTACCCCGATTTCATAGAGGGAGTTTTCATCGTCTGTTTTATTGTTATCAATCCTTCGGATTGATAAGGCGTCGTCAAAGTCTTTTGCATCTGCGGGGTCGATAGTGAAGGTGAGTACATCTCGCATGTCTCGGCGGACTTTTACTTGCTCTGCGATCATCTCAGGTTTTGCTTCTTCAGTTTTGATATGTTCGGCTTCTTCGTCGACTCCAGCAGGGAATTCGATTTGAAAACCTTTTTCGTACACAATCGCCTGCATCTCGGTGTTGTGTTCACCTTTTTTTCCGATCACGCGCACGATCTCTCCGTGAGGAGCAGTTTCTTTTTCAGACCAGCTTGTGACTTTTACCACCACTTTGATCCCAGGTTCAACAAAACCAAGCTTTCCTTTTTCGAGGACGATATCAGTGTACATACGACGGTCGTCGGGAATGAGATAAAACATGTCGCCATGTTTGTCGACAACACCTACAAATTCCATGCGCGCACGAGAGACTACCTTGAGCACTTCACCCTGCACTTTGCCCCAAAGGAGCTCAGGTCGGCGGCGTACTTCTACGGTGTCGCCAGGAAATGCTTTGTTGAGGAATTCTTTTTGTATTTCGATTGTTTCGTCTGTTCGCGGTTCGCTTTCCTTTTGAGGAACAGAAAAATATCCAGTGCCTTTGCCAGAAATGGAAAGGGGTCCCGTGAGGGTTTCTTTTGTATCAATAGCCATATGGGGATACTATATCAGATTAAAGAGTTTTTAGGTATAATCTTTGTATCATGGAAAAATTTAATTTCAATCAAAGTCCGGTAGAAGTAAAAGAAGTAGAAAGTTTATACGATTCAAGACTTGGAGACTTGTGGGAGGAATATGGTTTTCCTGGAAAACCACCAAAAAAAGATACGGAGGCAGAAAAAAGATTATTGAATACATGTAAATTATACAGTCAATTTCTTATAGATCAGAAGGGGGGGGTATTCAGTTGCTCAATTAGGGAGTTCTGAAGCAGAGAGGAGAAAATTACATAATCAAGTCGCTATTATGGTTGTGGGTAGAAAAAGATCTGGCATGGATTTAGAGGAGGCAACACATATTGGAGATTTTGCTTTTGAATACGCGCACGGGGTTACCTTTGCGGATTATATGAAGTATAAAAATAGAGAAGAGTATTAAAAAAATAAGTTAAAGAGGTGGGACCATCATGGTCTCACCTCTGTGTAGATAAACTTTTTTCCTTCGTAGAGTACCGTGGTCGTCACGGTGCCGTCTCCGTTTTCATACTCGCTTGTGTGCGAGTCTGAGGATAAAGAAAGAACATTGAACTCATGCTTCTCGAGAGGGTATACCTCGCGTTCGCCCCACTCAGAGACGAGAGTTTCATACAACTCGTGTGCAGTCATAGTTTCTATATACTATAACATTTTGTATATATTGTCAAGGAATACCAATTCAAGCTACAATAAGTTGATGTGTATCAGTAAATGGTCTTATTGACTCATAGAGCTATTTTTGTTACTATCTAAGCCATGTTAAAAATACGATTACAGCGAACAGGGCGAAAGAACGAACCGACATTCCGGCTCGTATTGACCGACTCAAAAAACTCTGCAAAGAGTGGACGATTTTTAGAAGTGCTTGGTAACTATGACTCACGAAAAGGTGAGAAGGCAGAGTTCAAATCTGACCGAATTTCACACTGGATGACTATGGGTGCACAGGTGTCTGATACTGTACACAACCTTTTGGTAGATAAGAAAATTGTTGCAGGAAAGAAACTCAACAAACTTCCAAAGAAAAGTGCTCCTGTGGTAGTAGCTGAAGCTCCTGCTCCTGAAGTGAAAGAGGAAGTAAAAGCTCCTGAGGCAGCACCAGTGGAAGTTGCATCTGTAGAGGAAGCTCCGGTTGTAGAAGAGGCTCCCGTTGAAGCTGCACCAGTAGAAGAAACTCCAGCTCCAGCCGAGGAAGCTCCTGCAGCAGAAGAAGCAGCTGCTTAAACAAGAAAGTTATCCGTTGACTCCATCAACGAGGAAGACATACAATTATACTGTACTACCTTTATCAGTAACTGAACGCATATTTTATGGAACACGATTTACAATTTTTGGACTTTGTTATTAAAGCTTTGGTAGAAAACCCACAGGACGTAAAGATCAATCGAACTGTCGATGAAATGGGTGTGCTTATGACTCTCGATGTAAACCCAGCAGATATGGGTAAGATTATCGGACGAGAAGGAAACACTGCAAAGGCAATCCGAACACTCTTGCGAGTAGTAGGGATGAAAAACAACGCTCGAGTAAACCTCAAGATCAACGAGCCAGCAGGAGGGATGGAGAAGAGCTCATCTTCTGCGACCAAAAGCCTCGACGACGCAATGGCGGACTTAAAGTTATAGTCTCCACGAGACGTCCACATTTGGCCAATCTCATCGTCTAAAATTAAAAAAGGTTCTCGTCGTACGACATGTACGCCTG
>CAYJEE010000028.1:0-1402 GCA_964369145.1 uncultured Candidatus Saccharibacteria bacterium
GAAATCAAAAAAGCTTCAGAAAAGTATCACTTATTTGATACCGGAGCGTCATTTATAGCAGTGTTGATTAATACTTAAATTTGTTCTGATATTTTCTCAGACTATCAACAGATTTTTTGATATACTAGCAACTAATATGCAAAAAATTATTGTCTTTGACCTCGATGGGGTGTTGTTCGATACTATTGATTTCGCTCTGGAAAATTTGGGGAATATATTTGCTGGAGTTACCAAAGAAATGCATCAGGAATTAATGATGGGTAATTTTCACGAAGAGATTAAGAAAGTCACGTTAGAGAAAAAACAAAAAACAGAGGAAGAGATGCTAGAGCGTCGACTTAAATTTGAAAAGACTAAATTAGAAGCTCCTGTGTATCCAGGTTTAAAAGATTTTCTTACAGAGATACATCAAGCTGGGTGTATTCTGGCTCTCAATACATCTGCATACTACAAGACCTCAGTACCGCTTCTCGAAAAAGTGGGGATTGATTCATTATTCGACTTTGTCACTACTGCGGAAACATCAAAAAGTAAAGTTGAAAAATTTAAAATCATTTCTGAAAAATACGGTGTGCAAAACAAAGATCTTTTGTTTGTGACTGATACCGTAGGAGATATACGAGAAGCTGATACGGCGGGTGTGCCCACTGTAGCGGTTACGTGGGGAGGGCATGATCGTGGATATCTGACTCGGGAAAAACATGAGAATGTGGTTGGAATTGTGGATTCGTTTGATGAGTTAAAAGATTTCATTACTGCGTATTAAGGTTCCAATTTTTTACCTGACGGTCAGCCCTTGATTTTTTAAATTATAATGTTATATTGAGTTATAGGAGATATCCATGCAGGATCTGATTGGCAAAGAAGTGGAATTCGCAATTGTTGGTGAAGACCCGTTTGGGGGTGAAAGGAAGCCATCCGTGTATTACGGCACCCTCGAAAAAATTGAGGGTACAATGATACACCTTATAAACATTACTACCCGTCCAGACAAGGTCGGCGAACCGTTCGATGTTTGGGTGAACACGACGTCGCATTTCTTTTTCTGGATCAAGAAGGGAAAAGCGGTCTAGTGAAAAAGGTGAAGGGTTGGTCTTAGGATCAACCCTTTTCTGTATCAAAAAGGTACCAGTAGTGTAGGGAATGGTGGCAGCAGGATTAGGGATTACCTCTAAGAAACATAAATTTGCTATAATATTCATATGAAAAAAAACAATACAACATGTGAAAGTTGTCTTATGCCTTTTACTAAAGACCCGTTGGGAGAGAAGAGAGAGTCAGAGCAGTATTGTAGCTACTGCTATCGCAATGGAAAACTGTGTTACGAAGGTACTGATGTAAAGGAATTTAAAAGAGAAATGGTTAAGGCTATTGTCGCTCGTGGAGAAAGTAAAATCAAAGC
>CAYJEE010000028.1:1502-3498 GCA_964369145.1 uncultured Candidatus Saccharibacteria bacterium
ATGGCGGCAACCATGCTAAAGCATAATTCACCAGATGTTGAGGTATTTGCTGCGGGAACTATTGTTCCGCCAGAACGAGAAGGGAAAGAGGTCTCCCAAATTTCTCAGAAGGGTAGTTCGGTGATGTTTGAAATTGGTCTCGATATGACCAAAAATATTGTTAAAGGGCTTACACCTCAGATGATTGAAGATGCTGATCGGGTGATAGTGATGGGTCCTACCAGTAGTCCATTACCTGAATATTTGTATAATTCTTCAAAACTTGAAAAATGGGATGTGCCTGATCCAGGAAGTGGTGACATTACACACGCTAATGCTCGAGATATTATTCAATTAAAAATAAAAGATTTAATAAAAGAGCTTGATTGATGTGAAAAAGGGAAATGTGGCTAGCTATTTCCGTATCCTTGTGAAGTGTATGTAATGAAAGTCTGGTTATTTACTGATAATTATGGTATTATATGGTTATGATAAACATCGATGAGGTGAGTAAAGAGCGAGCATTAAGTCTTTTTGGTAGTGTTGAAATTCAAAATTTTGAAGTTGGCACTATACATGGCTTGCAACAAATTCACACATATCTTTTTAATGGTCTCTATGATTTTGCAGGGACTATTCGTACTGTTGATATGAGTAAAAATGGATTTCGTTTTGCTTCGCATTTGTATCTAGGTGCTATTTTGCAAGAGATCGAAAAAATGTCAGAAAAAAGTTTTGAAGAAATTGTAAAAAAATATGTAGAGATGAATATTGCACACCCGTTCCGTGATGGAAATGGTCGTTCTATGCGTATTTGGCTCGACCTCATGTTTAAGAAAAATCTCAACCAATGTGTGGACTGGCAGAAAATAGATAAAATGAGTTATTTGAATTCAATGCAAAGAAGCCCTGTTAATGACTTGGAAATCCGTGAATTATTGCGGGGTGCTTTGACAGATAAAACAGATGATCGTGAGGTATATATGAAAGGAATTGAACAATCGTATTATTACGAAGAAGAAGATTTATATAAATAAATGAAGCTCTACAAAACATATTTTCTTTTATGTTTTGTATTACTTGGGATTATAGTAATGCTTTTTCGATATGTGCATTCTCCAACCTTAAGTAGTGTAATCATTGATGAAAAATACCCAAGTGTACTTAGTTTTGGTGATGTGATGTTTGATCGGGGTGTGAGAAATATAATGGAAAAATACGGAAGAGATCCTTTTGAATATATTAAAAAGGATAAAGGTCTGATTGATTCGTATGATGTTGTGATTGCCAACCTCGAAGGCCCTATAATTGAAACAAACAGAGCTCTCTGTCAGCAAAAAATATATAATTTTCAATTTGCATCAAATACACCACAGCGTCTCAAAGACGCAGGTATCACGATGGTCACTATTGCAAACAACCATGCGAATGATTGTTTGCGGGCAGGGTATGTGAGTACACGAAAGTATCTTGACCAGGCAGGCATTCCGTATATTGGAAACAACACTCTCGATACGAGCTATGTGGTACAAGAGATAGATGGTAAAAAAATTGCATTTATCGGTATGGATGCAACTGTCGCCCCAATTCCAATCAAAAATTTTTACCCATTAATCAAAAAATTGAAATCAGAAAATGATTATGTGGTGGTGCATATTCATTGGGGGACTGAGTATCTCCTCACCGCAGACAACAGTCAAAAAAGTATAGGTCATAGTTTGATAGATAGTGGAGCGGATATGGTGTTTGGGCACCACCCTCATGTGATAGAGCCGGTCGAAATTTATAAAGGGAAAGCAATTTTTTATTCTTTAGGGAATTTTGTATTTGACCAGTCTGGATTCGAGGAAAATCGCGGACTTGGAGCAGGGGTTGAGTTTCGCACCGATACACACGTATTCACACTTTTTCCATATGTACTGAAAAAGTTTGCTCCAGAATTTCTCACCGGTGAGAAAAAAGATGTGTTCTGCACGACCTATCTCAAAGATATTCCTCATGATGGATGTCAGTTTGA
>CAYJEE010000028.1:3598-4784 GCA_964369145.1 uncultured Candidatus Saccharibacteria bacterium
ACCTATGAAAATATATAAAAATGTCAGTGAGTATATCGCAACTGCTTCCAAGCCAACTCAAGCAAAGTTAAAAGAGATGCGCTCTCTGATAAAAAAGCTCGTCCCGCAAGGCAAAGAGGCTATCTGCTATGGCATGCCCACAATCACGGTCTACGGTAAAAACTTGGTACACTTTGCTTCGATGAAAGGTCATCTTGGTTTTTATCCTGCACCATCGGGAGTGCAGGTGGTGGAAAGTGAGCTTATAAAACGAGCAATCAAGTATTCAAAAGGGTGTATACGATTTCCGTATGATACACCGCTTCCCGTGTCGCTGATAAAAAAAGTAGTCACTTTTCGGTTGTCGGAAGAAACTTCAAAAAATAAGAGTAGTGTAGGTAAAGTAAAAAGTGTGTGACTTTATGTAGCTTTGATATACTTACACAGATGTCTTTATTGAATAATACATTTTTAAAACCAGCGCGACTTGCTCTGTACGGGTTTTTCTTCTTAGGTATATTTGCTACGGTACGCATACTTGATGCGGTATATTTCTCAAAACATACACAGGCGGGAAGTGTGATTATTTCTGCACCAGAGGATGTTCTGCCTCCAAGTGAGGAAGATCTACTTGGAAAAGCTGAGTTGAGTTATGCAGGAGGAACAGTCGGAAGAAATAAAAATATTGAGCTTGGCGCATCACATCTCGATGGGACAGTTGTACTGCCAGGTGAAGAGTTTTCTTTTATAAAAACATTAGGAGAAGTGACTGAAGAAGGTGGATATAGTAATGAGAAAGTTTTTATGAATGGTGAAGTGACCAAAGGAATCGGTGGTGGTCTGTGCCAAGTTTCCACTACGCTTTTCCGAAGTGTGCTTGAGGCTGGTTTTCCGGTGACCGAGAGACACAACCATAGTTATACAGTGTCTCGGTACGATGCAGGTCTCGATGCCACGTACTCTGATCCTGGAGTTGATTTTAAATTTATCAATGATATGGCTCATCCGGTGGTGCTGCGAGCTCGTACAGAAGAACAGAAAGTGGTGATCGAGTTGCGCGGTGTTTCAGACGGGAGAATTTCAAGCACGACAGAGCCTGTGATTTCTCATGTTGTCGATGTGCCTCCTCCTCGGTACGTAGCCACAACTACCAGATTTGCTCAGGGTCGTGAGTGTGTAAATACTCCTCAGATAGGCTATACCGCAA
>CAYJEE010000029.1:0-3908 GCA_964369145.1 uncultured Candidatus Saccharibacteria bacterium
GCTGAAATCACCGCAATATCTGGACTCACCGCTTTTACAAACTCATCCCCCGTAGAAGTCTCCGAGCCATGATGTGCCACTTTCAATATATCTGAATCAAGAAAATTTTCATATTTGCTCATCACATAGTTTTCAATATTTTTCGTGGTATCCCCGGTGAGTAATACAGAAGTCTCTCCATACACGAGACGTGCTACAAGCGAACCGTCATTGTGCGACACATCCACAACGTCTCTGTCTGGGAAAATCACCTCAATATATGCACCACCACCGAGCAAAATCTGTTGCCCTGTCCGTGCAGTTATCACAGAAATACCCTTACTTTTTATTACTCGCTGAAGCTCTCGATACACAGGATTCTCCAAAGCAGATACACCCGGTTCAAGAACTGCTTCGACTGTATACCGAGAAAGGAGTGGGATAAAACCCTCAAAATGATCTCTGTCTGGATTGGTCACCACAATCATATCGATATGTCGGTCAAACAAAGACATCTGTTTTGCCACCTGTGAGACAAGTACGCTTCCAGGACCACCGTCAAAGATGATCTGGTTGCCTGTCGGAGATTCGATAAAAATAGCATCACCTTGACCAATATCGAGAAAAGCAATTTTTAGTGGACGGTTTTGTGACCGAAACGCAAGAAAGAAGACGGTGCCGACGCAAACTAAAAGAATTAAAAGAGTGACAAGTTTCCAATAGGTATGTATTTTTTCTTTTACCGATTCTTTATTCATAGCTATGATATAGTATAGCAACAATTATAATTTATCTTAACTGAGCTTATGGTGAATACTCATTATTGCCGTCGCTGTCTGGGTGTGCTCACCCAGCGCTGACCCTCGGCTCGTCAGCCTACGAGACACGGCAAAAATGAGCAATCACCAAGCTCTCAATCACATGAACACATTCGAAGAAATGAAATTTAATATCGATGAGCTTATTGGTATTTCTGCCGACTCTGTCACAGAACATTTAAAGCTGTATGCTGGATACGTAAAGCATGCCAACCTCATCCTCTCCAAAATCGAAGAAATGAGTAAGGACTCAGAAACCAATGCATATGCACTCGGTGAGCTCCAGCGACGTTTTGGTTTTGAGTTCGACGGTATGAGAAACCATGAATATTATTTCAAATCGCTTGAAGGTGGTGCTCAAGCACTCGCACAAAACAGCGTACTCTATCTGGCAATCACAGAAGAATTTGGATCATTTGATGCATGGCTTGCACGCTTTAAGGGAGTTGCACTTACGAGAGGTATCGGCTGGGCAATGCTTTATTATGACAAGACCACTGGACGACTTTTGAATGCATGGGTAGATGAACAACACCTCGGACATCTCACAGGCCTCTCACCCATACTCGCACTCGATGTATGGGAACACGCTTTTGTACCAGACTACAAAGCATCTGGTAAGAAAGCATACGTCGAAGATTTCTTCAAAAATCTCAACTGGTCTGTGATTGATGGGAATTTTTTGGAGGCACGATAATAGTTGCGTTCCATGTATAGTATGTTACTCTGCTTGCAGACATGCAGAGAATAAAATCACTACTAAACAGCCGACTTGGATTTGTACTCAAAGATTCTCCACTGGTTCCTCGATACAGAAACTATCGATCAGAGAGAGGAGATCCTCCGCTAACACTCGATCCATTCAGTATTCAAAGACAACCAACCTCCTCTCGAAATAACCAACCAATAACACCTCAATCTCGCCGACGAGCACTACGCGAAAGTCAAGGGAAGGTCTACCGAAAACTCTGACATATGATGTGTCGGGGTTTTTTCTTAATACTGCACAACCGAATCATCTCCCGAGCGCACCACACTGGTGTCGCTCGGGTTTTGTTTTGCATGAAAACGATACAATAAAAAACCAAACACGAGATAACACACAATCAACCAAAACACAGGAATGTACGGTATATGAATAGTTGCAAACGGAAGTTTTGAAATAATTTCTGCAATAAATAAATCCCATGAAAGAAAAACGTATGTTGGAATCCCCGGAAGTAATCCCACAAACCGAGACACAAATCCAAACACGGCAGTAAAAAATCCAAGGAGCATCGTGAGCGGCACAAACGGCAACACAATAAAGTTTGCAGGAAATGCATATACAGAAAAATTACCAGACATATAGACAATGTACGGTAACACAGCAATCTGAGCACCTAGTGTTGTGGCTGACAATTCTCGAAGGCCGTATTTTTCTGTAATGAACGAAATATATGTTGCAACAATCGGAGTAACAAACATCACCCCAATAGTCGCAAGTACCGAAAGATGGAATGATGGATCGTACAAAAGCACAAATGGATTCCACATAACCATCCCCCATACTGCAAGCATGAGTGCACGCGACGCGTCATAGGTCTTATGAAATTGTTTTCCTAAAAGAGCGATGCTCGCCATAATCCCCGCTCGCACCGCAGAGGCTCCGCTACCCGCCATCAATACAAAAAAGATGATACCCAGAAATGATACACCGAATGCAAACCGAGTAGACAGAGATTTTGTAATCACCAGTATACTTTCTGCCACCACCGTAATATTGTACCCAGACAATACGACAATGTGAGAAAGCCCCGCAACACGAAATTGTTCTTTGACTTGTTTTGACAGTGTATCAGTCCCCAACAAAATACCGCCAAGCAAACCTGCATGGGGCTCTCCGAGTACACCACGAATTGAGCTCATAAATGCTCTTTTTATTGCAAACAAATTCCCGAAGAACATGTTGCCCGCATAACCCACTTTCTCCACGACACCGTTGGTCACACTATGCGTGATACGATCTTTAAAGAGAAACATTTGATAATCAAATACTCGACCATCATCTGATTCGATCATTTCTGGAACACGCAACGTCCCTGTGGCAACCACCACATCACCATATGTAAATTCTGGAAATGCGTGCGTTTGAATACGCATGTGAGTCTGTACATCTCTCGTCACACTTCCAAAAGATACTGAATCGACGCGTACATCTATTTTTTGCCTTTCACCATCTGACACAGGCTCACGAACGACCACTCCACGTATCACCACTTTTTGTGATTCAAACGTCTGAAGACTTTCTGTATCTGGATACGAAAGAGTGAGCACTCGAAGCTGACCGAACACCAGTCCGATAAAAAATAATACGCAAAGACCTGCCAGCTTTTTTACTCCACTATCATTACTTACTGTTTTATATATGACACAAACACACACAAGTACAACACAGAACGCACACATCGCGTACGAAACATGTATAAATGAAACTCCTACTCCACACAAACTTGCAGTAAAAAACAGTAACATACGTTACCGTTTCTTAAACTCACTGATAATATATGCTTCATCATCTGCACTCTGAGATTTTTTAAACAATGCACCTGACACTCCGTTGACGCGCGCTTTGCATTCGTCCCACGTTCTGTGTACCATGACCACCCTGTCTACACAGCTCACATATGAATACGCGGGGTGTGAGTTTTTTGATGCACTCTTCTTTTTCTCCGCACCGAGTGAGCTTTCGATTTGCTCTACATCGACATCGTATTGATCGAGACTTCCTTTATACAATAGAACTGGATTATTATCTGCGTATGATGTTGCGATCACATCGCATCGCTCATTTGCTGGTACACCCGCATGTCCCGAAACTTTTCGAAACAACACTTCACGATTGCTGATTACCTCATCGAGCCCTTCCCAAAGATCTCTGTTTAACACGTCATCTTTTGTTTTGGTTTTCCAATTATTTTTTTTCCACCCTTCGATCCACATCGTGATACCTGAGATGAGATAACTTGAGTCAGTGTGCACGATTACCTCATCAGCTTTTGTATGTGTCAGTGCCTCAAGCACCGCAGTGAGCTCCATACGGTTGTTTGTCGTATTTCCTTCACGACCACC
>CAYJEE010000030.1:0-3596 GCA_964369145.1 uncultured Candidatus Saccharibacteria bacterium
ATTTTGAAACAAAAAAAGAGCAATTAAAAAATGAAGTTATAGCTTCTTTGAAATCTTTTGCACAACAAGAGTCTCTTCGTAAACAGAATCTATACAAGAAAAAGAAATTATATGAAAAAATAATGTCAGAACTTGGTGTGCCTGGCAAACAACGTCCTGATGCTGAAGATGATATTACACAAGAGTATATTGATGCAAAAAAAGTGTACATAGACGCAAGTCGAGAATTGAGACATTTTGTTGCACATAAGGATATTTCGGAAGATGTCACATATACTCGTGCACATGAGTATTCTATTCTTGAACAAGAAAAAGTAAGACGTATTGACGTGGGGGTAATGGAACAAACATCAGACGAACGAGATTTACTGATTCGGCTTGTCAGAGAGGCTACGCCTCCAAAAGAAAGAGGAGTGATTACAAAAAGTTTGGAGATGTGGGCTCGTGTACCACTTGGTATGCGAATAGGTATCTCCGCAACATTATTTTCTCTTGCTTCAGGTGGAATAGGTGGTTTTGCCGCGACTGCTTCTATGCGAGCGGCACGAGGTCTTGCGGGTGTAGGGGGAGCAAAACTTACTGGATCTGCATTTGATGGAATTAGACGTAAAAAAGCAGAAGAAAAAAAGAAAGAGGCCTTGAAGGATTTTGCAACGATCGATACGATAGATGATGATAAAAAACTAGAGTTTCTTGAGGAGTCTGAGTCTGAAGCAGAAAATCAAGAAAAACGTGATCGTGCGACAAAAATAGCGTTGATGGCAGCTGCAGGAGGAGCTACTTCTATTGCTACTGGTGTAGGAATCAATGCGGTACATGACACATTTGTGGCTCCAGGAGGTACAACCTCTCCAGATATCAGCGTAACATCAAAACCGAAAGGTAATTGGCTCGACAAGTTTATTAAAAAAGAAGTTGTTGTTGAAGAGCCGGTTGCGCCTAAAGCTTCATCTGTAGTTGAAAAGGTGATGGAGACAGCACCACAAAAAATATACGTAACTCCAGTGGAGGTTGAATTGTCGAAAAATGGCTTTATTGACACAGTTGATAAGCTTAAACAAGCGACGGCAGGACAAAAACTCACGCCAGCTCTCGAAAAACTTTTTGCACAATCTCCTCAAAAGATTGCGATTGATCTCGGTCTCTTTAAACCAGGACAAGTAGCGGAAAGTGCGTTTGGTTTCCAGGGTGAACAGCTAGCCATTGATATAGATGGGAATGTCTCATTGATGCACAGCACAGGTGAAACAGAAGTACTTATGGATAGCCAGGGAACCTTGAAGCCTTATAGTGGCAAGATGTTTGATGCAGATGGAGCTCCTGTATCTGAAGTGCCCCAGGTGACTCCTGAGCCTCTTCGAGTAGCAGCGCCAGTTGTCGAAACCCCTTCTCCAGTAAAAACTGCAATACCTGATGTAAGACCAGAAATGAGTATAAAAGCAGGGGTATCGACAGAGTCTCTTGTGGCTGACAGTGCGACAGTTGCTTCTGGTTTGGTTGAAGTAAATCAATCACCGATTAAGATGGAAACCAGTTTGCTGTATGACGAAAGTCAGCAGGTGAGAGCGTTGATGGTTGGTGATATCGAGATTGCGACGCCACTTCCAGGTTTCAAAAACCCTCAGGACATACTTTCCGGTAAAATGCCTCTCAAATCAGAGCTTCAGTTTGGTGGTGATGGAAAAATTCGCACAGAATATAATAAATTTTTTACCAAAACACTAGCACTGATGAGTGATGCAGAACGAGCTCAGCTGTTTGACTATCATCTACCGGTGCAGTATAAAGGAGGTCGAATCGATATATTCCAAAAAGGTGAGGATATTACGGTGTTGCTCAATGGAGAAAAGATTCTCAGTGCCACTATGGTAGATGGTAAGCCAGGATATATGTTTGAGCGTCCAGAAGCCAAAAGTATCTTTTCAGTAAAGAGTGAATACGAAATTGCGTCCGATGAGGCTAAAAAGGCTATCGAGAAGAATATCAAGTTCTTTAATGTGAAAAAATAACATGAATCCTTTATCAAAAGACATTATTTCTGAATGGGGACTCGGAGAGCTTCCTCAAGAAGAACAAATAGACATGGTTGACCGTATCGGACGCTTGATATATCAGGCGATTTTGGTGCGTTCTCTCGATATTCTGTCTGAAATAGAACAAGATGAATTCGACGCATTGCTCAATGAAGACACGTCTACTCCAGAAGAAGTGGTGATCTTTCTCGAACGTAAGATTCCCACATTTAAAGTTCTTCTTAAGGAAGAAGTTGGTAAACTCAAAGCAGATATTTTCGTCTAATAGTTAGTTGACTCTGAGTGTCATTTCGTTTATATTTAGTGACATCGCTTACGAGCGGTTTTAGCCGTCGAAGTTCCCAAAATTTGGTCTTTCTCGAGCATCAATTTTTTGGAGTTTCCAAAATGGCACATTATTAATTTTAGTACGCATAATTTATATAAATATATGGCAGATGCATTTGATCGATCAAAACCGCACCTCAACGTTGGTACCATCGGACACGTTGACCACGGAAAGACAACATTAACAGCAGCAATTTTGACAGTACTCGGACGAGCAGGCAATGGATACTCAGCAAAATTGAAAGGAGTGGGTGAAATCGACTCAGCTCCTGAAGAAAAAGCACGAGGAATCACTATCGCGCTTTCTCACAACGAATACTCAACACCAACTCGACACTACGCTCACATCGATGCGCCAGGTCACGCCGACTACATCAAAAACATGATTACTGGTGCAGCACAGATGGACGGTGCAGTACTCGTGGTAGCAGCTACAGACGGTGCGATGCCTCAGACTCGAGAACACGTACTTTTGGCAAAACAAGTTGGAGTGCCAAAGATCATCGTATTTTTGAACAAGTGTGACATGGTGCCTGATACAGACCTTATCGACCTTGTGGAAGAAGAAGTACGAGAACTCCTTACAAAGAACGGATTTGACGGTGCAAACACACCAGTTATCCGAGGCTCAGGACTCAAAGCCCTTGAATCAGCTGATAACAATGACCAGTGGGCAGCGAAAGTATTGGAGCTTGCAAACGCACTCGATACATACATCCCAATGCCAGAGCGAGATTTGGACAAACCATTCCTTATGCCAGTAGAAGATATCTTCTCTATTGAAGGACGAGGAACAGTGGTAACAGGACGTATCGAACGAGGTGTTGTAAAGGTAGGTGAAGAAATTGAGATCGTTGGTCTCAAGGAAATCACTAAGTTTACAGTGACTGGTATCGAAATGTTCAACAAACAGCTCGAATCAGGACAGGCTGGAGACAACGCAGGTATCCTCCTCCGAGGTGCAAAGAAAGAAGACATTTCTCGAGGACAGGTGCTTGCTAAGCCAAAATCAGTAAATCCTCATACAGAATTTGAAGCAGAGGTTTACGTTCTTAAGAAAGAAGAAGGTGGACGACATACTCCATTCTTCTCAGGTTACAAACCACAGTTCTACATCCGAACTACAGACGTTACCGGAGATGTGACTTTGAAAGAAGGTGTTGAAATGGTTATGCCAGGAGACACAGCGACATTCAAGGTTAAATTGATTGCTCCAGTTGCGCTTGAAGACAATAC
>CAYJEE010000031.1:0-2876 GCA_964369145.1 uncultured Candidatus Saccharibacteria bacterium
ATATTTTGATGGGCTCTGATGTGCCATCTCGAAAATCATTTATTCAGACCAATGCTAAAGCTGCTACGATTGATATTTAAACGAATCAGAAGTGATACTAAAAAACCGGCAGTGCCGGTTTTTTGTTGTTAAGCTGTTGGGTTTTTTGATTCAGCTGAGTTTTCTTTTGTTTCTGACTCATGTGTGGCGAGAGGCTCACCATCGATTGTTTCTTTTTGTGTTGGCTCCATGAGATCATCGACTGTTACAGTTGCTTCTTCAGGTGTAACAACTGAGTGGCCAAAATCAGGTTGTGGAGCTTCTTCTTTCATTTCAACCTTCGGTTCAGTTTTAGGCTCAGAAGTTTTCATTGGAGGAGGGGTAACCAGAGTTGATACCTGGTGTGGAGTTTCAGGGATGATGAAGTATGCAATGATGTATGCAATAACTCCTGGGAAGATACCGGTGATGAGCACAAGTACCACAAAGCCAATACGAAGGACGGTCGGGTCTATAGAAAAGTATTCTCCAAGTCCACCGATAACTCCGGTAATAATCTGATCTCGTTCGCTTTTGTATAGTTTTTTCATATTTGTAATGTTATGCTCTTTTTTTAATTTCATCAACCAGGTTCGCCACAAATTCTTCTGCAGATTGCGTACCAAGCTGTCCTTTGTCTCTATGTTCTACGGTCACATTATTGTTTTCGATTTCTTTGTCACCAAGTACGATCCAGTACGGAATCTTTTCATTTTTTGCTTCTCGTACTTTTTTACCGAGGTTGAGGTCTCGATCGTCAAAGTCTGATCGTACGCCAGCTGCGATGAGTAGGTCATGAACTTTTTTCGCATAGTCGTTGTGGGTATCTCGCACAGGGATCACTTTCACCTGTACTGGCGAAAGCCAGAGAGGGAAGTTGCCAGCGTAGTGTTCGATCATCACACCCATAAAACGTTCGAGAGATCCTGAGATTGCGCGGTGGATCACTACAGGACGTTCTTTTTCTCCTTTTTCATTTGTAAATTCGAGGTTGAATCGCTCTGGAAGGTTGAAGTCACACTGGATGGTAGCAAGTTGCCATTCTCGTCCGATCGCATCCTTAAACATGAAGTCGAGTTTTGGTCCGTAAAACGCAGCCTCACCTACACCGATCTTGTAGTTGAGTTTATTTTCTTCTGCTGAAACCTTGAGTGCATCTTCTGCCTTTTTCCATACTTCATCAGTACCGAGCCATTTACTTGCATCTTCATCACGCACAGAAAGGCGTACCCAGTATCCTTCCATCATGTTCATAGTTGTATAAAACTCTTTGATGATAGCGACAATAGTACTGACTTCATCTCCAATCTGTGATACACGGCAGAAGAGGTGTCCATCGTCCTGAGTGATAGCGCGTACGCGTGTGAGTCCTGAAAGCTGTCCTGCTTTTTCGTAGCGATATACGGTCGCTGGTTCAAAGTATCGCACCGGCATGTCTCGATATGAAAACTGATTGTCTGCAAAGATCTGCATGTGGTGTGGACAGTTCATCGGCTTCATAAAGAAGTCTTCGTCACCACCTTTTACACGGAAAAGCTCATCACCAAATTTTGATGCGTGCCCAGATGTCTCGTAGAGAGCTTCTTTTGCAAGGTGTGGAGTCCATACTCGAGAGTACCCTTTGTTTTTATGAAGATTCCAGAGGTAGTCTTCGATTTCTTTTCGAATAATCATTCCGTTTGGTTGCATGAGGGGGAGACCTGAGCCCACGAGGTCAGAGAGGGTAAAAAGCTTCATCTCTTTTCCAATTTTTCGATGATCACGCTTTTTCGCTTCTTCCATCTGCCATTCATATTTTTCTAGATCTTCTTTTGTCTCAAAGGCGAGTCCGTAGATACGAGTGAGCATGGTGTTTTTCTCATCACCGCGCCAGTATGCACCTGCAATTTTTTCAAGTTTGAAACTTTCTGTAGAGACAATGCTCATGTCGTCGATATGTCCACCGCGACAGAGGTCGGTAAACTCAGAGTGACCTTCACCAGAAGTATAGAGAGTAATCTTTTCTCCTTTTTCTACAATACCGTCGATAAGTTCGAGTTTGTATGGGTTGCCAGCAAACTTTTCTTTTGCTTCACTTTCGGAAACTTCAGAGCCGGTAAAACCATGCCAGAGCGGTAGGGTCTTTTTCATTTCCTTTTCAATTTTTTTGAGGTCCTCTTCTTTGATTGCTTCTTTGAATTCAAAATCGTAGTAAAAGCCGGTGTCTGTAGCGGGGCCAATAGTAGGGAGGGTGTCAGGATACAGCTTTAAAACTGCCTTTGCGAGTAAATGGGCGAGCGAGTGTCGCTGGTTTTGTAGTTTTTCGTTTTCCATATGAGTATAGTACCACTGGAGGCTCCCCAAAGCCACTTTTTTGGTATATTAAATTGTATTTAAAAAATGCTTGACAAAAAAAAGGGGTGTGCTATTATGTACGTAGATTGCTACAATGCGGAAGTCAAAGAAGGTTCCTCAACCAGGCGTGTGAAGGAACTGTCGACGACAACCTGTGATAACTGCTGTAGCTATTTAAGGAGAGATGCAGAGCACTAAACTTAGCATCTCTCTTCCTAAAAAATTTCTTGTTCTTCTTCATAAGGTGAGGGTGATTCTGAATGTGACAGATATCCTCCCTCTCCCTCCGAAGACGATGTCTTCAAACCCTGAGCCCCGCTGTGCATCGTGCACAGTGGGGCACTTTTTTATTTACCCAAAGTATTACTTTCGACTTATCCCCATATTGGTACCATAATGGTTGACAGTAAAAGTGGTGGGTGTATTATATATATGTTGGTATGTTGGTTGGGTGTATGTGGGAGGTTGAAACGTTAGCGTTTCCCTCCCAAATACAATCCCTTGAAACATTCAACACTGTCCTT
>CAYJEE010000032.1:0-2780 GCA_964369145.1 uncultured Candidatus Saccharibacteria bacterium
GAAGATATGAACTTACATCCGCTCCGCTATAAGTGGGCGTATGATTTGTACAACCAGGCAGTGCGAAACACATGGTTTCCACATGAGATTGCATTAAACGAAGACCTTCAGGACTTCGAGCAAATGACTCCTGATGAACAGCATGCAGTGAAGTTTCTCATGGCATTTTTCAACCCTGCAGAGCTGATCGTAAACCGCTCAATCGCGCTCGGTATTTACCCATACTTGAAGTCACCAGAGTGTCACTTGTATCTCGCAAAGCAGATGTGGGAAGAAGCAAACCATTGTGTAGCGTTTGAATACGTACTTGAGACATTCCCGTTTGACCGAGAAAATATTTTCAACCTTCACCTCGAAGTGCCTTCGATGCTTGCAAAGGAAGCGTATATTAATAAATACATGAAGCGAATGACTGAAGACAGTCTCGATATTGAGACTGTGGAAGGGAAGAAAGACTTCATCAGAAACTTGGTAGCAACAAATATTGTAATGGAAGGTATTTGGTTCTACTCTGGATTTATGGTGGCTCTTTCATTCCGTCAGCGAAATCAGCTTCGAAACTTTGGTTCAATGATCAACTGGGTGCTCCGAGATGAGTCACTTCACTTGAAGTTTGGAATGAACTTGATCCACAACATCCTCGAAGAAAATGCAGAACTTTTGACTGAAGAGTTTGCAGCAGAGATCAGAAACATTGTGATCGAAGGTGTGGATCTCGAGGTTGCATACAACAAAGATCTTTTCCCAAATGGAATCCTCGGACTCAATGCTGACTATGTAAACCAGTATGTACAGTATGTCGCAGACCGCCGCCTCGAAGAGCTCGGTCTTCCAAAACACTACGGTGCGACAAATCCAGCAAAATGGATGGCAACAGCGACCGATGTGTATGAGCTCGTAAACTTCTTTGAAGCTCAGAACACCAGCTATGAAGTAGACGGACACGCCCATCAGAACAAAAAAGGAGGTGACGCCCCACAGGCACCCACTGCTCCGACAGAATAACTACTAAAAAATGGCTCATGTGAGCCATTTTTCGTGCCTACTGAGAGTAAAGTCTATAAAAAGTACTTGACAAAAGTATATATAGTGTGGTATTATACACAGGTAACAGTTCATTGAAACTACTCTAAATTACTTCATAAAATACCTTATTTTCCTGCTCTCAATATCGTGGAATGTATAAAGTGCATCAGTTATCCTGGTGCGTTCTCTACATTCCACGCTGTGAGAGGGATGTAACAACAGGCTAAATCGAAAGGTTTAGTTTCCCCAAATGGAAGGGGATTGCTTACAGCAGAGGGGTTCTCCTGAGCCAGTAATATCCTGACTTACAGTCTTTAAGGGTTGTAGCAGGTAGGTAGGAGAGAAGGAATTTGATGGAAAGAACAGATGCAGAATTGTTTTCGGAGCAGAAGCGGTCTATGCATGATGGTACGATGTTTTGCGGAAAGGATGGATGGGTGCCTGGGAGGTACTGCATCCTCACTGTCTTTCATGATACCCTCAATCAGGGTTCTGAATTAAGGTTCTTTGTTCCAGCTTCTCTGGAGCGGGCTGATGAAGTCTGCGATTTGGTAGCAGGTCTGTACAGGGAAATGTCCAGTACAGAGTCATACCCCGATCGAGGGGATGAAAGATTCTTTCGCAGCGCCTTTTGTAAGGCACGTGCGAAGGTTCAGTTTGAGTAGTTTGTTGGCCGGTGGGGTTTCCTTAGGGAGACGCCACCGGCTTTTTGTATACCTGGAAAAGTAGACATGATATAATGTCGGCATATTCACTTTAATTTGAAATACACGAATGAAGAAACTACGAATTGGTATCAATGGTGCAGGGCGAATCGGACGAGCGTTTTTGAAAATTGCCGAAAAGCGAGATGAGCTCGAAGTGGTGGCAATCAATGACCTCGGAAATATCGACAACATTGCATACCTTTTAAAATACGATACCGCATACGGACGAAGTGGACTCGATGTGACGGTGTCTTCTGATAAAAAAAGTTTGATGATTGATGGGCGAGAAGTAAAATTCTTGTCAGAAAAAGACCCATCTCTTCTTCCATGGAAAGATCTCGATATTGACGTGGCTGTGGAGTCGACTGGTTTCTTTACTGCATTTGAAAAAGCTCGCATGCATATAACTGCAGGTGCAAAAAAGGTTGTGATCTCAGCTCCTGCAAAAGATGCTCCAAGTGCAGCAGATGAAGGGACAATCCTTATGGGTATCAACTGCGATACTCTCAAAGACATGGTGGTGACTTCAAATGCTTCATGTACAACAAACGGAGGAAGTCCGGTGATCGATATTCTTCATCGAGAGATTGGTGTTGAGAAGGCAATTTTAAATACCATCCATGCATACACTGCGAGTCAGAGTATTGTCGATGGTCCAAACGCAAAAGATTTTAAAGAAGGGCGAGCGGGCGCACAAAATATTGTGCCTACATCTACTGGTGCGGCGATCGCGGTGACAAAAGTGATTACTGACCTCAAAGGAAAGTTTGATGGTATTGCAATCCGTGTTCCAGTTATTTCTGGATCAATCGCTGACATTACATTTATTTCAAAAAGAGATACAACAGTAGAAGAGATCAATAGTATTCTAGAAAAAGCAGCGGGCACAGATCATTGGAAAAACACCTTTGGTGTGATCAAGGATCCAGTCGTTTCGTCTGATATTCTCGGTCTTCCCTTTGCCTCTATTGCAGACCTCGGGCTCACTCGAGTAGTTGATGGAAACTTGGTAAAAATAATGGCGTGGTATGACAATGAAATGGGGTA
>CAYJEE010000033.1:0-2684 GCA_964369145.1 uncultured Candidatus Saccharibacteria bacterium
CAGGAATCTCTCCTTCGAAAAAATTCATGCCGTCGCATGAATTTTTTCTAGGCACCGGTTTGTCGACAAGCCCTGCTGGGCTCGTAGACCGACAAACCGTTCTCGTCCTGGCGCAAAGCTTCGCGATACAGGACATTCGACCTCGGATTTTTATGTCGTCGTCACTCCATAAAATCCTGGTCACCAGACTCACGACACTCGCTGGTGCGAGCGTAAACCGTGAGTCTGTTCGAGTCCTGACGAGAGCAATAACATTGCTCTCTTATCGCGCACAATTAAAAAGACCCTCATGTGAGGGTCTTTTTAATTGTGCGCGATACAGGACTCGAACCTATGACCTTCCCGGTGTAAACGGGTTGCTCTACCAACTGAGCTAATCGCGCATATATTCTATTCTTACATAATCTTGCTAACTATTGTATTACTACCAAGACAGCTAATCGCGCAAATATTCTATTGTTACGTAGTCTTGCTAACTATTGCATTACTACCAAGACAACTAAGCACGCATATATTTTGTTTGGTACCCTTCTATTTATATACTAAATAAATGATTTTTACAATATACAGAGATTAAATCTCTTGTATACTATAAAGGTTATGGAAAAAACTCTTTGTCTCGGCGTGATCATGGACGGTAATCGTCGATGGGCAAAAGCTCACAATCTCCCTGTGTTTATGGGTCATGCGCAAGGGTATGAGACGCTAAAATCACTCATTGAATGGTCAAAAGAAACTTCAGTGCGCACGATTATCGCGTATGCTTTTTCGGAAGAAAATTGGAATCGCACCAAAGAAGAGGTGGGATATATTTTAGATTTATTTCGTAAAGTATTGAATTCAGAAATCACTACGATTATTGAGAAAAAAATTAAAATTCAGTTTATCGGAAACCTTTCACGCTTTCCCGAAGATATACGGAGACTTATGAAATCTGCAGAAGAACAGACAGTGCATTATACAGATTTTAATCTCGTGCTTGCGGTATCATATGGGGGGAGGGAAGAGATTGTGAGAGCAGTAAATGCTCAGTGTAAAAAAGATGGAGAATGTACTGTTGAGGGTATGCAAAAGTATCTCTACACAAAAGACATTCCTGATCCAGATATGATTATCCGCACTTCTGGGGAGAAGCGTCTTTCGGGGTTTCTGTTGTGGCAAGCAAGCTATAGTGAGTTGTTTTTTACGGACACATTGTGGCCGGATTTCTCTAAAGACGAATTTTTAGGTATGATGCGTGAATACACAGAGCGCATACGACGTTTTGGCGTATAAACACGTATGGAACCAACTGTATTATATGAAGATGAGGATATTGTGGCTATCGACAAGCCAAGTGGTCTTTTGGTACACGGTGATGGTAAATCAAATGAGCCGACAGTAGCCGACTGGGTGGTGAAGAAATTTCCAAACATTACAGGTGTGGGTGAGCCGATGGAAATTGGTGAGGAAGAATTTATCGATCGACCAGGTATTGTGCATCGACTCGACAAAGACACGTCTGGTGTGATGTTGATCGCAAAAACAACAGAAGGATTCACTCTTCTCAAAGAACAGTTTCAACATCGGGATATTAAAAAAATCTATCATGCGTTTGTGTATGGAGTGCCAAAACATGAACGAGGGTTGATAGATAAACCGATTGGACGAAGTCAGCATGATATTCGCATGTGGTCTTCTGAGCGAGGGGCTCGTGGTTTAAAACGAGAAGCAGCTACTCGGTATGTAGTAAAAGAATCAGGACACGGAGCCGCTTTTTTGCAGATTATGCCAGAGACAGGGCGGACACATCAGATTAGGGTGCATTTTAAGTCTATTAGACATCCGTTGGTTGGGGATAGTTTGTATGCTCCTACAATGCCCCAGGTGCTTGGTTTTACACGAACAGCACTCCATGCACGGAGTATAGAATTTACTAACTGTAAAGGTAAAACAGTTAAGATTGAGGCTCCGTACCCAGCTGACTTCACAGAAGCTTTCAAACTATTGCGAAATTAGCTCATTTATGTTAGATTGACTCCACATTATGGCAACAGCAACAACACCACAAAAAACTATACATTCTCCTGTTTCAATCGCAGACCGAAAGAAAATGGATATTCGATCTGGAGATACTATTCGAGTATGGCAAAAGATTCAGGAAAAAGGAAAAACTCGACTTCAGGCATTTGAAGGTTTGGTTATTGCAGTAAAACATGGAAAGGAGGCGGGCTCAACTTTTACTGTACGAAAAGTATCATTGGGCGTCGGAGTAGAGAAAATCTTCCCACTGTACTCTCCTATGATTGATTCAGTTGAAACTCTCAAGCGAGCAAAGGTGCGACGAGCAAAGCTCTATCACATCCGAGACAAAGCATCAAAAGAAATCCGCCGACAGATGCGAAATATCCGATCATCAAAAACTACAGAGGCTGCAGAAGAGGAGACAGAAGAAACTACAGATACCGCCTCAGAATAATCTTTCAAAAAACACCAGGTTGGTGTTTTTTGCTATACGGTTGAAAATTAATGAATGTTTAGGTACTATGGGGATACCTCAGATAGTTGAGAATATGCCCAGGTGTTGAAATTGGTAGACAAGCACCCTTGAGGTGGGTGTGCCGTAAGGTGTGGAGGTTCGAGTCCTCTCCTGGGCACCATAAGAAAAAACCGCATTAAGCGGTTTTTTCTTATGGTGTGTTTAT
>CAYJEE010000034.1:0-2647 GCA_964369145.1 uncultured Candidatus Saccharibacteria bacterium
TTCTTCATTCATAAAACCAAATAAACATTATATAACCCATAAAACCAAATAAACATCAAAAAACCACAAAACCAAATAAACAAAACAGTTTTTTCTTAATAGGTATTAGAAAAAATAAATTTGAATTTTATTTTTAGTAATTATGGGTGGTATTGCGTATGCAATCCACTTCGGTACTAACACTACCGGTAAAGCGTTGAACACCTGCTGAGCTAGCTATCAAACAAATTAGCGACCAAAACAGCAATCGAGTGAGCGACCAAGAGACCAGATATCAGAGATGAACAAACAAGTGAAGATGACGTCCAAAAAGCCTTGTATCTGCTATGACTTCATATACGAAGAATGTGAAGCAGAACATCATACTCGTCGAAGTGTGAAGAAGGCTTTATATACCAGTACAATGCCAGAGTGTGAATGTGACGAGTATGAACTCTGTAGACACTGTAGGGTAGTCACTAGGAGGCCAAGGAAACAACAGGCAACAAGAAGGGTATTAAATACTACTGAGCAATTTATGACCGCTGTAGTACAGGACATGCAATCTGCGTATGCAGAACATGTTAGACTCGAACCTGAACGCAGGAAAGCTCGCAAGGAACTTCTGGAGAACCGGAAGATCAAGAAGCTTCAACCAGAAATTGCTATTCAAGCAGCTTCTCATCCATTAGCAATTCTGAACTCTGAAGAGGGTGAAGAGATGCTAAAGGAAATGGGTATTGAACGTGAGGTTCACCAGTACAGGAGGTACAATTGCTATGTTGATTCTTGGGAAGACATGTGAAGGGGCTACTGTGTAAGGACTTATATATCTAACCAATAAAACCAAATAAACATCAAAAAACCACAAAACCAAATAAACATAAAAAAACATAAAACCAAACAAACAAAACAACTTTTTTTCCTATTATACTGCCACTTATCCATTTACCTTGTATCACATATATCACAAGATTTCCAAATTTGAATTTTATATATCAATATCATCAATATGAACACTACTCGTGATATCATACAATTTATGAAGCTTATGGGCTTCGAAAACAAGACCGGACTCGATTCAAGTGAGCTGAAGAAGGAGCTCTTTGATCAATGGTGGAAATTCAGTTGCCATGGACCACGGGATGCAGGAGAGAAATGGTGTATCAGGAATAGACACAAATACGGATTCAAATACGAAAAACACCGACCAGACGCCACATGCGAGTGCCAACGATCTCCTCATATTCGCAAGACTGTTTACGATCATCAATGTACAGGCTGCAAGTGTAAGAGCTGTTTACCGCGAAAGAACCGATACCTTGGTTTCCCAGAATTGCAAGTACGCATCAATGCTATTGGCACTGTTCTCAAGAGACAAGTTCGCAATCAACGTGCAACCATAGAATGGGACTTTAAGCTATTATATTGTAAAGAACGATATACTGATGCAACCCCACGAAAAAGCTACAATCGAGCGATTCTTGCTTTGATTGAGCTCTACAAATATGAGATCGATGTGTTTGCCGACAGTGATTCGTATCGACGAAGAGTAATAATGCCTTGCATTACAGATGAAATCATTCGATATAATAATTTCAGGGGAGCACAGTGCATTATCGAATACAACGCAACACGGATATCGTGGAAAATGGTCGATCTAGCAGTCGACGTTCTGAATCTGGAAACCCTATTACAGGATGTCCTTCATGGATTTGGCATATTAGACGAACTCGCACAAGAATTGACTCCACCACCGGTAAGAGAACCGGATTGGAATGAATTCGTTCTCATGGAACAAGAGGATCTCAGAGAAATTGAACACAGCAGAAAGCGAGTTACCGAAGCATTTAAGGAACCACCCACATGCCTGTTTTGCTTAGGAACCATTGACTACTACCTGATTGCATGCAATAACTGCAAGGACAGTGAAGGAAACCACAAAATGTGCAGTCACTACGCTTGCATGGACCAATGGCATATGCATTCAGGGAATTCCAGATGTGGATATTGCAGAAAAGAAGATTACACACACTACTAGATAGGGCTATAGAGGAGGATCACAATTGTAAATAAAATATTTTTTCTGTTACATACATGTCCAGACTCTGTAACAGTTTCTTAGATACCCCACGCATCAATTTAGCATATCATATAAAAAAATTTGAATTTAGAAATCGATAAGTATAAGTATGTTACTTACAGAACAAGACCGTGAATTTATTAACAAGCTACATCATGAACTAATACGTCATATATTCATGTATCATCAATTCACCAAACAAGAACCAGGGGATCTAAGATCATTCTTATTTAAACATATAGAGGATCATAGAAATCAAATTATACAGCCGTTAATTATAGAATGGAGTAGATTAACTATTAGATATCATAAAAAAAGAACATCTAGAACAATCAACTTATATAATACAAACTATTCTAACAATGTACTATTCTTAAACTACGTTGCTGAAATAATGACAAGATGTAAGAATCGACAGGATATAAATTTTACGGAAATATCTAAACAAATGCATCATTTAATGAATCGTGAGTTAATGTTTAGTAGTTTATAATTGGGAATACTGTGAAAATTTAGGTTAAAAAAAGTAGAAAAAACCCAGCGTATGGGGCAAACAATCTCCTAGATTATTTTTTCAAGGGTGAT
>CAYJEE010000035.1:0-2550 GCA_964369145.1 uncultured Candidatus Saccharibacteria bacterium
ATGTGGAGTATACGTACCAACTAAACTACCCGCCCGGCTCAACACAAGAACCGCCCGCGGGTTTTTGTATGTCAAATTTTTCTGTCCCCATCTTTTCAACAGAATATAAACTTTTTTCAAGTAGTCGCTCTTCTTGTGTGAGTGCTACAATACTCTCATGGCAGATATCCGCGGACTCCGCATACCACCACAAAACATAGATGCAGAAATGGCACTCCTTGGTTCCATTCTTCTTCGTCCTGATATCCTCTACGATATTATGGATCTCATCAAAAATGAGTCATTTTACTCAGAGCGACACCGCAGTATTTACGACATGATGCTCGAGCTTTTCAACAAGCGCCAACCCGTCGACCTCCTCTCACTTTCATCAAAACTAAAAGAAGCGAATAAACTAGAAGTAGTCGGTGGAAGCTCATACCTCGCTGAGCTCGTAAACATTGTACCTTCGTCTTCAAACGCCACATACTACGCGCAAATCGTACAGAAAAAATATCTCATGCGCCGACTCATCGAAGCATCAGATCATATCGGAGGCTTAGGATACGCAGAAGACGGTGAACTCGAGGAAATCCTCGATCAATCAGAAAAGAAACTTTTTGAGGTGACCAATACATCCACTCATCACAAATTCATCCCACTCAAAGATGAGCTCAATGAAGCATGGGAGCGTCTCGACCGACTACACAACTCAAAAGAAGAAATGCGCGGGATCCCTACTGGTTTTAAGGATCTCGACAGCAAGCTTGCAGGATTCCAAAAAGCAGACCTCATCATCCTCGCAGCGCGACCTTCGATGGGTAAGACCTCTCTCGCACTCGATATCGCACGACAAGCAGCAGTAGAACACAATGTACCGGTGGGTATTTTCTCACTTGAAATGAGTTCACAACAACTTGTTGATCGTATGCTTGCAGCACAAGCAAACGTCGACGCATGGAAACTTCGTACCGGTAAACTGACTCAGGAATCAGACTTTACTTCGATCAGAGAATCCCTCGACAAGCTTTCCAAAGCTCCTATCTTTATCGACGACCAACCAGCAAACAACATCATCAAGATGCGCTCTGTAGCTCGCCGGCTCAAGTCTGAACACGGTCTCGGCATGATCATGGTGGACTACCTCCAGCTTATGGCACCAACCAATGCAAAGTCTGACAACGTCGTACAACAAGTGACAGAAATTTCTCGCTCACTCAAACAGCTCGCTCGTGAGCTCGAAGTGCCCGTACTTGCCCTCTCACAGCTCTCACGTGCAGTGGAACAACGCGGTGGTCGTCCTCGTCTTTCTGACCTTCGAGACTCCGGGTCTATTGAGCAGGACGCGGACGTGGTAATGTTTATTCACCGTGAAGACAAGTACAAAGATGAGTCAGAACGGACAAACATTGCCGAAATTCTCATCGAAAAGCACCGAAACGGTGAGACAGGAAAGATCGATCTGTTCTTCAATGATAAGAAGGCGACGTTTCAGTCGGTTGATAAGGCTGAATACAGAGGTGCAGACAAGGAATTTCAAGATTTTTAGTATTTTCTGAACCGTCCTCGACTTTTATCAAACAAAACACAATTTTCTCTGCCTTCCGCAAAACCTTACAAGGTCTGTACACCTTTCACGTTCTGAGTACAGAACATTCAAGGTCTTGCGAAGTGATAATATCACTTCTCACCCGTTGGTCACCCCTGAGTACAGGGGCAGGCGCTCACGGCTAGAGAAAATTGTTGTTGTTTGAACTAAAAGTCTGCGAATGTTTCTAAAAATACTAAAAATCGAGGCAGTGGAAAAGATAAATGCATTATCAATTTTCTATTTTGATTTTTTAATTTTAAATTTGAAACGTGGATTCGTTAAATAAACTTATAGAATTATTCAAAGAATTTCCAGGGATTGGCCCGAGACAAGCCAAGCGTTTTGTCTATTTTCTGTTGACCAAAAATATTGGCTACACCGGAGAAATGTCTCGCCTTATCGCTGATCTCAAAAATCAGATTCACACATGTGAATCATGTTTCCGTTTCTTTCCAAAAGACAACTTCCCCCTCTGTAAAACATGTAGGGACACCGGGCGTGACCCACAGAGTCTGATGATTGTCTCTCGTGATGTTGATTTTGAAAATATAGAAAAAACAAAAGCATTCACAGGATACTATTTTATTCTCGGTGGGAATCTCCCCGTACTTGAAAAGAATTCTGAGACAAAAATCCGTGAGCGCGAGCTCATTACCCATATTGAAAAAAGAGTTCCTCAAGGACTTTCTGAAATTATTATCGCCCTAGATTATAATCCCGAAGGAGAACATACCCGCGAACACATAGAGCGAGCACTCCGCACCAACCCTTTGTTTTCAACTATAAAAATAACCCATCTTGGTCGTGGACTTTCGACAGGATCTGAGCTTGAATACACAGATGCGGATACCATCAAAAACGCACTACGTAGTCGAATTTAAATTGAAATTAAAAGTTGTAATATCTCAGGTGTTCAGATTTGAGACAAGGTCGCATACAAAAAAACAAAAGGACTCGCAGGCGTACTAGTGGTACGATGA
>CAYJEE010000036.1:0-2452 GCA_964369145.1 uncultured Candidatus Saccharibacteria bacterium
TGCTACACTGAAAGTACTATGTTAGATATCAAATTTATACGAGAAAACAAAGATTTGGTGGCACTTGGGGCTAAAAAGAAGCATATTGACTTTGATGTGGACGCATTGATCACTCTCGATGACAAGCGGCGTGAGCTCCTGACTTCTGTCGAAGCAAAGCGTGCTGAGCAAAATGTAGTGAGTGAAAAGATTTTGACCGCATCTCCTTCAGAAAAAGTCACCATGATTGCAGACATGAAAGTATTGAAAGATACGCTTCAGGTGCAAGAAGAAGAGCTCAAAGAAGTGATGAAACAATGGCAGCTTCTCATGGTTGCAGTGCCAAACATTCCTGACATGTCTGTACCTGATGGAAAAGATGATGCAGACAATATGGAAATCCGGACATGGGGAGATATTCCAAAATTTTCATTCGAACCAAAAAGTCATATCGACCTGATGCTTGAACACGACATGGTCGACTTTGACCGTGGTACAAAAGTCGCAGGATTTCGAGGTTACTTTTTAAAAAATGATGGTGTTCGGTTGCAGTTTGCAATGTGGAATTTCGTCCAGGATTTTTTTGCTAAAAAACAAGGTTTCGTACCAATGGTCGTTCCTTCTCTTGTTCGTCGGGAGCCTTTCATGGGTACAGGGTATCTTCCACAAAGTGAAGAAGATTTATATAAAACTCAAGACGGAGAATATCTTTCAGGTACAGCTGAGGTAGCGACCATGGCATACTACATGGACGAAGTGCTCGACAAGTCACAGCTTCCGATTAAAATGCTTGCTTTTTCTCCTGCATTTCGAAGAGAAGCGGGAAGTCATGGTAAAGATACAAAAGGTTTGATCCGTGTGCATGAATTCTACAAGCTTGAGCAGGTTATCCTTTGTGAAGCTTCTCATGCAGAGTCAGTCAAATATCACGAAGAAGTGACAGCAAACGCTGAGGAGATTATGCAAGCACTTGGTATCCCATATCATATCGTTGTGAACTGTGGAGGTGATCTCGGACTTGGGCAAGTAAAGAAATACGATATTGAAGCATGGGTGCCAGCAGAAAAGAAATACCGAGAGACTCATTCAGCATCATACTTCCATGATTTCCAGACACGACGACTCAATATCAGATACAAGGACGAGGATGGTAAAATGAAATTTGTGCACTCACTCAACAACACTGCGCTTTCAGGACGTCCGATGATTGCACTGATTGAAAACTTCCAGCAAGAAGATGGGTCAATCAAGATTCCTGATGTTCTTGTGCCATACATGGGTGGACAAACATTCATAAAAAAACAGTCATAATATGGTGTATGATCTTCGCACCACAGAAGAAAAGAAACAAAAAAAGAAAATACTCATTATTCGACTGAGTATTTTCTTTTGTGTATGTGCGGTACTTTTTGGTGGGGCTGCGTGGGCGAGTCGTATCCAAAGTATTCAGATCTCTACAGTGCAGATTCGAGGTGCGACAGTGCTTTCTACGCAAGCTATTACTGAAGAAGTGGCGTTGTTGTTGCAAGGGAAATATCTCTGGCTCTTTCCTCGAACAAATGTTTTTTTGTATCCACGAAAGCATATTGAAACTCTACTTTTGAGGAAGTTCCCGCGTATCAAAGAGGTGACACTGACCACTCCAAACAACCGTGTCCTTCAGGTGAGTATTGCCGAACGAGATCCGTTTGCACTCTGGTGTGATGAAGTGTCCGATAATGTGAAAGTTTCTCAGTGCTACTTTCTTGATGCAAATGGTTTTGTATTTGATCATGCTCCTCAATTTTCAGGCGATGCGTATTTCAAGTATTATGGGTTTCTACCATACGAAGCACCGATCGGTTCGTACTACATATCGTCGACTACACAATTTCACGAACTCACGCAGTTTGTTGATGCGAGTAAAAAATTAGGTATTACACCGCTCTATATAAATGCAAAAGATGCTGACAGTTTTGAGCTTGTAGTGTTTGGTGGTGGTAAAATATTATTTGATACAAAAGAGAGTCTTGGAAAAGTTGCGGAGCGATTGTCGGCACTTTTGAAGACTCCGAATCTGGTGCCGAAAGAGGGGGGGGAGCTCCTTGTGGACTACATAGATCTTCGGTTCGGCAACAAAATGTTCTTCAAACCACGGCTTCCATAGATGGCGCATTTTTTCGTTAAAAACATTTCGACAATCCTCACCGTACGACAGTACGCCTCGGATTCTCTCAATGTTTTTACCTCAAACTGCATCCATCTCTGAAACCCCTGGATATTAAATGAATTTGCATTATTCGCATACATTTGTAAGTATTCAATTCGCATATTCGTATACAATGAACATCTGGCAGAAAATTAAAAAAGAAAAAGGTGGGCCGTTGATGGTCCTCGCTCCTATGGCTGACGTCACCGATGCGGCTTTTCGACACATCATTGCCAAGTACGGCAGACCCGATGCGACCTGGACAGAGTTTGTTTCTGCAGACGG
>CAYJEE010000037.1:0-2435 GCA_964369145.1 uncultured Candidatus Saccharibacteria bacterium
GTACGGCGGAAAATTCTATCGGACGAGTAACGAAGAAATCGAGCAAAAAGACCAAGGTGCTACTTCCGAGATTCTACAATAGTTTTCTCGACATTTGGTGGTACCACCTCGTAGTGATCAAACTCCATAGTCACCGATCCACGACCCTGAGTCATAGAACGAATATCTGTGGTGTAACCAAACATTTCTGATAGAGGAACTTTTGCTTTGATAACTTTCAAACCAAATCGCTCTTCCATACCTTCGATTTGTCCTCGTTTTGATGAGAGTGAACCAGTCACATCTCCCATAAATTGTTCTGGCATCACCGCTTCTACCTTCATGATCGGTTCGAGGATAACAGATTTTGCTTTCTTTGCAGCCTCCTGGAATGCCTGAGATGCAGCGATCTTGTATGCGATTTCAGATGAGTCCACGTCGTGATATGAACCGAATGTAAGCTCACAAGACACGTTTACCATCTTGTATCCTGCGACAATACCTCGATCCATCGCTTCTTTCACACCTTTTTCTACTGCAGGGATAAATTCTTGTGGAATCACACCTCCCTTGATAGAGTCGATGAATTCAAACTCATCGTATCGTTTCACATTTTTAGCAATCTTCTCCCCTTCTACAAGAGCTTCGAGTGGCTTGATCGTAAGCTTCACGTGACCATACTGACCTTTACCTCCCGTCTGCTTGATGTATTTGTGTTCAGCTTCAGCAGAACCAAGAATAGTTTCTCGGTACGCTACCTGTGGTTTACCGATATTTACCTCCACACCAAACTCTCGCTTCATACGATCAACCATGATTTCAAGGTGAAGCTCACCCATACCTGAAATAATAGTTTCTCCTGTTTCTGTGTTTGATGAAATTCGGAATGTTGGATCTTCATCTCCAAGTTTTTTGAGTGCCATACCCATCTTTTCCTGATCAGCTTTTGTTTTTGGTTCGATTCGGAGAGACACCACTGGTTCAGCAAACTTGATTGGGTCAAGAATAATTGGTTTGTTTTCATCACAGAATGTGTGAGATGTTTTTGCATTTTTGAGACCTACCGCAGCGGCGATTTCTCCTGCATACACTTTCTTCACCTCTTCTCGGTCGTTTGCCTGAAGGCGCACAATACGTCCAAGGCGTTCCTTTTCACCTGTTGTTGAGTTGTAGATATATGAACCAGATTCTACGGTACCTGAGTACACACGGAAGAACGTAAGCTGTCCTACGAATGGGTCTGTCTGAAGTTTGAATGCGAGCGCTGCAAACGGCTCATCATCAGATGCCTTTCGAGAAATCTCATCACCAGTCACTGGGTCTGTACCGTGTACTGGAGGAATATCAAGTGGACATGGGAGAAAGTCTACCACTGCGTCGAGAACGAGCTGTACACCTTTGTTTTTAAGAGCTGAACCGGTAAACACAGGGAAAAGCTTGTTGGCAATCACCGCTTTTCGGATCACTGCTTTCAATTCATCGATTGAAAATTCTTTTCCTTCGAGATATCCCGCCATCATCTCATCATCAAATTCTACTGCTTTTTCTACAAGCTCTGCTCGGAATTTCACTGCATCAGCCATGTATTCTGCTGGGATTTCTTCTTCTCGGATTTTAATACCCATTTCACCTTCAAAGTAATACGCTTTCATCTTCAAAAGGTCGATAACTGCTTCGAAGTTACCTTCTTCACCGATCGGAAGCTGCATTCGCACTGCGTTTTTGTTGAGTCGTTCTACGATTGACTTGAATGACCGGTCAAATGATCCTCCTGTTCGGTCGAGTTTGTTGATAAAACAGATTCGAGGCACATGGTACTTGTCTGCCTGTCGCCATACAGTCTCTGACTGAGGCTCTACACCTGCCACACCGTCAAACACCACTACTCCACCGTCGAGTACCTTCAAAGATCGCTCTACTTCTACAGTAAAGTCTACGTGACCTGGAGTGTCGATAATATTGAATCGCAATTTCTTTGATGTATCTGTACCCATATAGGTTGGGTTCCAGAAACAGGTAATTGCCGCAGCGGTAATAGTAATACCACGCTCTTTTTCTTGTTCCATCCAGTCAGTGGTTGCTGCACCATCGTGCACTTCACCGATTTTGTGAGACATACCTGTGTAATACAAGATACGCTCTGATGTTGTGGTCTTACCTGCGTCAATGTGAGCAATAATACCGAAGTTTCGTACTCTCTCGAGTGGATAATCGCGATTCATAAATAAAATGATTAATGATTAAGTTGTGCTTAGAGCCTGTTTAGAATCTAACCGCAAAAACATGTTGTAAAATCAAACTTGCCTACCAAAATTATCAAATTCCCGTCATAAACAGAGTTTCGTCTCTCGACATATCCAGATATGCCTCGAGCCTCATCCTCTGTTTCTGCCTCAGAATTTGATAATTTTACTTAGGCATTAGATTCTAAACAGGCTCTTATAAAAATCAACACG
>CAYJEE010000038.1:0-2091 GCA_964369145.1 uncultured Candidatus Saccharibacteria bacterium
TAAACGGTGTGGTATTTCACACGATTCATATTCCTCATATCAGAAATCATCTCGGCATCAAATTGAAAGAGTCCGAAACATTTCTCAAGAAATCTTCCTTTATTATGACCAGTGGAGCACTCTCGCTTGTGTCCTGGATTTTTACGGTTATCCTCGGTAGTCTCCGGCATGTTCCATATAGTTTTGTTGAGATACTTTTTGTGTATTTTGTGTGTGTTATATGTGCGATCATTGGCGCACTTACTATGAAAAAAATAATGTTGCGGATTAGGTAATAATACGTATAGTAAAAGGGTATGTCTCATACTTTTTCTCCCATACAAAACCATATCCTTTCTAAGCTAAAAAACGCGCTCTCTCTTCGCTACAGTGAGCTCCAGCCAGAAAAGGTTCCTAATGACCTTTTTAACTATCATTTACAGTATCTCGTAAGGAAAGACTTTGTAGAGAAAAGTGATACGGGATATACGCTTTCTTTGAAGGGTATAAAACACGTCGCTGATCCGTATCCAGACAATAATTCAATCACGAGTCTATTTAAGATAAATGTGATTACGATTGTCTCTCGTGTTGTAAACGGGCAGATAGAAATATTAAATCAGATACGAAAATCAAATCCTTCCTACGGGAAGGTCGGGGTGATGGGAGGTGTGGTGCTGAAGGGTGAGCTTATCGAAGAGGCTGCCTCACGTAAGCTTATGCAAGAGACAGGTCTTTCTGCGACATTAAAACTGGTCGGGTGTGAACGAAGAATATTATACAAAAGTGGGGAAATATTTTCTGACGTTATGTTTCCGATTACATACACAGATACATATAGCGGTGAGTTGCTTGTCGATAGTGATTTTGGTCATAATATGTGGGTACCGATAGACGAGGCTATAGAAAATGAATCAGGCGAGTTTGATTCTATTAAGGGTATTAAAAAAGTACTCGAAGCAGTACAGAAAAAGGTGATACATACCACACCTTTCTTTTTTGAAGAAAACATACAAAGCGACGACTCGCTCTGATAATGCAATATATAAGGCACTTTTTTTACCGAGGACCTCCTCGCTTTTTTTATTCTTGTACAAAACTATACTTATAGTGGATTGCACATTAATCAATAAGGAATAACAACATGAATACACAAGATTTGGAAACAACAGGCTCTGTCTCCGTGACATATCCTTCTGGTTTGCGAAAGGCAGTTGAAGATGCTGTAGAAGCATGGGAGATTTTCTGTGCGCTGCCGTCTGAAGTGAAAAAAAATCTTCCATATAGCAACAGTGCTGATGGTGTCGGATACGAGCTGAAAGATGGTAGCGGAAACAAAGGGGACCGAAAGGAAAACTTTGATGTTGCTTTGTCTGGTAAAGATTGGCTACTTCAGAATATCGAACGTATACAAAATCCAATGATGTTAGACTTTGTTCAAAAAGCAGTCTCATTGGTTGATTTAGTTAAACCAATTGTGATAGGTTTTGCTTCTGATGTTGAAAAAGATTTTGGTGTTCGTGGTTTGGTGGATGAAGTAAGTCATGGTGAGGATGTGTTTTTTATCCGTTTCATTCATTATTTTGGAGAAAGAAGTGTTGGTGAAGAGACGGCATCTGCACATACAGATCAAAGCGGTTTCACTTTGCATTTATTTGAAAGTGATAAAGGGTTACAGTGTTTACCGTACAATGCTGCATCACTTAATGATTTTGTGGATATGCCGGTTTCTTCTGGAGAGACTGTCATCATTCCTTCAATGCAAATGCAACTCCGATCAGAAGGTAAACTTATTGCATTATGTCATCGAGTGGTTGCAACAGTTGAGACTAAAGACAATGGGCGGTATTCCGCAGTTTGTTTTGTGCAACTGAAAGATACTCCGAAATATAACAAAGAAAGATCAGGGCGTTTGCAAGAAAAAACTCCTGGTTTTAACTACACCATGACTCCGGGTGAATTTTCAGAGCTATTTAAGCGTTAAAGATTGCATGGCCGCACAACAAAAATCGCATTTTGTGTGCGGTTTTTGTTATACTGGCCTTATGAAAAAAGCCAAGTTTACAGTCACATCGGAAGTCTGGAAATGGCCGGGGTTTGCCGGATGGCATT
>CAYJEE010000039.1:0-2019 GCA_964369145.1 uncultured Candidatus Saccharibacteria bacterium
CTACGGGGGATGAGTTTGTAAAAGCGGTGAGTCCAGATATTGCGGTGATTTCAGCGGGAAAAGGGAATTCGTACGGACATCCCCGTCAGGCTACCCTCGACACACTCATTAAAAACAAAGTAGAGACCTTGGTAACAATGAATGAAGGAACTATTGTATTTGAGTCCGATGGAAAGGTTTTTAAGAGAAAAAAATAAAACCCCAGAAATGGGGTTTTATTTGTATTTAAGAAAATTATATAAAGAATCTTTGAGGATTTTTCGCTTAGATCGCTTATGAAATTTTAAAATATGACAAGCCTTACTTATCGTAAGGTGAGGAGTATTTTCAAATTTCAGAAGATGAGATAAGTGAAAAAGACCAAAGCACTTAGACTAACTTAGCTTTTCGTAGAGTGGCATAGACTCCATTCTTCTGCATAGTCTTTATCGCTCGAGTAGAGAGCTCCATAGTGATGCTCTTTTTGAGTTCAGGAATATAGATCTTCTTTTTCTGAAGGTTTGCGTATTTTCGTACGATACCAGTTGGGTTAAACTTGGTTGCACGAGTTCGGTTTGAGTATCCGCCCTGGAGCTGAGAACTTTTTTTAGTTATTGGACATGCTTTTGCCATATATTTGTATGTGGGAATATGGTAGCATAATTTTACCAATATGCAAATCGATTTTATCTTTTCATTACTTATTCTTATGTTTTCAGTGGTTGTCCATGAGGTCGCTCATGGGTATGCTGCGTATCTTCAGGGGGATAACACCGCACGGTTCCAGGGGCGACTCACGCTTAATCCATTGAAACATTTAGAGTGGTTTGGATCTGTTATTCTGCCATTTTTGTCATATCAGCTCGGTGGTTTTATCATCGGTTGGGCAAAGCCGGTACCTTTCAATCCGTATAACCTCAGGAATCAAAAATGGGGTGAAGCTATCGTGGCTTTTGCAGGACCATTCATTAATATATGTATTGCAGTGTTTTTTGGCCTCATTATCCGCCTTGCAGCAGTAGGTGTCCTGTCTGTATCCGCTGGTTTCCTGCAAATATCAGCCACTATTACGATCATCAACCTTGTTCTTGCATGCTTTAACCTCGTACCCATTCCACCACTTGATGGATCAAAGATCCTCTTTGCCTTTTTGCCATACAATATGGCTCACCTACGGGCTACTATGGAAGCCTATGGCACAACAATCCTCATATTCTTCGTCTTTTTCTTGTCACAATTCCTTTCTCCGGTAGTGAGCTTTCTTTTCCAGGTGATTACAGGAGTAGGGATGTAGTACTTGACATAGTTTAGTGTATTTGATAATTTTTATTCAGATGAGTTGGTTACGTCCTTCTCATTTTCCGCACTTCTCGCACTTCTCGCACTTCTCGCACTTCTCGCACTTCTCGCACTTCTCGCACTTCTCGCACCTTGAGCTAGTCTCGTGTAAACCTCTCTACTTCCGGAAGGAGGTCGGTTATAGGGTCTGTAGTACTTAGTATGTACGCAGACCCTTTTTCATATCCACTTGACAATATTTATGAATATGTAATACTAGTCTCAGTTAGGGAGCTTCTGCTCTCTAGTCAGGCCACAAAGTCCGTTTTCAATGTTTGCAGTATCGTTTAGGCTTGTTGTGTTCTGTTGTGATAAGTTGTGTACTTGTTTCGTATCGTTTCGTTTGTTGTGCGCTGTTGCGCCCAAGGTCTGTCGCTCGATGAGCTTCAGACCTTTTTATTACCCATTTGACAAAATTTTAATAGAGAGTACTCTGTTTATCAGATACCTCGATACCTCGATACCTCGATACCTCGATACCTCGATACCTCGATACCTCGATCATCACTTCATTGCTTATCAGAATTCCTATGAATTCTTATGTAGGACCTTTTGCACATGTGTGCACAAAAGGTCCTTTTTCGTATCCAAAATCTTTTGTGCTTTGGGTTGTTGCATTTTTACCCGATATGTATTAGAGTAGTAGCCAATGTCAACGATAAATCAATTAGTAAAGAAAAGCCGTTCAAGCGTAAAGCGAAA
>CAYJEE010000040.1:0-1521 GCA_964369145.1 uncultured Candidatus Saccharibacteria bacterium
GCCGTACAACGAGTACGTCTACAATTATTTTTCTAATCCGCCTAGAACTTTACTCAAATTTGAAACCTGAAGTGATATAATGAAATTATAATGGAACAACAAATCGAATCAACTTTATTTTACAAAAACGAACCAGTATCACTGGCGGATCTTTCGGCTTGGCTCGAGGTGACAGAAGATGAGATAAAACAGGGTCTAGAAGCACTCCGTGAGGCTCTGGGTGGCCGTGGAATCGTACTTTTGGAGAACAGGGGGGAATATTCACTTGTGACTTCTCCAGATGCATCTGAACTCATTGAAAAAATCGTAAAAGAAGAACTTTCGAAAGATTTATCGCAAGCATCGCTTGAGACCCTTGCAGTGATTATGTACAAGAGCCCGGTGACACGAAAAGAGATTGAGTATATCAGAGGGGTCAATGTGTCTTTTTCATTACGAAATCTTTTGCTCCGAGGACTCATCGAAAAAGTGGGAAGTAAGCTCGATGAGCGGATTTACCTGTACACACCGAGTGTAGATGCGCTAAAATATTTAGGTATCACATCGGTAAAAGATTTGCCGGGATATGTTGATGTTGTAAAAGAGATTGCACGTCGACAGGAAGAAATAGAACATACCGAAGAATAATGGAACCAACTACTGAAGATACAAAAACAAACATACCGTTGTTTGCATTTAATATTTCCCTCGTAGCACTGATCGTAAGTCTCGGTGTGCTGATTTATCGTGTTGATACGCAGAAAGCTCATATAGCCACAGACACAAACACACAGGTATCTGCTGTATTTGTCGAGCCGATGGTCCAGGCTTCTTCGTATGTTGTGTTTGATATCGGATCTCAAAAAATAATTGCTGAAAAAGATGCTCAGACACCTCGTCCTCTCGCATCTCTCACGAAAATCATGTCCGCATTTGTCGCACGAGAAATGCTTCCAAAAGAAACAGAAGTACGTATTTTGAAAGAATTTTTGGTAGAAGAAGGGGATAGTGGCTTGCGTGATGGGGAGGTATTCAAGCTCTCAGATCTCCTCGATTTGTCACTTATTGTGTCGTCAAATGATGGTGCGCGTTCACTCGCTTCCGTCGCGGGAGCATTCAAGCTTCGCACAGTAGATTATTCTGTAGGAAGAAGTGAATTTATTAAAGAAATGAATACTAAAGCAGTGGCGCTTGGTTTCTCCACACTTGCGTTTACAAATGAAACAGGACTTGATAATGCAGATGGTTCGACGGGCGGATATGGGTCAGCCCTCGATGTTGCACATCTTTTTGCGCACGTACTCAAGCAGTATCCAGAATTACTCGAAGCGACTCGTAATGAAAAAGAAACTATACGTTCTGCACAGTTTTCTCATGAAGTAATAAATACAAATAGTAGTCTTTCAGAGATTCCAAATGTGATTGCTTCAAAAACAGGATTTACCAATATGGCAGGTGGTAATTTGGCAATAGTATTTGATGCAGGCTTCGGCAATCCGATAGCTATCGTGGTGCTCGGCTCGACGACTGAAGGGAGGTTTA